>NZ_JASJOR010000059.1:0-24779 GCF_030068545.1 Xanthocytophaga flava | reverse complement strand
TTGTATGGTTGAAGTATACTCTGGAAAATATCTCTTGTACCAACCATAAAAATCTAACCGATCTATTTCCACAAAACTATAAACGAATTATCCTCACTAACAATATGTAGTTCGTCGGGCGCATACCCATAATTGATTACTGTTTGGGTGCCGGTAAATGTGCAATACCAGTAGATATTGTAAGAGAAGCGAGTAGCTGGTTTGGGGTAATCATAGAGACACCCAGCGGTTTAAAATTATTAGCCAGACGTGATCCCGGAGATCAAAAAGGAACTGGAGATATGTTTGTCTTGGAAGGAGAAACTATTAACGTTCCTGATATTATTGAATCTAAAAATACTAATGTAGATTCAGTGAAATCTATGTTAGATGAATTGGCAGGTCTAACAATGCTGGATTTTGATATAGACCAGACTAATAGTGGTTTTAAGGGCAGACCTAGTTTCAGAGATTTTGCGGCTTTTACATTTCAGCCTCAGAACATTGTCGCAAATCCAGATGTTTTCTTTTTTAAAGCAGATACATATGAGCATAGAGAAAAACTACGCTCTATATTTCCTTATGTAATTAATGCTGTTTCTCCCCAGTTGTTAGCTAAACAACATGAGCTTTCACAATTACAAAAAACATTAAAGAGAAAAGAAAACGAATTTAATGCAATAAATCAGGTTTCAGAAAGATGGCTTGCAGAAATAAACTCTAAAGTTTCTCAGGCAAAAGAATATGGATTAATTCAGAAACCAACAGAGGGGATGCTACGTGAAGAATTACTGGATATATTAAGAGGTATTGTAAATCAGTCGACAATTGAGATTAAAATTACTGAAGAATCGATAAGAGGTATTATAGAAGAGGTAATAAAACTTCAGAAAGAAGAGTCAGATATATCTCTTGAGCTTTCGGCTGCGAGAAAGCGTTCTCTAGAAATGTCTGAATTACAGGCAAGTACTATTCAATATAGAGGTGCCTTACATGTGCAAAGAGATAGACTAAAAATATCCGAGTGGCTTTTTCAGAAAGATCACAGTGATAATAATTGCCCTATATGTGGCAATGAAATGAATCGTGAAATAACACACATTCATAGTCTTCATGAATCCTTGAAAAATATAGAGGCAGTAACTAAAGATTTCTCTTCTATGCCCGCTGCATTTGATCGGGAATTTGAACGAATAAGAAACGATATTTCAAAGTTGACAGACCGATTAAAAGGTGTTAGGAGTAGAAGAGATGCCTTGGAGAGAAATTCAGAGGATGCAAGGAAGAAACAATATGATTCCTTAAGTATCGCACGGTTCATAGGTGCACTTGAGCAATCTTTGACAACGGTAAAAGATATAGGTGTTGATAGTGAATTGCAAAAAGAGCTTTCTGAATTGAGAAAGAATATTTCTGATTTAGAAATAGAAATTTCGGTAGGGAATATTGAGCAGAGAAAAAGGCGTGCGTTAACAAAGATTAACTTGAATTCAGGGAAATTATTACCAGGCTTAGATGTTCAAAGACCTAATGATCCTATATCACTTCTAATAGATGACCTTACAATTAAAGTGATAGGAACAAATAGGGAAGATTATTTGTGGGAACTAGGTAGCGGTTCTAATCATTTATCCTACCATATCGCGGTTACGTTAGGCTTACATCAATTCTTTCTTGAATTAGAAAGCAGTCCAATTCCTTCATTTATTGTATATGATCAACCTAGTCAAGTGTATTTTCCACAACATATTCAGGGCCAAGAGCAAAAACAGGAGTTAAATGATGCTGATTTAGCGGCTGTAAGGAAGATATTTTTGACTTTAGCGGAGGTAATCAGAAAGGCAGAAGGTAAGATGCAAATAATTGTTTTAGAGCATGCTGGAAAAGATGTTTGGGGAGATATCTCCGAAATCAATTTAGTTGCAGATTGGCATAATGAAGACAGATTAATTCCAAAAGAATGGTATTCTACAGTAGGTGAATAGATAAAGAATGATGTATCCTCCCCATGAAAAACCCCAAATGGCACCACGACGAAATCATCCTAGCCTTGGATTTGTATTTCCAGCCAGATCGGGGAAGCATTGACAAAAACAATACCAATGTACATCAGCCTTCCGACCTGCTCAACATGTTTCCCAAACCCAATCCAATCGCTTGGCGCTGTAGGGTGAACACCACGCCATTACGTGGCAGGCTCCGGTTCGCCCCTACAGCGGGTACTTCAATGGTTAAAAACCATGACCACCAATGAATATAACTGGATTACTACGAGTACATAATTTGCAATGACCAGTATCATAGCAGATCAGTGAATCATTACCATCAATCCTGTCGAACCTCACTTCACCACCGGCTCTCCCTCTCCCGTAAAGAGCCAATTGATATTGGCCTGATAGGTCGCATGCAGGCACTAGAGGAAGAAACTAAAAACACAATTTTTATTCAGTATAGTCCCATCTGCTCAAATGCACATCTCAATTCAACTTTCTATACTCTTGTGGTGTCATTCCGGTTTTGCTTTTGAATAAGCGACTAAAGTAATGGGGATAGTTGAATCCTAGGCTATAGGCAATTCCACTAACGGGTTCGGTCTCACTCAACAATAATGTTTTCGCTTTTTCGATGATAAAATTATTGATTTGATCTTTGGCACTGTATCCGGTTTCTTTTTTCAAAAGATCACTCAAATAATTACCCGAAAGATGAATTTTATCTGAAAAATACTCGATTGTGGGTATGCCCATTTCGGTAAACTTTCCCCCTTTGTAATAGCTGTTCAATAGGGAATGAAATTGGCTGATCACATCCGAATTTTGTGCGGAACGGGTGTTGAACTGCCGTTCGTAGTACCGTTTTGATAAATTTAACAACAACTCCAAAGAGGAACAGATAACCGTTTGGCTATGATTGTCGATACGTTCCAAAATTTCCCGTTGAATCAGGCTCATACAATCCGTAATTGTTTTTTGTTCTGCATCTGATAAATGCAAGGCCTCATGCACATCGTAGGAAAAGAACCGGTAGTCCTCGATGACTTGTCCGAGTGAAGTGTTTCGAATTAAATCGGAATGAAAGAACAACATCCATCCCTGAATCTCATTCAGCTCTTGCGCTTTCATTACAGACTGCACCTGATTGGGAGCCGTAAAAATCAAGACCCCTTCATGAAAGTCATACGAGTTTCTTCCATACTGCAACCCACAGCTTTTATCTTTCAATGCAATGGAATACAATTCAGAGGTGTACTTTACACCTACAAATCTTGCCGGAATTTCCCATTTTGACACATCGATGATGCTGATCAACGGATGGGTTGGCTTGTCAAATCCAAATACCTCATGCAACTGGCTGATGGATCGTATGTTTTGAATTTCCTGATTCATTTTTTCGGAATGCTATTGGTTTTTAGTTAACCTGGCTCATGATCATTCTGTCAAAAAATCTATCTCCAAACCATTTTCGGATAGCGATGGCAGGTTTTGCCATATAGCCTTTTACATACCGGGTTTTTGGTTTTTTGTCGGTTGCTGCTTTGGCAATGGTTTTGCCCAAAATCTCCACATCCGTTAACTGGTCTCCACTATACGTTTTCCTGATAACCTGTGCCGCCTTATTGGCAAAGTCTACATACGCTCCATTTCCGGAGGTTTTCTCCAGGTTATCAGCGGCAATGATTCCCCAGGGTGTTTTTATCCCTCCGGGTTCTACTATTACCACATCAATTCCAAATGCTTTCACTTCCAGTCGCAAACAGTCGCTCCAACCTTCTACGGCATGTTTGGTAGCATGATACCAGGCACCCATCGGAGTATAGATTTTACCTCCCATAGAAGAGATATTGACAATTCTTCCATAACTATGTTTACGCATACTGGGCAATACCAATTGGGTCAGTCTGGCCATACCAAACAGGTTTACCTCAAACTGTCGGCGGGCTTCTTCCAGCGGCACATCCTCTACGGCTCCATACGAACCATAGCCCGCATTGTTTATTAAAATGTCTATTCTCCCTTCTTTTTTCAGGATAGTGTCTACCGCCTTGACAATCGAATCTTCATTGGTCAAATCTAACGAAACTATCCCTATTCCTTTTTCTTTCAGATCATTCATTTCTTCAATTCGTCTGGCGGCTCCATATACGGTATACCCTTGACTATGAAGTATGTGGGCTGTGGATTTGCCCATGCCTGAACTTGCTCCGGTAATTAATGCTACTTTTTGCATGATTTCTACATTTTATTCGTGTGATGAATTATTTACACTACAAAGGTAGATCAACCTGCTGGCTTGCATTAACACACGATCAGGAAGGTATAACACAAATTACGGTTTGTTTGAAAAGAGCATAAGTACTGATTAATCTTTAATAGATCTCTTTCCTTGGCTTGGTTTATTGTCCCTTTCATCCCTCTTCCACAAGCTCCTTCATTTTTTGCTTGCCCAAAAAACAGGGCACCAAACGAGAGTTTGGTGAGCCAGATCTGCGCGTGTGCAAAAAAGGGCACTTTTCTCCGATCCTCCCCCCCACAGGCCAACCCCTTATCCTGTTCCATATCTTTTCCAGAAATGAAGGTTTTAGAGAAAGATCTCTTTTTTACCTTTTCAATCCCCTTGTTGTCCTCCTGTAAGGATCTCGTGACAAGACCGGCGGCCTTTGGTTTCTGAATAATTCTTTTCTCATAAAACAAACGAGACTCTATTTGTCACGAGATCCTTACAGGAGGACAGGGAGCGTGTTTTTTCTTTAGTTACAAAACACTCTCCCATAAAAGATATACGCCAAAGGCCAACCTCGCGGAGAAAAGATTGCCAACGCACCTTCACTACCGCACACGATTGAAGTGGACTTCACTTTCTTTGTGGCTTATTATTTTACCATAGATTATGCTTCCAATATAAAATTATTTTCCTCAAAGTTCTGGATGACTTTCTTCCTCTGCGCAAATAGGCTGCGCTTTGCCATTTTCTTTTTGCACTTCATTCAACTATCAGGTCAGGTATTTACCCGTTTTTGCTTCTTCCTTCAGACATAATTTCATTGCTAACAACTTCCTAATGGATACATTCAGACTTAGGTTTTCAATTCAGAAACTGGTTCCTTCAAAAGCTTATTTACAGGCAGGCAAGCCCCACGATATGTGGACAAGCCAATATATCAAATGGCGTTTTGTCAAAGAAAAAGATGCGAATCAATCCATTGAAAGCTTTCTTGAAGAACTGACAGAACTTAAAAAAGATACAAAGCACGACTTCAGATTACGTATTGAGTATATCATCAATGGAAAGTATCTGGATCAGGTAATCAAACACCGAAACAAGGAAAACAAGTATGATCTCTTCTTTGAAGGCCTATTCAGTTCCTTTGAATTTATAGAATTATACAAATCCTACAATTGGGGTTTATTCCTGCTAAAACGTTTTATGGGTGAGCCTCTTATTATTGAGGATGTATATCAACTATATTACCCTCACATACAGAAGGAACCATTCCCAGAGAATGAAAGAGTGAGAGAATGGTTTATGGAGGAACAGGAATGCGGAGTACAGATCTTTTGTTATGGAGATAGAATATATGGCAGTTGGGATGTAGACATTACCAGAAGAGGAAATACTATTATCTGGGATCATCCAGATCTTGGAAAATTTTACTTTGATGCACAACTATACGAGCAAAGCCTGGCAGAATATAAAGCATACTTGGAAAGAAAAGTAAATAAACCTGCCAACACATAGATTGCATCATCTAACAATAGTATTTTTGCACACAGGTTTACAATTATTTTATTAACTAAACTATGACCAAGTTTCTACCGTATTGCATTCTGCTTTTCTTATTACACTCTATTTCTTATGCCCAGATATCAATTGGATTTACAAGAGGACGTATCCTTGGACAGGAACAAAAAAGTGATTTTACACAGGAAGAATTAAAGGAAATTAAATCCAACACACTTGTATTTTTTTACAGAAAACAGGATGAAAGTACCTTACCTGAATTAGAAAAAGCACTAAAATCTGTCTGGACAGTCTCTCCATTGATATTGGTTCCTTTCTCTAAAGCCGAATCATACCTTAATCAACCCAATTATGCGTATGTGAGTATGAGTACATATATACGTAAAAACAATTCTCCAGATAATACCAGAAGAGAGGAATGGTATATGGTGCTGGACTTCTGGTTAAATAAGCCACAGGAAGAAATTCCTAGAAAAAGTTTTGCCTGGGCTTATTTATCTACAGGTTCTGGTATTCCTGCTGGATCTATCATTGGTACTTTTCATTCACCTGGTTTTGGATCGTATGCTCACAAGGCTGGATATTATTATCCTAAAGGGTATTTTGGTGGAACTGCCATGATTGATTTAACATATAAAATCAAGGCCAATCCACTATTGATCAAAGAAAAGAAAATACCAATAACCAATCAGCATTATGATGATATATACACAAACGCTGTTAGTCTCACCTGGAACATTCCAGATTTGAGGGCTTATTTTGCTGTAGTAAATGACCATTTATTGAGAGGAAGTGGAAGAACATTTACTCAGGAAGACAATGATTTGTATGAGTTGCCAAAATTAAAAAACAGTACCTTAGTCATACCTGAATATGCATTTCTGAAAATAGGCAAACCAACTAAAGATGGCATTGATTATGTAGAAGTTTCTGAAGAGGAAAAAGAGAAAACACTTTCTGCCTATCCGTATCCCTATAAAATTATGAATGAGGAAAAGTTGACTGAAGCTATTATGGATCAGTCTAAAACTACCTACTATCTCATTCATATTATAAATGAATTCAAAACAGTAGCAATCGTTAATAGCAAAACCGGGAAAATTATCTATACCAAGCCCCGGGTTATTATAAGTGGTGAACATCTCAGAGAAAAAGACATGGTTCTGCTGAAAGAAACTATAGATGGAGAGAGGAAATAGAATTTTTTAAAATATACCAACAGGGAGTAAGATGTTTCACGATTCGACGATAACATCTTACTCCCTGTTATTTTGTAGCTTTATATGGTCTAGTGGTTTATGCCCCCAGCCAGTCCGTTTAATCACTGGTCTCTATGAAAGACAATTCAGGTTTATTGGGATCAGAGGGTATGTGTGTCAATTTCAGTACTGATCAGTTAGAAACCATTTTCACTAGAGGCTCCCCCACTCCCGTAAATAGCCAGTGTACATTGGCTTGATAGATGACATGCAGGCATCAGAGGAAGAATAGTAAGTAATACTTAGGAAAGAACACAATTCGGTAGTTCTTAGAGTGGATACTTCGTGGCTAACGCTTGCTTCTTTTTACAGATAAATCTGCTACTGCTCTTTGTTGTATAGTTTCCCAGTCCTGCCCTATAAACTCAAGCATTTCTTCTGCTAATTGATATAACTTGGTACGACCACGGTCTGGCATATAATGTTCAGGATTGGTATCGGTTTGTCGGGCTTGCGCTGCTGCATTTTTAATATGAGGAGCAAACGTTGCGACATAGTACCCTCCGGTTATTTTTTCATTCAATACTTGTTTATAATCTTCCGGACTATGAGCTAAGCAATCTCTGATATCCCAGAAGTGCATGTAAAGCCATACTTCAAAACAGGGATGACTGATTGCCAGATTCCAGTTTGGATGTTCTGCACAGACATGAGCAATATCTCGAAAAGTTTCTTCTTTCCAGCGATCCACATCAGACACAAACCAAAGACGGTCATCATCTCCTATCCCAATCTCTTCATCGTATTTTTGTGCACGTTCCAGAAAATGTGTTGGTGCAGAGCCTTTATAGGGTTCGGCAATACGTATTTGGATGCGACGCGTAAATTGCTGAAAGAAACGGAAGTATTCAGGTTCTCTTTTAGTGCCTTCACAGATAATAACGAAAATACGGGCATCCCGGAATGGCTCGCCCCGTTTATAGCCTCTATTCTGCCTCCGCATGCTGATGCCAGTTGAGGTTTTCGAGAGGAGCCAGGAAAGGAATGGCACCAAAGCGACCATTCAGATACCCTTTGCGAATGTCAAGATCATACCGGGGCTTGAAGTCACTAAGCGAATAAAAGTGTGTGGACCCAGATTCACTTTCCTTCTCTGCAAACCAGATCTCATCCTGACGGAAAAGATTCAGGTCTAATAAGTTGGATTCGTGAGTCGTAAATATCAATTGACCTTGGGCTTCAGGGTCTGACATAAGTTTTTGCAAAAGAGTCTTTACCAAATGTGGGTGTAAGCTACGATCTATTTCATCTATAATTACAGTGGTAGGGTAATTTAAGATTAGATCAACAACTGGTATATAATCAACCAAACGCCGGGTTCCATCAGACTCTTCGGAGAGTTCAAAGGTAACAGGATCATCTTCTATTCCTCTATGTTGTGTAATAGCTTTTTTAACTACGACTTTTCCATCTTCTTTAGTTACCCAAATTTCTCCTTGAGAAGTTATTCTGCTTACTTCAGACTCACTCTCTAATTCTTCTAAAATGTCTTTAACAAACTCTTTATCGTCTTTCCCAAAGAAAACCTCTAAATCTATTGATTCAGTAGTAATTTCTTTAATTCCTGTATCTAAAGAAGGCAACAAATGATTTGCTAAATTCTTGAAGTCTGTAAACAAACTTAGAAGTCTAGGAAGACTTCTGATAAGTGTCTCATCGGGATTTATAATAAAAAGATCACTAACTATACATTCTCTAATATCATCAATCTCTGCAATTTTTAGTTCTTCATTTTTACCAAGCAATAATTGATTGTTTTTCAATAGATTATCCTGCATCAATTCAATTAACAACTTTGCTTTTGCAGTCTTACTATATTTGTCAGCCATACGAATTGTTGGCCTTTGACCTTTATGTGACTTCCGTTCAAAAATCAGTTTATCATCTTTGGTAATACCTGATTCATACAGCCATTCTTCTACTACTGTTGTTTGATCTAAGCTCACACCATACTTGTAAATCTTTTTATTTTTAAAGAATTCAATCTCAAATTCAATTGGTTTCTGTTCACACTTTGCATCTAGCTTAAATTTTTCTCTGGAAACAGATTGGTCAATTTTTCCTTCGTCAACAAGTGCTCTTAAAAAAGCTATGGCTTTTACCAAATTAGACTTTCCAGCACCATTGGCACCATAGATAGCCGCAGCACGCAATACCTCTACTTTACCTGCTTTATATACATGATGTGCGTGTGTTTTAAATGCTCCGGTAAGCATATTAAATTCTACCTCTTCTTTTAACGACCGGAAGTTGGATGCAATAAACCGTATTAACATATTAGAATTTATTTACCACAAATAAAGAGAAAAAATCGTTTCAAAATATATTTTATAAGAAAAATTACTACCAAAAAAACATTTATCAAGAGAAATACCCGTTTCAAACCAAGCTTTTTTTTAAATTTTATTCTTTCACTACAGGCTCCCCCACTCCGGTAAACAGCCAATGCACATTGGCCTGATAGGTGGCATGCAAACACCACAGAAAGAAGCAGCTTGGTAGCTGGTGACCTTTTTCAAGAGAGGATAGATTGCCCTGGGCTACTCCCATACGCTGAGCAAATTCACGTTGAGAAAGGTTGAGTATATCCATTCGAAAGAGGCGGATGCGTTCGCCGATGTCTTTTAGGTTCATAGTATAACTGGTTTCTTTTGTGTACATTCGTTTGCTTGTCTGCTGACCATAACTATGGTCATGCAGGTTGGTGACTGGAACTATGGTCAGCCAATAAGTTGACTGGTATTCGGATATTTTTTGACAGTGAACAGAATACCAGTCATTGGATAAAGTGACCATACTTCCAGTCAAAGGAAAAAGTGAACAGAGTTCGAATATTTCTGGAAAGCGACTGGTATTCCAGTCAAACTAAAAATCGACCGGAAGTATGGTCAAAACCAAAAGCGAACAGAGTTCCGGTCATTTTGTAAATTGATTCGATTTCTGTTCACTTGCCTTGCTGAACTGTTGCCCGATCATTCTGTCTTCCATTACAATTCTGACCATACTTCGGATATTTCTTCTGTGTGACCGGAGTTCTGTTCACATATGGCAAATCACCTGATTGTTACCATCTAACACATAGGTATTTTTCCGAACCAATGTAGGGGCGCACCCATGTGTGCGCCCGGTTTCCCGCAAACAATGTCTGTGGTAATACGATATCGTAGGGGCGACCACGCCGGGTCGTGGCAGGCTGGCGGTCGCCCACATTCCCCGCCGAATGATTATGATATTCCGACCATCATTTCGGATTGATCCCATGCCGTGTCTGCACCGACCAGGGCGATCTGCCAACCTGTCACGACTTGGCGTGATCGCCCCCACATTTCACAATGGTAATTCACCAATCCAACCATTCGCTGCACGAAACATGGCACACACAGGTGCGCCCCACAATGCCACAGACCGCGTTTGTGCATTTCCGATATTGTAGGGGCTGGGCTTGCCCCTGCCCGGTTTCCGTTCACGAATGATTTGGGTCTGTTAGACGACGATTTCGGATTGATCCCAGGCATTCGTTGTGGGAAACACGGGTACCCGCAAGGGGCACCCCTACATTTCCCGACGTTGGTTTATAAACATAAACCGGGTCTGTGGGAAACTGGGCGCACACATGGGTGCGCCCCTTACAGTGGTTCGGTATATTTTCAATCGTTCGGAGGGGAAACGTCTGGGCGATTCACGCCAATGCGTGACAGGCTGCCAATCGTCCCTACAGGATATCGAAATCATTGTTGTTAGAATTGACATTTTGCCAGCCTCTGTTTACGATGCTTTGGTTTTCTGTTTTTCCTGAACCTTCTTCCATTCTGCCTTGAGCCATTCGACCAGTTCGGGTTGTCGGTAGGTTTCATAGTAATCCACATAATAGTGGTATTCCTCTTCTGTCATATGGTCCATATACAGCGTTAATTCAGCCATGATTCGCTGGCGGTTTTCGGTCTCTGTTAGTTGCTTGGGTCGAGGTAGCCTGGAAGCAGGTTTGCCTGTTTCTGCAAACACGGCATCCAGGTCTATGCCTGGCTGAGGTCTGGCGGTTGGGGCTGCGTTTGCATCCTGTTCCGTTGACAAGGTTTGTGCAATTTTCTGAGCAGACAGGCTTTGGAACGGTTCTCTGAACTGTTCTGGCGCTTTGTCCAGGTTGCTCACAATGTCATACAGAATAGAACTCTGTGAATACTTCAGATCCTTGTGTTTCTGTTCGCGTAACGATTCTTTTTCCTGACGGTACTTTCGCAGAAATTCACCCAGCTTCACAAAGTCAAACGACTCATAGAGTTGCCCATACTTGCCACTCTGGGTATTGCGAAGACATAGTAGCACATCGGTGAGTGACAGATCCCGAAAATCGACCTGTACCATACTTGCCATGGCAACGGTTTGTTTCACAGTCAACTTTTGTTTGATATGGACTGACTCGGTAAACTTTTTGATCAGCACAAACAAGAGCCGATTGGTGATTTCATCGCCTTGGGCACGGGCAAATACTTCCAGGGCCGGAGCACGGGAGGCAATCTCTTCATTGGCATGCTTGTGCATCTGTCCGACGAGCACACTATAGTCGGCCTGTAAGGGTTGCATGTTGTAAATCAGACTTTCACTTTCTTGCGAAACAGCCTGCAGCCCTTCCATCAGCGTTTGAGCATAGATCTGGTATTTTTTGGCTACGGTCAACTGAGCCGGAAGGTTGTTTTGTTGAAACCATTCGAGCAGGTTTGTAATACGCGATTGAGCTTGTTGAATCAGATTCACCGACTGGGACTGCTTGCCCAGCAGAACAGATGATGACGGATGTTGAATCAGGGACATAATAAAAAATTAGCTGGTTATTGAATAGTAAAAAATTGTCTGCTGATTGACCTATTGTCTGAATCCCGGATCTTCCTTTTCCAGACTTCCTTCCCTCAGGTTGGAGAAAACACCAACAAGGGGAGCAAAAGGATTTTTTTTTCTCGTCCTCTCCCTTTTTATCCCTCTGAAAGAATCTATCTTTTTTCGTCCTTCTACCCCTCTCCCTGTCCTCCTGAAAGGAATACTCCTCCCTTTTTGTCCTCCTGAAAGGAACTCGTGGCAAGACCGGCGGCCTTTCCGACTGGAGAATATTCTTTCACTCAAAAACCAAACACGGCTCTATTTGTCAAGAGATTCTTTCAGAAGGACAGGGAGAGAGAAGATCCTTTCAGGAGGACAAAAAAGAGAGTGATTCTTGTAAGGACTATCCTCTTTTCTCCCGTCGTTGGTGTTATTCACCAACGACTTGTTTCCCACCACTTAACCCAGTAAAAACACGCAACCTCAGAAAGGAAGACCCGTTATTCAGACAATCCTCTTTAATCCCGACACAGACGCATCAGACGGAGGTATTCCTCATCCTGATCTGTGGGTGGGGCAAACGACGAACGGGCTCCTCCCCCATTTCCTGACTTGATGGCAGCATAGTACTTCTCAAAAAACCGGTTCAGGTCGTTGGGTGCTGTGTAGCCATTGTCCCGATACCAGGTAGGGATCTTTTCCAGCAGGCTCTGAAAGGAGTGAATCACTGACTCATCGGGAATCTCTGTCAGATTCCTATCCGGTTGTTGCCATTGAACAGCTATTTTGTAGCGGATCTGTTCCAATACCTGTTTGAGAAACTTGTCGTCGCGTCCATAGACCCACTTGTAAGCCCCGAAGTATAGCTGATAGATCTCTCGGCAGGGTATAAGACATGGATCGGCTGGCGTGGCCTTAGAATCGGTTTTAAGGCTATGCACGTTTTGCATAGCATTTTCTTCTTGTGCAGCCTTCTTAGGGGAGGGGGCTGGCGCAACCTGGGGAGGGGTTACTATAGCGGCTTCTACAACAGTTTGGTTCTCTTCTTCGTCCTTCAAAAAATTTTCTTCCTTCTCCCCCTGTTTTTTCTTTTTTAAAATCTCCTGCTCATTTAAAAATTGAAAATCTTGCGCGTATGCGCTTTTTTCTGTTATTGTAGTGTTATTATTTTTGTTTTTATAGGTGTTATTAGTATTGTTACTATATATGTTATTATAGTGTGCATTTGGTTCAGAGGCAAACTGCATAGAATGCATATCCAGCTTACCTTTTTGTTCAGAGGCTGACTGCACAATTGTACCAGGTGCCTCTGCATTATTTTCAGAACCTGTCTGCACGCCTTTTTGTGAAGTATGCATATCCTGCATAGACACTTGACTGTTTTGTGCATATACATTCTGCACAGAATGCACAGGGTCATTGTTCTTTTGAGCATAGCCAGACTGCAAAAACTGCATAGTATCAGCATAATTTTCACCCTCTGTCTGAATAGTATTCACAGGTTCTTGTGTGGTTTGTGCATAGCTATTATCAGCAGAATCGTGTACCGACTCCCGGTATTTGAGTTGAATGTTATGTTTGTGTTTTCGAAACAGCGTTTCAATATCAGGCTCGGTATCGGAATCAGAAGCATTGGCCAATAACCCTCCTTCCTTTTGGCATTTACGAAAGGCATCTTTCCAGGTTTTGCTGGCTCTGATAAAACGCGACTTATCATCCACTTCAATCAGACCTTTGTTCGTCAACTGATGCAAGGCCTTAAATATCCAGCGCGAACCCATCCGAACCCGTTTAGCCATTTCCTCTCGTGAAGCAAAACACCAACCTGTTTTGACCGAAAGTCCATCAATCAAACTTAACAATGCATGTTCATACATGTTGATGTCAAAGTGTTCAAGTAAATCATCATAAATGAGAGTGTACTTCATAACAGTAAAATGAGAAAGAATAAAAATTGATTAGATCAGTAATAGACAATACGGTAAAGGCAATAGAATTCCACCACCTGATGGTTAGATCAGGCAAATGCAGCCAGGATCACCTGGGCATTGGGAATGAGAA
The DNA here is from genome assembly GCF_030068545.1 of Xanthocytophaga flava. Lineage (NCBI taxonomy): Bacteria > Pseudomonadati > Bacteroidota > Cytophagia > Cytophagales > Rhodocytophagaceae > Xanthocytophaga > Xanthocytophaga flava. The sequence goes on along the minus strand of NZ_JASJOR010000059.1, from coordinate 10,929 downwards.
ACGATAAAAGGATTACCTGCTCTTACGAAACAGGTTCGATAGTGAGGTATGACGGATTGTCGACCAGCTTTAAAATCTCGGCGTGTTCAAATGTCCACTGAGCATTCTTGCCAGCTCCCACCCGTTGACCACTCTGAATCACTCCGGCTCCCATGAGTCTATGGATATGAAAGCGCGAAACGCCCAGTTGATTTTCCGCATCGGCCATGGTGATGCGTGTAGTCTGGCCTGTAACCTGATGGATGTATAGGGCTTCCAATCGTTTGACTTCTGCGTGTAAACAGGTTAGTTCGGTTTGTAGCTGTTCTAGTTGCTGGGATAGGCGCAATGCGTCCATAGTATATACCTGGATGAGAATTAAAAAAAGAATAAAACAGAAAAGAATGCAAAGGCTGGGTGTACAACTGAGCAATTGTACTTTTTTGCGGAGGGCAGGTTAGTGACCCGGTCGGCATGGGGTACTCGGGGAACTACTAAAAAATAACGGGGTACTACCAGATACAAATGAAGCAATTACTAGCAAACTATTCACAAGTGACAAACTTGTGTGCACTAAAAATGATAAAGGTTGATAGTGAGACAAAGTAATTTTTGTGGGCAAATGGCCAATAGGAACACCTTTTTCGACGGATAATTTTACAGTTCTCATGAAAGTTGTATGGGTTTGAAGCACTAAAAGAGTAAATAGACTGGTCAAAATTCAGCCCCTGATTTTGATCATTTCTCAGGTGTGAATCTCTAAAAGCAAAAATAACCCAAACCAATAAGAGGTGCAAATGAAATAATCGAAAATTATTTAAAAATAAAATTTATATGATTTTTCTTGTATATATGGGAAGTGTTATTTTGTAAAATCAAGTATATTAATCCTCCTTTATTGCAATTTCAAAGGGAGATATTCAGTTATAGATTTATAACTGCGAAAACTAAGAAGAATATAAGTGGGGCTGATAAGTAAGTTAAAAATGGAAGGGTACAATCCAAACAAACTCATATTTTACAGAAGTGTTTTGATCAGTTTTGTAAGATATATCGCATTTCCTTTTGCATTTCCATATCCTCCAATAAGATCATGTCTTATACTGGTATGTTTGTATTTAATCAACTTTTTATTTTTGTCAATGAAGAATACATAACATTCTATCAGATTACCACTCCCATCGTCCCATCCTGTAACACCAATAATCTCACCATTAAATGCCTTCAGTTGAGGTTGTATTTTAAAAACCATTAAAGATTCCAATGATAGTTCAACAGGAATCTTTCTTTTCTGTTTCTCAATCGAAAAATAACTATTGGGACTTGCTACCAGATCATTATCTCTTACATATTCAAATATAAAGGGTAGCTTTTCTACTCTGTAATGGGTTGTATTCAGAACGTTCACAAATGAATATCTTGTAAATTCCTTTAACTCAACAAGAACAATAGGTTCTTGTGAAAAAGTTAAACCAGAATAAAATAATAAAACAGTCGACAAAAATATTTTCATTAGTCTTTGACAGATTTAAGGTGCATTGGTTGCTATCCAATTAGAAAAATCATGTTTAGTGAATCCTTTTACTATTTTAATCGGCATGTCTTGTTACCGTTTTTCAGAGTAAAATATCTCCAGGTTCCCTACACGAATTGCGAAGATTATCTTAAAAGTATTCCTTTTGTTTGTGTAAGTTTATCAGAAAATCAAAGACTATAAAGAATAAATACAGATTCCCAAATTCTCTCACTTTCCTAACTTGCAGCCATGAAAAAATATGTAGTAAAGCTTTGTGTGTATCTCCACATTGGGTTGATGGTTTCATGTATCCAGAATAATCAGGAATCTACTTCTCAACAAAGTTTAAATACCAGCAAACGGGATAGCGCCTTGCTGAAAATTATGCAATGCGGAGTTAGATCTAAGGATTTAGATGAAGACATTTATCTAAAATCTTTCTCAGGAAAGAGATAGACCGTTTATATGGAGAATGGATATTAACAGATATTTCAAATATTGGTGAACCCTCATTTCTGGATTCACTCTCCATAAAAGAAATAGGTACGAAATTAACAATTACCAAAGATTACTTTTCTTTTGAATCAGAAGGCATAACTATAAAAAATCCCACATATAAATTGAACTCCTATGACAAAAATTACTCTGAGCGTGATGCAATAGCGAAGACCTTTTATTGGGGGTATCGACCAAATCGAGAAAACATTTATGAATTGGCAGTAAATAAGAGTACCTATTTTGAGATTATATATTATAGTGAATTAGCCTATTATGCCAATAGTCAGTTTTTCTTCTTTAAAAAGATAAGACCTTAATTGATACTGAAGGTTTTCCCCTGTCGATGACGTTATTACAAATCTACGTATGTGGAAAGAACTCTCTGGTGGTAACATCAACGATGAGGGAAAGTATTGCCTAATTGGAGGTTGACAGACTTATGTTAATAGTTATTCTTTCCTTCGCGTTTGTGCTATATTTGAAGCAACACTATTCTGCACTATGGGACTATTTGACTTTCTGAAAAAAGACAACACCACTTCTTCTATACTAACAACAGACAATGGATTGCCTGGACCAACTTATTTAGCAGACTACACCGAACATATTGCAGGTGCCAAAAAAGTTTATCCTTTTGAGTGGCGTAGAAAGCTAATCTCTACGGCAGGAAACTCAAAATTTAAAATCAAGTACTATGGACAACGACTACATGCTATGTGTGATATCTTGATTGTTAGGACAGATTTTGCACCCGCTTTGGTAGTAGCCAAAGACATTGTAAGTGGACAGGAGATTTTGCTTTTTGACGGTTGTAAAAATGGTTTTAATCCTATGTTTTGTGATGAGTTTACTAGTGAGCAAATTACGAATAGACCATTGGACAACTGGTACATTGACAGAAACAAAAATGACAGTTTTGAAATAATCCTTTCTGCTTACTATCAAATTGACTTTGACGATGAAAGTGAGGGCTTTTTAGAAGATGTTGATGAGAATGGCTTTATAGAACTCGTGGACCAATCAAAAGTGGAATTTGAGAAAGCAAAACGAAATGCATTTGATGTGTTTCAAATAGTTGCCATAACTGAAAAGGGCAGAAAAATAGAAGTGCTAGCAGAAGAACTTGCGTAGGGAAACTACACGTGATAGTGGGGTTTATGCAAGTTGGGCTGTACATTTCTCCCTCGCTGGTATTATTACCAGTGATCTTTCACCACTTTGCAGCTATGGTGATACTACTATTAGCAGCAGGGCAAAAAATGACCACTCCAGATCATTCAGATAAGATTCCAGGGTATATTCAGGCGGTCTTCCTCTGGTAAATTTATTTTGCAGGGTTTAGAGTCACAAGTATCTTAATTTTGTTGACTGCTTCTGTGCTTTGCCAGATTTGCTGCGATTTACAAAGACTGACGATGTTTTTATCCTTGAATTTTACTTTATGTGTTCCGTAGTACCCCCCATTCATTTCACCATCAGTGTCTTTAATTAAAATCAGGTCACTCTGCTTGAAGTCGTAATCGCTTCCGAGTGTTTTCATGTAATGATTTATAGCAAAGGGAAAAGAAGTAAGCGGTTCGAAAAGGCTCTGCGGTCCTTTTTGCTGATTCTGCCCGAATTTGAAAAGCTCCGTTTTTTGATAAATGGTCAGCGTTGTCTCCCTTATCAGATTCCATTCACTCTTATATGGAATGCCCACAGAGTCTGCAAAAAAAACCTCCAGTCCGTCAATGATTTGGCCGCTTATACTGTCTCGCACATCCACAATGATAGCGAAAGCATGATCAAAACCGCAATGCTGTGCTTTTACAGGTGAAAAAGCAGTCACTAAAGCAGTTATCAAGGTAAAAAGCAAGAAAAGTTTTTTTATCATTGGGTTTAATGGTATGTGCCTGATACAAGTTCTATTGCCAGCTAGCCTAAATATACTACTCTTTTTCCGGACTTCTGTCAGCACAATAACCTCACCCGTCCTGAGTGGTTAAGTGATATACTAGCTAGCCTCATCAGTTCAACCTATGAAGGGAGGTTTAGTGATGTTTGTAATCCTGGCTCTGGTGGCTGTGGTACCTTGGGGATAGGATCTGATTTCTTTCCACAGGAAAAAACGAATGAAGAAAACAGTAAAAACAGAAGAAGTGCTTTCATATGAACCAGAAGCAGGCAAGGTTGAGGATAAGTACAAATTTACTATTTATTACTAACAAGTCTACTTTGTAAACATGCTTCCTATCCCACTTTGGCCTTATTCTCATAGCTGTTGGTAAGTATTACTAACATATCAATTCAACAAATTCTTTGGATAGGAATATGGATAATTCGGTAACCGATCCACCCTATCTTTTATATCCTCCAATTTTTATGCAGGATAGTAAGTGGGAGTAGTTCCCGTGAAGGGGTAATTTTGAGTCGCCAAACAATGTATATTCTTTGGAATGTATCTTCTTAGTAAAATTATCCAGGTAATAAATGGAATTGGTATCATTTTTCAGATATACCTCATATTTACGCCCATGTCCGGTACCTCTTACAGAAGTATTCAAAATTGATTTTTTATCAATTTGAATGCGTGGAATCTTTTTTGTGAAAAATTTGCTCTTTATGTATATAAGAGATAGCACGATTAAGGCAATTATCATAAAATTACTGTAGTCTTTTTTCTTCATACTATCTTATGTGGCTATCTCTCTTGATTTGACTATCAAACCTATCACTACTTAGCCCAGAAATGCAGCTATTACCGTTTCAGAACGCTAATAAGAATCAGTCCGAAAAAGGTTAGAAAAGCGGTTGTAAACATCTTAACCTGGTTAGATCTGTATTGTATAATCCTGATACGTAGTTCCGGTTCTTGTATTGACGCCAGATCTTCTTTTGTAAAACTTCGAATCGCTATTTTATTCAAAACTTCTGAATCAATAGACATATCCATACTTGTCTGGTATCTTTTGTATAAGTCGGGATAATGTAATTTGATTTCTCTGGTAAGCGCTACTTGCTCCATTCCAATAACCAAAAAAAGATATATAATTTGACAAGGCCAGAAAATATACATTATGACATAATTACCTGTTAATGCCAGCAACACCAGAAAAATAACAGAGAGAATACGATGTATAGTAGCATGATCCAGACGCATAGAAAGTATAGGGGCAAAAGATGAAAATAGTTACCAGTCAATTCGTCTATGAGGAGGGCAAAACCCAGTCAAACAATTTACAATTTCCACCACAACTTCTTCCTGATAGTCATCCAAGTCAATTTTCAGGTAGCGTTTTTCTTTTACACAATCATTTAACACTTCAAGGACATCTTCTTTCGTTAACCCTTCATCTTTATAAGGCAGTATAACCTTTTCGATTTCACTATAATACCTGTAGAAGTTGTCTTTGGTTATTTCCTGAAGGAGAAGCAGAATTTTATTGGCCAGTTCTTGTTTGAGTTGTTCTTTACTGAGGTTCATTCCAGTTATGTATTCGTTAACTTTATTTCTTCTAGCAAGTCACTTATCCAGTTCTGCTTTGGCAACTATACCTTTCTTATTGAGAATGTCAATAAATCGGGCAATAGCGGCTGGATCACGATCTATCCTATTCACATAGTGTGTATCAGCTCCATATGAAGTATTCACTTCCAGCACGATAGATTTAGATCCTCGTCCACTACTGACTTTATACAAACTAACCGTTTTGATATCTTTGAAAACATATCGTTTTTCTTTCCAGAACCAGACATCATTGCTGACCAATAACTCTGAGTCAGAGTACTCGGGATAATTCAAGTAATACCCTACCAGAAACCATAAGATCAGGTTAATGGCTAAAACAACAACTGCAAACCGGTAAATATCGTTTTCTGACATAGTATTGGAACAAACCACATACAAGACGATCAGATTAAATACCAGCAGTAGTCTAAAATCTTTTGTTTTAAATATAGATCCTCTTAATGCTTCTCTCATTATAACAATAAAATTTAAAAGAAACCGATGTAGCCAGAAAACTTGCCAAACTATAAATTCAACATTTGCCAAAATCTACCATTTGAAAAGTATAATCGTAAAAACAAGAACATAGAAAGGAAAATAAAAATACTAGATAAGATATAAACGGGTTCACTTGTTTCTGATGGAACATCCATAACTGCCATATCTGGACTATTTGGGTTGTATTTAATAGCAACACTATCACCTATATCATACCCAAATAACCGTTGCTTATTTATTTCTATGTAGCAATTGGTTGAATCAACGCAATAGATTGTTGAGTATAGCGCCTTCCAAGTTGCACCTCTTACAACTTCCCTTGATATGATTTTACCTTTGATAGATTTGGTGTAGTATTTCTGTACACGATAGTAATACATCCCGGATTTGACAAGGCCAAAAGTCATAATTACCCAGATAAAACCTACAATAAAGAGAGTTCTTATTTTGGGAGACAACTTATATTCAGACATAAAATCACATCAATAAGCTAGAAAAATCCATAATAGTCTTTTTCAATAAAATCGTGTAGTATAACTCTTCAAACTATCTGGAATAGGAATATCAAAGAAATCAAAATCTTTAGGATTGACTAAAATTTCACTTCTGGTCAACTTATTGTGAGAATAAATCACTGGAAACCTTTTATTCAGAAAGTCATTCTTATCCCCTCTGAAATTGCCCACAGTCCCCCATTCTTTATAAACAATTCCATAGGCATTATAGATATATTCAAATTGATACACTCCTTTTCCAGGACGATAGATGTTTACGACAGTTCCGGAAGTAATCCCTCTGTTATATTTTATATCAAATCGCAGATAGAAATCGCGTCCTAAGGCAATGACAAATAAGGAGATTACACCTACTACCCAATATATTTTGTATCTGCGTGTCTTCATTTTTTAATTTTAACACAGCTTATTCCTCAGACTGTTTATACCATCTCTTCCTTATCCAAAAGAACTCAACTCATAGATGTGGCCACCAGGCAATGGTAATAATGATTGCAATAGCTGTTACGATTCCGGTTGTTCGCAGCATGGTTTTAGTAATCAGCTTTAGATCTGCAATTGTTTTCCTTAGTTCTGGATCGGTGATTGAATCAATTTCTTCTTTTGTAAATAAACCCACATCTACATGCCTTGCATCTGAAGAAAAACTTATTTTTCGTTGCTCAATTGCATATTTGTTGTATAAATCCGGATATTGAGCACGAATCTGATCCGAAACTTTTTTTCGTGTTAATCCAACAAAAATTATCATCCCCCAAATAGAAACAATAGGAAACAAAACAAACACCAGACCTGACTTGACACATACCATCCAGATCAGATAAATAACAGCAGCAAAATAATGTATTCGAAAAATGGGCATAGGTGAAGATTTTGTATTCTGCAACTTGTATTGTATGTATCCCTCATCGCTCCCTCTAGTTATAAATCACAAAGCAGTGAACAAAACAGTATAAAAGTTGCTTGCCAAAAGTAATAATTAACTATTCAGTGCTTGGCACTTATTCCAATTGTATACTTGCTTATGTAGTATTTGTCAGAAATCCACATGTCTATAGTCAGTTCCAATAGTAAAAACACCTATAATATAGGTGTATAATGCATTTTCAGTGAAATAGCATTAAGCAGAACACCCTTCAAAAACGCATGGTTTTATTCAAACTGTACTCAAAACCAGCTTGGAAACGAAGCTCTACAGAGTACAGAACATAGACAGCTTATCTGACATGAGAGAGTAACGCAACTGATATGTAGGAAGAAACAAGGAATAATATACATCTTTGTAACAGATCTATTCTACAGATGTGTTTTACAAAACTATTCTTTTACCCTTTGTATGAGTTTATTTAAAGAGATTGTAGCCGTTGATCCAGTCAGTCAGTTTTTACGGATCTTTTTCAGGAATAAGATTCTGAAATACGTCAAAAAGCTGGTATGCCTAAATCCTTTATTCATCTTGTGCCTGGTATCCTGTCAGCCAACAAAGCTGCAAGGAGGCTATTATAATGGTAATTCTAAAAAATCACCCTATACGAATTTCGTATTGAAGGATAACGGGGAATATTTCAGGCAGGATATAATATTAGTACTACACCACTATAACATTACAGCTGTTGAAACGGGAAAGTATTTTATGGATGGGGAAAAGATTCGGATCATTCCATTAAAAGTGGGATACAGACCGGATTCTCTTAAAAGCTTGTTAAAAACAGATACTTCAATGGATTATCTCCTACGCTCAGGCAGAAAAACGCTGATTTATAAATCTTATTCAGATAAAATTATTTTGAAAAAATCCAGGAAACATGAAAATGTGTTCTTGGATTACAAGAGGGATTAATTTGTATCCAGAACCTTGGTTACGTATTACTATCTACTCAGAAATAGTCAATTCTGATTTGTCTCCCATTACCCTCATTACTGTTCAGGTTTGATATACAATATAGAGCTATTGGTTTGACATCTACTACTATGCACAATATAAAGAAAAATTGAAAAAGGCCAGGCTGGCTATCCCCAAGACTACCACTCACTTATGTTTTATTTGCTTCCAACTGCAAAACCAAGACATTATTGCCTTTTTCTTTCAATTACACAATTTCAATACTACCGGATTACATGAAGAGCAAATTAGATAATTTTGACAAACAGTATACCTTAAAAGTACTACCAACATTAGGGATTGTTTTACGACTATGTGGTTTTATACTTATCGGAAGCTTTTTAAGTGGTTTACTTTTTTCTTTAATTACTGGCATTACTATTACTGATTTTAATAGAATGATTTTTAAAATGGAAGAAGAAACAAAAGCAAGGTTTTTCTTATTATCAAGGCAAGCACTGAATGCTTTATTTATATATTTTATTTTGCCAATACTTTATATCTATGTATTTCAGAAGGATTTAAAGCAAATTTTCTTAGTAAGAACGGAAAGATTAGGAAGCTTTATTCTACTATCACTTCTTATTTTTATCACTGCATTGCCATTCCTATCTCAATTAATTGAATTTAATCAGCAAATCCAACTACCAGAAAGTCTCTCAAATTTACAAGCTGTTTTGCTAAGACTGGAACAAGAGGCTCAACAAATTACAAACTTGATAGTGCTTTATGATAATTGGTATGAAATAATTCCTATTTTGTTTGTAGTAGCCGTTTTAGCAGGGTTTGGAGAAGAATTGTTGTTTCGGGGAATAATACAAAACGAAATTCATAGAATTTATAAAAATCCCCACATTGCCATTTGGCTATCAGCAGCATTATTTAGTTTTATTCATTTTCAGTTTCAGGGATTTCTTCCAAGAATGGTTTTAGGTGGGCTCTTAGGCTATTTATATTACTGGTCAGGTAGTTTGCTTATACCAATAGTTATACATTTCGTAAATAATGCTCTCACCTTCACTTTAATCAATTATGCAAGATATAAGGGTGAAGCGTTTACAAACACTAATACTTCTTTAGGATTTACAATAATATCAACTATAGTTTGCATGATTTTACTTATTGCTTGCTATCGACTTTTTTCAAAGGTGAAAGCGATGAGCTTCCATTAAACAACTCGTGGGAAGCTTGCTTCAACAGGTGCGTAAATCTCTGGCCGCCCTTTCCCGGATAAATCCATCAACGGCATAGGATTTTGAGTAATCGGCAATCTGATCGGAGAAAAGTCCGAAGGCTCGTTCGCTTGATTTAATTTCCTCTCTACTTTGGTATTGTTCTCTTCCAAACTTGTTGGTGCGTTGGTTTGCTTAAACTGACGACACAAGTAATTAATTTTACCTTTTGAAATGCCCTTTACCTGCAGAACGCTTTCTGGGAAAGGTTGCTCCTTTGAAATCGCTCATAAGCATCCTGCATTAGTGCCCTTTCATGTGCAAAAAAAGATGGTACTAGGCGGATGGATACCAAGAAGCAGTTTCCCAGCACCAATGTATGGCTTTATTTCAAAATCCATAGTAGTAGCTATTTATAATTCGTAATCTTTTAATTGCTCCAAGTGTCGGCGTGCCTAGAAAGTGAACCTCTAAAAATTAGATAGTAGCACTCATCTTTATGGAAGGAAAGAGCTCGTTGGTGAGAGCTTCAACGTGGCAGAGAAAAAGTGATAAACTATTCTAGCATCGATCCTGAGCAAACATAGCCCAATGTTCATAGATTAATATTACTTTTTCCATTAGTAAAAGAAGTCAACTCTGTTAATTATTGAAGAAGGCTTAGTGCTAGTACAATTCTACAATTCCACTAAGTATTCTAATCGATTACTACTCTTCTGAATCTATAGTCTGTGTTTCAGAATCAACAGCTTGAACTGAAGAGTCATAGCCTATTGAGCTTCTTTGATTTCTGCTGATAAGATAGATTGTCAGTATTACTGTAATAACAGGATAACTAATTCCAGATAGCATCCAGCCAAATGATGACCCATTAAACCTCAGAATGGATGCTACTACAATTATCGCTATATACCAGCCCCATTGTATCAGTGCAATACGAAAAGATTTAAGTTCAAACTCTTTTAATTCCTGATCATAATACCACAATGTCAGACTAAAAAGACAATAGTTTACATAAGCAGGAAAACTGCCGGAATAGGAATCTTTTATCAAAGAAAGAGCTTTAAAAAAAAGTATATCACTTACCCCAATTACCAATGCAGATACAAGCAACCATGTCAATTGGAAGGTAAATACATCATACAAAGAAGATCCTGTTAATTTATGCTCATACTTAAGCTGACGAGCCATTACAGGAGTGAAAAGCTGAGAAAAATAATAGCATAAAAAAACAATAAGCACTGTTTTTAGAATAGAAGTTGTTTAGTAAAAGGAAAGGATTCCCGAAAAAGAGTGAATTTTGAGATGCGAACCAAAAAATATCACTCTAAATGGAAATCCTTTCGAAAGATACCATACGCACCTATATAGTTGCAAATTTA
>NZ_JASJOR010000058.1:0-25705 GCF_030068545.1 Xanthocytophaga flava | reverse complement strand
ATAGGACTTAAGCGATTAACGTTGGATTTTATTGATTTCTTTAGTGAATGCATTCAATCTTTTATCAGATGGATACGGATTCAATTTGCTTATCATCAATCTTTTATAAATTTCCTCGGGTAGAGTAATCATTTATCTAAGTCTTTCAATGAAGAAACTGTTTTTGACTATTGTTACAATTTTGATGCTTACTTCGTTAAAACAAATTCAAGCATCTGTAAAATTCACAAGCTTAGGACCGCTGGATTCTGTTATGAATGTACCTGCACCTCAGTTTTCCCTAAAAGATATGAGTGGAAAGGTTGTTTCTCTGATAGATTATAAAGGAAAAGTGGTTGTACTGGATTTTTGGGCTACATGGTGTGTTCCATGCCGAAATTCATTCCCTGCAATGCAAATGACAATGAATAAGTATCAAAATGATAAAAATGTAGTTTTCCTTTTCATTGATACACGTGAAAAATCTCCAAACTACCAATCATTGATAAGTCAGTTTTTATCTGATAATCATTATGATTTTTATGTATTGCTGGATGAGAAAGGTGCTGATGGAGTTCAAAATAAAGTATACAAAACGTATCAGATTCCAGGTATACCAACTAAATTCGTAATAGATGGGAAAGGAATAATCAGATTCAAAAATATAGGCTTTGATATGAATAAGACAAATGAGCAAGTTGTCGAAGAACTTGCCGGACAAATTGAGATTGCCAAAACCGCAGAATAGTACTGAATAGTCAACCTATAAAAAGAGGCTTGAAGATATCTCCAAGCCTCTTTTTATAGGTTGTCTAAACTATTTGTCAAGTATAGCTTCTGCCAAAACTGTAATTTTATTGTTTAGTACTTCAACAACACCACCATCAACTTCCCAGCTTTTTTCATCCTGATTTGTTCTGATTTTAATATGTCCACGTTCCAGTGTACTAATCAGAGGTGCGTGGTTGTTCAATACCTGAAAAGATCCTTTGGTTCCTGGAAAGGTTGCTGAAACAACATCTCCTGAAAATACAGTATGATCAGGGGTAATTATATCTATTTGCATATCGAATGAGCAGGTTTATATGTGAAAATGTGCAGTTGTTTTTATTTCCTTTTCAGAAAATGCTAACAAACTGCACAATCTATAGTTTACTTGGCTTCTGCCAGCATTTTTTCACCTTTTGCAATCGCTTGCTCAATTGTACCTACCAGGTTAAACGCTGATTCTGGTAGATGATCCAATTCACCATCCATAATCATGTTAAACCCTTTGATAGTATCTTCTATGCTTACCAACTCACCTTTCATACCTGTAAATTGCTCTGCTACGTGGAAAGGCTGAGACAAGAAACGTTGTACACGACGTGCACGAGATACAGTTTGTTTATCTTCTTCAGATAATTCGTCCATACCCAGAATAGCGATAATATCCTGCAATTCTTTGTAACGTTGCAGAATTTCCTTCACACGTTGAGCTGTACGGTAATGTTTTTCACCTACAATTTCAGGTGTAAGAATCCGTGAAGTTGAATCCAGTGGATCTACTGCAGGATAAATACCCAATGCTGCAATCTGACGAGACAATACGGTAGTCGCATCCAAGTGAGCAAATGTAGTGGCAGGAGCAGGGTCAGTCAAGTCATCTGCAGGTACATATACTGCTTGTACAGAGGTAATAGAACCACGTTTGGTTGACGTAATACGTTCCTGCATAGCACCCATCTCAGTTGCCAGTGTGGGTTGATAACCTACCGCTGATGGCATACGTCCCAGAAGAGCAGATACTTCAGATCCAGCCTGAGTGAAACGGAAAATGTTATCAATAAAGAATAGAATATCACGACCTTTTCCTGTTCCATCTCCATCACGGAAGTGTTCCGCAACTGTCAGACCAGAAAGAGCTACACGAGCACGAGCCCCTGGAGGTTCATTCATCTGGCCAAAGATGAAGGTCGCCTGACTTTTTTCAAGTTCCTGCTGATCTACTTTGGAAAGATCCCAACCACCTTCTTCCATAGAATGTTTAAATGCATCACCATATTTAATGATACCTGCTTCAATCATCTCACGAAGTAAGTCATTTCCTTCACGTGTACGTTCTCCCACACCCGCAAAAACGGAAAGACCTGCATATGCTTTTGCAATATTGTTAATCAATTCCTGGATCAATACCGTTTTACCAACACCTGCACCACCAAATAAACCAATTTTACCACCTTTTGCGTAAGGTTCAATCAGATCGATAACTTTGATACCTGTATAAAGAACTTCTGTAGAAGTAGACAGATCTTCAAACTTAGGAGCTGGACGGTGAATGGACAATCCGCCATCTGATTTTGGTTGAGGAATACCGTCAATAGCTTCTCCTACTACGTTAAACAAGCGACCTTTGATTCCTTCTCCGGTTGGCATTTCGATAGGTGTTCCTAAATCGATCACATCCAATCCACGTTGCAGACCATCTGTACTTTCCATTGCGATAGTACGTACACGATCTTCACCCAAATGCTGCTGACACTCCAGAATTACTTTGGTTCCGTTAGCTTTGGTTACTTCCAAAGCATCCAGAATATTAGGTAAGCGACTGCCTTCTGCTTCAAAGCTTACGTCTACAACCGGACCGATTACCTGTGTTATTTTACCTATATTAACTTTTTTTGTCGAACCGGAGGCGGCTATGGGTACCTCTTGCGTTAGCGTTTCGTTTGCCATTTTGTGTTTTTTTATTGCGAAAAGTATGATGTAATTTCAGGGCGCAAAGCTACTGCATATTTCTTGTATTAACAAACCTTTTAGCGCTTTGCTTGCCTTGTGGCGCATTTTTTTATTCTGTATATAGCTAAAAGCTGTATTTTTTTGTTTGTAAGTTAAATTATTGAATCTGGCATGTATTTTTTTAAGATCCTTTTTATTATACCACTTATATTGATTAACCATTTGTCTATGGAATCTTCAATACATATTACTGTCGTTAACTTAAGAAACACTCAGGGGCACGTTTTATTATCCGTTTTTAAGTCTGAAGATGGCTTTCCTAATAATCCTGCAAAAGCGGTAAAGCTTATTAAAAGTAAAATTACTGGAGATAAAGTAGAAATTGTTTTAGACAATATGCCTGATGGAGATTATGCTATATCTGTAATGCATGATGAAAATGACAATGGTAAAATGGATACCGGAGCATTTGGAATCCCTAAAGAAGGATATGGTGCTTCTAATGATGCAAAAGCTGTGTTAGGACCACCATCCTATAAAGATGCTCATTTTAAGCATCAGCAGTCAACATCCCTAAAAATAAAGATGAAATATTTTTAGGAAGGATGAATATATTCAATCCTATCGGATTATAGATATTATCTTCTTCTATTTAATATAATTTAGTATCGCATCAATTTTTGCTTCACCATTAAATTGTTGTATCAAGTCGTTTTGGCTATTGTAAATATATACAGCAGGTAAACGAAGGACTCCATAAGTCTGAAATAATGTATTGTTATCAATTTTATAGGCAGTAATTGGCGCTTTTAATTTATACTTTTGCATAAAGCCCTGTATTTTAGGGATTTCATCCCAAGTAATCATCAGGAAGTTTGTGTTGGCAAATCTATCTGTATACTTTTGAAGTTCTGTGGCCTCAGCCTGACAATGTTCACAATCAGGATGAAAGAAAAATACAATGGTAGGCCTATTTTGTGGAAGTTGTGATATGGATATCAGCTTTCCTTCCATGTCCTTTACCTGAAAGTTCGGTAATTGGGGTTTAGTTTCAGGTGATGCTTGTTGTGTTGAGGTATTTTCCTTCTTTTCTTGTATTGATGTACAGGCATTAAAACAAAATAAGATAAATAGTAGAGGTAGAAAACGGATGATTTGCTGCATATAGGTTATAAGTTTCTCAAAGATATCATTTTTAGATTTCTGTCTCTAGAATAGATAGATCTGATGTAGATATAAATAAACTAGCTGTTTAATACTATTCTAAAAGTTGTTCCTTTATTCGGTTCGGATGATTTTACAAAGATCTTACCCTGATGGTAATTTTCGATGATTCGTTTTGCCAGTGTAAGTCCCAGTCCCCATCCTCTTTTCTTAGTACTAAACCCAGGATCAAATACTTTTTTCAGATTTGCCTTAGAGATTCCTTTTCCTGTATCTGATACATCAATAATCCATTTATTGGTTTGATTTCGTAAAGTAATCATAATCTCTCCACTTCCTCCACTCATAGAGTCAACTGCATTTTTACAAAGGTTTTCAATCACCCATTCAAATAAATGGCGATTTATTTTTGCGGGAGCTGGATTCGGTGAATCAGCATCCAAATGTAGTTTGACTTTACTGGAGATTCTGCTTTGCAGATAATTGATTATATTATTTAGTATCTCATGGAGATTTTCTTCTGTTAGGGTTGGAACTGAACCAATATTTGAAAAGCGTGCTGTAATCATCTCCAGTTTATGAACATCTTTTTCAAGTTCTGGGATGGCTTCATTATGACTGAATTGTGGATCTGATTTAAAATATTCAATCCATGCCATAAGTGAGGAAATGGGTGTACCTAACTGATGAGCTGTTTCTTTTGCCAAGCCAACCCATACCCGGTTTTGTTCTGCTCTGCGAGATGAACTGAAAGCAAGATAGGTAAGCCAGACAAATACACCAATTACACTAAGCTGGACATACGGGTAGTACTGTAGTTGAAACAAGACATCTGAATTACGATAAAAGATTCGTTGCTGAAGTCCTGCCAGATTAATCTCAATAGGAGGATGCTGGGATTTCATGACTTCAAGTTCTTCATACATAATTTCTTTTTTCTCTTCTTCTGTAGCTTTAGATGGGAAGTCTATATTAATGGATGAAGCACTAGCTGTTGAAACAGGGTTATCATGAGCATCTGTTATGATGGCAGGGATCATATCATTCTTCTTGATAATTTGTTCTGTAATAAAGTTGATAGCTACTCCTTCATCGTTGTCACTATCTGTGCTGGTGATAATTTCTAGTGCTTTTGCATACAATTCTATTTCCTGACGTTCGTGTTCTGCAAGTTTTTTTACAATATAATTGGTATAAAATACAGAAGCGCTTCCAATCAGCAGTGCAATTAGAATAGCAAGGATTTTAGTTTGAGACTTGTCGTTAGAGAGATTAATCAGAAAGTTTTGTTTCATATCGCTTTAGCGTGAATTTATGGCAATTGAACCCTTTTGTCACACAATTGGTATATAGATATATATATTTGCCGACGACAATATACTATTTTTAGCACATCCAATGTATCAAACAGGATTTTCTACAGAAGCGAATGAACCTAGTAGTTTATTGTATTAATTATGCGGATTCTACTATAAAAAGTAAGTCTCTAGTAAGTGAGAGCTATTTATAATAATTCTAAATTATACTAAAGAGTGATAAAGATCATAGTTTCTCCTGATGAATCGTTTTCACATTGGACATTTTCATAGTAATTTTGCACAAGAATATTTAGAATTAGTACCTCTGCCATGCACCAACAATTTAAAGCCATCAGTATTTCACATCACACGGCCCCTATTGATGTTAGAGAACGAGTAGCGCTTGAAGAACAAGGATGCAAAAACCTACTTTTGCAAGCTCGTGAGGTGTTAGATATCTCCGAAATGCTGGTTTTATCTACCTGTAACCGTACAGAAATATATTACACATCAGCTGAAGACCGAAGCGAGGATATTATAAAGCTTATCGGAATTCAGAAAGGACTTGATACTAATCTGTATAAGCACTACTTTCAATCTTTTACTGATCATCAGGTAGCTGTTCGTCGTCTATTTGAAGTTTCTTTGGGAATTCACTCTCAGGTGGTAGGTGATCTACAAATTACAAGTCAGGCCAAACATGCTTACCAATGGGCTGCTGATGTTAATATGGCAGGTCCTTTTGTACATCGTTTGATGCATGCCATTTTCTTTGCAAACAAACGGGTAGTACAGGAAACTGCATTTCGTGATGGAGCAGCTTCTGTATCCTATGCAACAGTTGAATTGCTTGAAGATTTGACAACTGCATTGATTCAACCCAAAGTGTTGGTTGTGGGGTTAGGAGAGATTGGAACAGATGTATGCAAAAACCTGGCTGAAAATAAGCACTTTGAAGTTACTTTGTGTAATCGTACACATATCAAGGCTGATGAATTGGCTACTGAATTGAATTTCAAAGTTCTGCCTTTTTCTCAGGTTGAAGAAAAGATGCGTCAATATGATGTGATTATTAGTTCTGTAGCAAAGCAAGACCCTTTTATTACTCAGGCAATGATTAAGTCCTGGGATATTCTTTCCTATAAATTTTTTGTTGACCTGGCAGTTCCCCGTAGTATTGAATCAACCATAGAAGAAATACCGGGAGTTGTTCTCTATAATATAGATGAAATTCAAAGTCGTGCGAATGAAGCATTACAAAAAAGGATTGTAGCAATAGCACATGTACAGGAAATTATTACAGAGGCGTTAAAAGATTTTTCAGATTGGTCAAGAGAGATGGCTGTTTCCCCAACCATCAATAAACTGAAAAATGCATTGGAACAGATCCGTCAAGAAGAGTTAGCTCGTCATCTGAAAGGATTAACACCGGCAGAAACAGAAAGAATCGAACAGATTACCAAAGGTATAATGCAAAAGATTATCAAACTTCCGGTATTGCAGTTAAAAGCTGCTTGTAAACGTGGAGAAGCTGAAACACTGATAGATGTATTAAACGATTTGTTTAACTTGGAAGCTCAATCAGAAAGAGAATTATATAAATAGGGATAACTCGTATAAAAGCAAAAGGTCAACTCTACTAGTTGACCTTTTGCTTTTATAGAAAAACTTATATGTTTTCGTATTTGATTTCTTTTTTGGCTTCAGCTTCTTCTCTCTTTGCCATTCGAAGCTCAAATACATATGATGTTAGTAAGCCTGCCCCTCCAAAAATCAGAATCATAGAGAAATAGGCTGCTTCAGATACAAGTGGTGTGATTTCATCCAGAAAATTGCCTAGCAAAATTCCTACTCCGGTTCCTATCAACAATAAGGCGATCCTAAGTGTAACAGAAGGATTTAACTGACCTTTGGGTTTATTAGTAAAAGGATCAATTCCTTTTTGAATCAAGGCCATTCGTTCTACATTCATGTAGTAGCGAATAAAAATAATCATTGTTATAATGCCAATAACACTGACAATTGGAACCATAAAGACGGCTACATCGGGACCCATAGTTGTAAATTGTGTTTAGATGAATGAATGTTTTCCTGTTTTCTGGACATAGGATGCAACAACATTCTGACAGGTTACAGAGAAAGCGAAAATTTTCTCATTTTTCTCTGAAGAATAAAAAAACATCAACCTAAAAATGAAGCTATATTTACTAATGATATTTTTTTGAAAATGAGTGTTAAATATATTATTTGATTTTTTCAATCAAATAATGTAACCTTTCAGCTTATGTGTGCATCCAATCAGATGTGAAAAGCAAATCGGACGATATAACCTTAATTGACAAGATCCTGTTAGGTGATCAGACTGCATGTCGTGACCTGTTAGAACGGCACAAGGAGTATGCATTTACTATTGCATATCGAATTTTGCGAAATCGTGAGAATGCCGAAGAAGCTGCACAAGATGCGTTTATTCAAGCATTCAGAAATCTGGAATCTTTTAATAAGGAATCAAAATTTACTACATGGTTTTATCGTATTATTTTCAATGCAGCGCTAATGCTTAAGCGCAAACAAAAAGATCAGATTGAAGACATTGAAACAGTTCATACATTAGCTGCAGAACAAACAGATAACGACTTTACAAAACGCAGAGAACAACAATATTATATTGAAAAGGCTTTGGCACACCTGTCTTCGGAAGATGCTGGAATAATTACCCTTTTCTATCTGAAAGAACAATCTTTGGAAGAAATCGCTGAAATTACAGGAATGACAGCCAGCAATGCAAAAGTAAGATTGCACAGAGCTCGTCAACGCCTGGCTTTGGAATTGGATAATTTATTAAAACGGGAAGCAAAAAGTTTATTATGATGAAAAAGAACATACAACATCTGACGGATGATCAGTTAATGGATCTGGCTGATGCATTTGTGACTGAGGATGAAAAACAACAATATTTTGATCATCTGTCTGTGTGTGAAGATTGTCAGGCACGATACCAGACATTTATTTCGATAAATGAACAATTGGCTTCAATGCCATTGTTACAACCATCTGTTGTATTTACAGAACGTGTTTTGGATCAATGGGATGAGATACGTTTGGCAGTACCAGATGTGAAGAAACGAGTACGATTAACGCCATTTGTCTTTCTGAGTTTTATGAGTTTTCTGGTAATTGTGAGTATGATTTTGCTTTCAGTATTCTCTACATCCTCAGCAAATACAGTTCCTGTGGTTACAACTACGCATATGGTAAGAAATGTTATAGGAACAGGTATTCTTTGGGAAAGTTTATTGGTTGTCAATGCAGTGCTTCTGCTTTGGTTATTTAATCAACGGGTTTTAGCGCCTTTTTTTAAACATAGGGTGGTTGCATGAAGATAGCATAGTAGTTCTTCCAATAAAAACGGACTGTTCTAAAACAGTCCGTTTTTATTGGAAGAACTGATGAAAACTTTTGAATGTTAATGTTTTGCAGTTTCTTTGAGTGCAAAAGAAAAGGTATGCGTCATCTGAAGTTTTTAATCCATACAAAATCATAAATGACATATTTAAAACTTGTACTTGTTTCATTGTTTTGGGCAGGGGGATTTATTGCCGGAAAAATACTTGTGAATGGTGAGGTAGGACCTTATACTGCAGCAACCAATCGTTTTTTGATTGCATCCATTTGTCTGATGACAATTTTATATCAGTTTGAAAAGAGATTTCCTAAACTTACCTGGAGGCAATGGTTGTTGGTTTTGGTTTTAGGGCTGAGTGGCGTCTTCTTATATAATATCTTCTTTTTTAATGGGTTGCGATATATACCAGCCAGTCGTGCTTCTTTAATTGTAGCTATTACACCTGCTGTGACTGCCTCATTAAGTGCTATTTTCTTTAAAGAGAAAATTACCCCGTTACGTTGGGTTGGTATTCTAATTTCTATTGTAGGAGCAATGATTGTTATTTCACATGGAGAATTGGTTTCTCTGTTGAATGGTGGAATTACTTTGGGGGATGTATTAATTTTTGGTTGTGTAATTACCTGGGCAATTTATACTTTAGTAGGCAAATTAGCTCTGGTGGATCTGTCTCCTTTGGTTGTTGCTGCTTATTCTTCTTGTATTGGCTTATTTACATTAGGTATTCTGGGAATTTCAGAAGGCGCATTACATTCTTTTACACAACTGAGCTGGCAATTATGGGCAGCTATTCTATTTATGGCAATTTTCAGTACTGCATTAGGGTATATATGGTTTTATGAAGGAGTACGGTCTATTGGTCCATCGCAGGCTGCTGTTTTTGGAAACCTGGTTCCTGTTTTTGCTGTATTGTTGGCTGTATTTATATTGAATGAATCAGTAGATGTATATATGATAGGAGGAGGCTTCCTTGTATTGGCAGGTGTGTCACTTACGAATCGAAAGAATACTCAGGATATGGTCAAATAATCTCCCATCATTTGACCATATGGATTTGCTGGTTCGCCAAAGTAAAAATTATTAGCAGTTGCTGAACCTTGAAATTATTCTCTGGTATTTTTTTTTGCTAACACTGAGATCATAAAACTTAGAAACACAACCAGAAGAAGAGCCCATCGTAAACCTATGGCCTCTGAAATCCAGCCTATTAGTGGAGGGCCGAACAAAAAACCAAAGTAGCTTACTGTAGAAACTGCTGCAATTGCCATTCCTGCATTCATCGTTTTAGACTGACCGGCTGCACTATATACCAGTGGTACTACAGTAGCAAACCCCAAACCTGCACAAGCAAATCCAATAATTACAACTGTAGGTTGTTGAACCAAAATAGCTAGCAATAGACCAAATCCAGAGAGAACTCCACTGACAATTAGTGTTTTCTGGATACCCTGGCGATTGGTAAACCAATCCCCTCCAAAACGACCTAGTGCCATAGCAAAAGAGAATGCTGTATATCCAGCAGTACTCCAACCTGAATTAGCTGGCAGTAGATTCGTTAAATAAATAGATGACCAGTCAGCCATAGCTCCTTCGCCCAGCATCACACAAAGACCAATAATGCCTAAACCAATTATTGTATTATCTGGTCTGACAAACACTGGGGTTGTTGGATCATAGTTAGTATGTGTTGTTAATAAAAAACGAGAGAAAATAATTGAGATAAGAATCGTGAAACTGCCTACAATACAAAAGTGTGTAAATAGATCTATATTCCACTGACGCATTAAGCCACCCAAGCCTGCACCCACCATTCCTCCTACACTAAATAATGCATGAAAAGAGGACATAATAGACTTTGAATACAGTCTTTCCAAGTGTATAGCTTGGTCATTTGCTGCAATATTTATCAGATCTCCACTTGCACCTGCAAATAATAAAGCTACTGCTAACATCCATGCCTCCGGAATCAATGCTAGACAAGGTATGACACAACTATAGATAACACTGGCTGCTACTACCACTGATCGGCTTCCAAATCGAGAAGTAAGCCAACCTGCCAGAGGCATCACCAATATAGATCCGATAGGCATCCCCAACAAAACCGTTCCCAATTCACCATCAGAAAGATGTAGTTGGACTTTAATAGCTGGTAAACGTGATGCCCAGGTTGCAAACATACTTCCTAAAACGAAAAAGTATATTGAGATAGATGTTCGAATCAAAGGAAGTGAAAACAGTCGGGAGGGAGTTGCTGTTATATTCATATAAAGCTGACTTAGAACAGATACACAAAGGTAAATAGCTTTTACGGATAATCAGTTAGTAATCTCAATTCTATTATTTTCGGGATCAAGAACTATACTCTCATAGTAGCCATCCCCTGTATACCGTGGTTCTCCAACTATTGGATAGCCATCTTTTCGTAATAATTCTGTGTACTTATCGACCTCTTCCTTGCTGCCCACTGAAATAGCAAAATGAATCAATCCTTTATATTGTTTGAAAATATTATTTAGATTGTCTGGAATAGAAGGCATTTGCATTAATTCCAGTCGGCTGCCTTGCTTAAAAGAAAGAAAGTATGATTGGAAATCTTTAGTATGGTTATGATATTTTTCTCCTGATGAAGTTCCGAAATAGGTAGAATAGAAATTTTTCATCTTTTCTAGATCTGTTACCCATATTGCAATATGTTCGATAAATGCCATTGTTTTTTTGCGGATTTTTGCAGTTATTTTTCTTGTGTTATTTTAAAATTATAAAATACCGCATAATATTGCATAAAAACAATCGTAATACCAAAAAATATTTTCAAAATCTGCATATATGCTCAAAGAAGAAAGACATCAATATATCTTAAAAAAACTCCTGGAAAATCGTAAAGTTATTTCGCTAGAGTTACAAAAGGAGTTACAGGTCTCTGATGATACTATCAGACGAGATTTGCAGGAACTTGCAGACATCGGGCTTATAAAGAAAGTGCATGGTGGCGCTATCCCAAAGCCTGAGTTGCCATATAATATGAATGAAAGACTTCATGTTTCTGAAACAGAGAAACAAATTATAGCAGAAAAGGCTATTGGTTTATTTTCTGATGATCAGGTAATTATCCTAGATAATGGCAGCACAAACCTACTGGTCGCAAAGTTATTGCCATCAACATTAAAAGCTACCATATTTACCAATAGTTTGCTGATTGCACATGAACTGGTAACACACCCTGAAGTGGAAACTATAATGCTAGGTGGAAAGATTTTTAAACAAGCTCAGGCTGCAGTTGGAATAGAGACTGTTGAGAGTTTAGCAATGATTCGAGCTGACTGGTGTTTAATAGGAGTATGTAGTATTCATCCAGAAATTGGAGTAACTTCTCAAAGCCGTGAGGAAAGCCAGGTAAAACGTAAAATGGTTGAAGTTTCTCAAAAGATAATAGCTACCACAACATATGACAAAATGAACACTGCAGAAAATTTTCTTGTATGTACAACTGAAAGTCTTGATATCTTAATCACAGACGATAGAATTGAGAAAGCATCACTACAACCATATGAAAAAATGGATATTCAGATTTTATAGATTAATTCATAAACAAAGTTTTGCCTTCTAGTCTGTGATAAAGTTGTTTTACACAATTTAATTTGAATAAATTGCATAAAACTTAGTGCTATTAAATAGGAAGCTGTCGATTGAATGAAACTATTTATCTATTGATTTGGGTAAATGGTATATTTATTTTTTTACTTTTTTGTGATTCATATTGAACATATAAGGATATTATTTACCTTGCATTTATAAACTCCACTCTTTAACAGTAGCTCTTCGTATAAAATACTGAAACAATAGTAATCCAAAAGGATTAAATTATTCAAACACTACTACCTGAATGAAATATTTTGCTGCCAGTATAGGTATATTGTACCTGTTTGGTATTCCTCTTTATGCACAAAATGCAGATAGTTCTGCTAAGAAGGCTATTATTTCTGCCGTGGAATTTTACCGGAAATCTACAGAAGAATCGCAGCATTTATATAACGGGCCTGAGTATTATATATATGATGCCCGTTCTACAGAACATCAGTTTTTTAAATCAGACGAAATGGAAGAAGGATCTGTCTATTATGATGGGCAGTTCTATCCTAATGTCCTGATTATGTATGATATAGTAAAAGATGAAGTTGCCATTGAACATCTGAATCGATATGATCAATTGCAACTTCAAAAAGAAAAAGTACGCTACTTTACTGTTTTAAACCATCACTTCATTCGTTTGGAAAAAGCTAACACTGGGTTACGCACAGGCTTCTATGACATATTATATGAGAAACGATTAAAAGTATTGGCACGCCGGATAAAAGAACGAGATGAGGTAATTGAGCAAATGAAGATAGTGGTTGAGTTCCCTGCCAAGAATTTCTTTTACATTTATAAAGATGGAATATATCACAATGTGAGTAGTAAGGGGTCTGTATTGAAACTTTTCCAAGATCAGAAAAAAGCCTTGCGCAAATATATTCGGGAGAATCAACTTCGATTCAAAAAGGATCGTGAAAATGCCATTGTCAAGGTTACTGCCCATTACGATCAACTAACCACTCCATGAAGAAAACGTCTACTTATCTTTTGTTCTTTTTTTTCCTTTTTGTACATTCTGTTAATGCGCAGTCAAAAACAGATAATGGAATTAATGGTAATTTTACCAATACCCCTTTCAGTCAATTTGTTAAGGAAATAGAATCCCAGAGCCCTTATTATTTTTATTATGATGCAGTACAGCTTGATAGCTTTAAAGTTACTCTTCAGGTAACGAATTTGCCTATTCAAAAAGTACTGGAACAAGTTTTCAGTGATACTGAGTTCAAGTTTTCGATTGACGCTCAAAAACGTATATACATTGCCCAGGATCGATTGATCATTACACGACTCCCTGCTGGATTATTTGATTCTACTCCAAATGAGCAAACAGATGTAACAGCTTATGATATTCCAGATGAGGAAAGGGAAGAAAGACTCTTATCTGCAAGTGAAAATAAATTGTACGAAATAGGAATAAAAACTTATAAACTAAAAGAGGGCAATGCCACTATATCAGGCTACGTCCGTAATGCTAAAACCGGCGAACAAATCATCGGCGCCGCAGTATATCTGGAATCACCACAAATTGGAGTTGTTACAGATGCCTTAGGACATTATAGTATTACAGTTCCTAAAGGAAAACATCTGCTTCGTATTAAGAATATTGGCATGCGTGATACCAGACGCCAGGTGATGGTTTATTCTGATGGAAAACTGGATATTGAAATGCTGGAAAGCGTAGTGGCTTTGAAAGAAGTGAAAGTACAGGCAGACCGTGATGTGAATGTTACCGGTACACAAATGGGTCTGGAAAAACTTTCTATCAAAACTATGAAACAGATCCCTACTGCTTTTGGTGAGACCGATTTACTAAGAGTAGTGCTTACACTTCCAGGTGTAAAATCAGTGGGAGAGAGTAGTACTGGATTAAACGTACGAGGTGGCTCAACTTCCCAAAACCTGATTCTTTTTGATGATGCTACTGTTTACAACCCTGCTCATTTATTCGGTTTTTTCTCCGCATTTAACCCAGATGTGATTAAAGATGTCGAGCTTTATAAAAGTAATATTCCCTCTAAGTTTGGTGGAAGGCTTTCTTCTGTGTTGGATATTACTGGTCGGGATGGAAACAAAAAGAAGTTTGTTGGGTCGGGAGGGTTAGGGTTGATCACAAGTAGACTAGCAGTGGAAGGACCAATTGTAAAAGATAAATCCTCCTTTCTTCTTGGAGGGCGGTCAACTTATTCTAATTGGGTATTAAAAGCGTTGGAAAATCCAAACTTTAACAAAAGTTCTGCTTCTTTTTATGACATCAATGCTCACATTAGTCATGAGATTAATGAAAAAAATAGTGTATATCTAACTGCCTATTTGAGTAATGATCGTTTTCGGCTATTTGGTGACACCTTATACACGTATCGTAATATATTAGGCTCTTTAAAATGGAAACATACATTTAATACCAAACTATTTGGTGTGTTTAGTGGTGCCTATAGTCAGTATCAGTATGCCATCCGTGGAGAGCAAACCCCAACTACTGCTTTTGACCTCAATTTTGCAATTTATCAGGCGAATCTAAAAGCAGATTTTACTTATCTTCTTACGGATAAACATACACTGGAATTTGGAGCCAGTACAATCCGATATAAATTAAGTCCTGGTTCTTATATTCCTTATGGTGAGGGATCATTGGTAATTCCGGATATTATGCCTAATGAACAAGCACAAGAAAGTGCTATACACATTGGTGATAAGTTTGAAGTTAGTCCTCGTTTGTTGATTACGGCAGGAATTCGTTTTTCTGTTTTTAACTACTTAGGACCTAAAACAGTTAATACCTATGCTGCGGGCTATCCAATTGAGACAGGTTATATGACTGGTACAAAAACATATGAGGCTGGAAAAATTATCAAGACGTATGGAGGTCCGGAGTACCGATTGTCAGCTCGTTATATGCTTTCTGCTGATATGTCTTTGAAAGCGAGTTACAATACGTTACGACAGTATATTCACTTAATTACCAATACCACAGTAGTATCTCCAACAGATATCTGGAAGCTGAGTGATTCTTATTTGAAACCCCAATTAGGCAGTCAGTATTCACTAGGATTATATAAAAACCTGAGAGGAAGTACTATTGAGGTATCTGTAGAAGGGTATTATAAGGATATTCGTAATTTCCTGGACTACAAAAATGGTGATTCTCTAATACTAAATCATCATATAGAAACAGCGGTCATTAATACCCGTGGTAAAGCATATGGTGTAGAGGTGATGGTAAAAAAGATGTCTGGTAAGTTGAATGGATGGGTAAGTTATACCTATTCCCGTTCCTTATTACGTGCAGAAGACAGAAGTTCATCTGATGCACCAAATGATGGCAACTATTACCCAAGTAATTATGACAAGCCACATGACTTTACTTTAATTGGTAATTATAAATTTAGTCATCGGTTTAGTACTTCTTTGAATTTTACTTATAGTACCGGCAGACCTTATACACCTCCAATTGGTAAATATATTCTGGAAGGAACTGAGAGAGTATTTTATGCAGAACGGAATAAATACCGTATTCCTGATTATTATAGAGTAGACTTTTCTATGAATATAGAAGGAAATCATAAAGTTAAAAAACTGGCACATAGCTCGTGGACATTGGCAGTTTATAATGTACTGGGACGAAAAAATCCATATTCTGTGTACTTCATAACAAAAGGTGGATCAGTAAATGGGTATCAACTTTCTATTTTTGGCAGACCTATTCCAACAGTTACCTATAACTTCAGGTTTTAAGCAATAAGCTTCAGACAATCAATTGTATTCTTTATTGATAAATTCATGAAATCCATATTTATTAAAATTGTTTTTTTTATTAGTGGAATAGTGATTTTGGGTGGATGTATAGAAACATTTGCTCCACCAGAGGTAACCTCAAACAAAACTTTTCTGGTTGTGGATGGCTATTTGAATATAGGAGAAGGCAGCAGCATCATCAGACTAAGCTGGACACAAAATCTTACAGATGAATCGGCTTGGACGTATGAACAAAATGCAGAAGTTGTGGTAGAAGGAGATAAAGGAAGTCGCTTTGTGTTTACAGAAGGAAGTGGCGGTGCCTATGTATTGCCACAACAGATATTTAATGAATCAGAGAATTTTCGATTAAGTATAAAAACTTCCTCAGGAAAGGAATATCAATCAGATTACGTTCCTTATAAAAAGACACCTCCCATTGATAGTGTCGCTTACAAAGTGGCTGGAGATAAAAGTGGTGTTCAGGTTTATGTAAATACTCATGATAATACAAATCAGACAAAATTCTACCGATGGAAATTTGAAGAAACATGGCAATACCAAAGTGCTTTGATTTCTTCTTTGGAGGTGCAAGGTGAGGATATTGTATTCCGTACAGATGATATTCATAACTGTTGGAAAACTATGGCAAGTACTTCTATTTTAATAGGAACGTCTGTCAAATTGAGTCAGGATGTGATTCAGGACTTACCAGTTACTTTTGTGAATGCTTCTACAAATAAGTTATTAATTAAATATAGCATACTAGTGAAACAGTTTGCTCTCACACAGGATGCATTTGATTATTGGACTGATTTGGCAAAGACAACAGAAGCTACGGGAGGACTTTTTGATCCTCAACCCTCATTAGTTACAGGCAATATTCATTCGATAACAGACAGTGATGATTTGGTTTTTGGTTTTTTTAGTGCTACCTCTATGGCGCAGAAAAGAATCTTCATTACACCTTATCTGGGATTTTATCCTACTTGCCTGCCTGTTGACACTTTGCCTAAAGCTGATGCAATTGCATCAGGGGATTTGATTATGTCAGATTATGGTTACCCTGATGTCCAATATATTACTATTCCGCCATCATGTGGTGATTGCCGTCTACAGGGTGGCACTAATGTCAAACCTGATTTCTGGAGATAAGAAAACAACCTACTTGTTTTGATACAAATATTTTTAAGATAGCCACTTGTTTGTTAAATAAATACAAATGACGCCATTTACAAGATTCAAAAAGCTTCTGTATGTTGTTTTGACTTTTATTCCAGCACTGGGAGTAGGGCAAACAGAGAAAGTTATTCAAACTCAGTTCACACAATATAGTTCGCAGACTTTACAAGAAAAATTATTTGTTCATATAGATCGTCCGTTTTATCTGGTAGGAGAAACGATCTGGTTTAAAGTGTATGCAATAGATGGTGCTTCACATCAACCTTTGGATTTGAGCAAAGTGGCATATATAGAGTTACTTGATAGAGAGAATAACGCAGTTGTACAAACAAAGCTTTCCCTTGCTGATGCCAAAGGCAATGGAACAGTTGTATTGCCTGCATCGTTGAATTCAGGTTATTATGTCTTGAGAGCTTATACCAACTGGATGAAGAATTTCAGTGCAGATTATTATTTCGAAAAGCAATTAACTATTATTAATCCATTTGGCTATTTGCCTGTTCCCCCAAAAGATAAGAAGGATACAGGTTATGATGTACAGTTTTTTCCAGAGGGGGGAGCATTGGTAGAAAATGTGGAAAGTAAAGTTGCTTTTAAAGTAAATAATGCGGAAGGAAAGGGCATTGAGTGCCTGGGGGCTGTTGTAAATCAGAAGAATGATACCATAGTGCGTTTCTCTCCATTAAAGTTTGGTATAGGAAATTTTGTTTTTACACCAATACCCGGCAATACCTATCGTGGGATAATAAAAGACCAGATGGGAGTAGTTCAATCGTATCCTTTTCCTGTTGCTAAACCTAATGGATATGTATTACGTGTATCAGAGTCTGGAGATAAACAACTTCAAGTTTTGGTTTCAACTGCAGGTGTATCGTTACAAAAACTCTATATTCTTATACACACTCGCCAGATTACAAAATATGTGGATTCTCAATTACTCACATCTGGGAAGGCAACTTTTTATGTTGACAAAGCAACTTTGGGAGATGGGATTTCACACATAACTATTTTTGATGAAGAAAAAAGACCTGTAGCAGAGCGTATCTATTTCAAGCGGCCAACGCAAAAACTGGCTATTGAGGCAAGCCTTGATAAAAAACAGTACAATATCAGAGAGAAGATTGACCTAACCATCTCTACCCAATCAGATTTGAAAGCCGATCTTTCCTTATCAGTGTATTTGTTAGACTCACTTCAAACCGCTGATCATAATGATATTACTAGTTATACATGGCTGGCTTCTGATTTAAAGGGAATAATAGAGTCTCCCCAATATTATTTTGAAAATGAAGGGTTAGAAGTAGACCAGGCTATGGACAATTTAATGTTGACACATGGATGGAGTCGTTTTAAATGGGATGAAGTCTGGAAAGCCCCAGAACAGGATTATACCTTTGTTCCTGAATATGGAGGACATTTTATTACAGGCAAAGTCCTTCATACAAATACTGGTTTACCTGCTAAAAATATGAATGTATTTTTATCTGCTCCAGATCGGTATGTACAGTTGTTCGTTGCCAAAAGTGATTCTATGGGGCGTATTCGTTTTGAAGTGAAAAATTTCTCAGGAGCTAAGGATATAGTTGTACAAACAGATACCCGTAAGGACAGTACCTATCGGTTTGAGATAAATAGTCCATTTTCTGAAAAAATTTCTTCTCATTCTTTGTCCTTTCTGACTCTTGATAAGAACTGGCAAAATCAATTATTGACGCATAGCATCAATATGCAAACTAATAGCGTATTTTTTCCCAGAAAGTCTGTCTCCTTTCCCATAATGGATAGTTTAGGATTTTATGGTAAGCCTCATGAAAAATACTTTCTGGACGCGTATACTCGCTTTCCCACTGTTGAAGAGGTGATGCGGGAATATGTACCTGGTGTGATGGTACGAAAACACAAAGGTAAATTCCATTTTTATGTATTTGACAGAATACGAAATACGGCTCCTTTTGATGAAGACCCTTTGATATTACTGGATGGAATTCCTGTATTTGATACAGATAAAATTATGGGATTTGATCCATTGAAGATTAAAAAGCTAGAAGTAATAGATGGACGTTATTTTCTTGGACACCTTATGTTTAAGGGGCTTGTTAGTTATTCAACCTACAAAGGAGATCTGGCTGGATTTGAGTTAGATCCTCATGCCTTAGTACAAGCATATGAGGGTATGCAGAATAAAAGAGAATTTTACTGTCCAAAATATGATACACCAGCAACTAGAGCAAGTCGGTTGCCAGATTTTCGTAACCTTTTATATTGGAATCCTGAGGTACATACAGAATCTGATGGAAAGAAAAAACTTGATATTTACTCATCCGATCAGCAAGGGAAATATTTGGTAGTGATTCAAGGTATTACTTCAGATGGGAAAACAGGATATACTTATACAACTTTTGATGTCAAAGGTGCATTATAAGAATAGCAGTTTTGACATCAGAATATAAAAAAGGCTTTCAGTATTATTCTGAAAGCCTTTTTTATTGAGATGGATTCGTTAACTCCCAAAAACTTTCTTCAGAATATCAGAAACACGTGCTGCCGGATCTTTACGAATTTTTAATTCTTCATCGGCAACTATAGTAAACATACCTTTGAGCGCTTTATCAGTTGTGTATTTGGTCAGATCTGTATTTACTTTCTTTACCATTGGTAGTTTATTATATGTAGTGGTAATTTCAGTCCACAGACGTGTAGCTGTAGTAGAATCCAATGCTTTCTTTATATGGGGTGAGAACGCACTTGCCAGCTTATCAGATGTTTTGGTCTTTAAATAGCTGGTTGCTGCATCATTGCTTCCTGTTAGAATGTTCTTAGCATCTGTAATTGTTATTGACGTGATTGCATTCAGAAAGATGGGAGCAGCTTCTTTTGCAGCTCCTTCAGCCGCCCGGTTTAATGTTAATTCAAATTGATCAACTTTTTTTCCTAAACCAATTTCTCTGAGTTTGGTAGATACCTTTTGCACATCTTCAGGAAATGGGATTTTTACAATTGGATTTTTATAAAAGCCATCTGCTTTATTCAATTGACTGGATGCGTTTTTGGTACCTACCGACAACGCTTCTTTAAGCCCTTTTGCTATATCACTCTCAGATAACGAAGTTGTGCTACTGGTGACAGATGTAACTTTTTCTTTCAGTTTATCCAGACTCAACTGTGCAAATGCACCTGTGAAAGTCAGAGTAGTCAGTAATGTGATTGCAATCTTTCTTTGCATGGTGAGTATTAAATTGAAATATCAGTGAAAACGCATTAAGATCAAGAGTATACTTTCGAGGATAAGTAGTTTATGCTATCCTGAAATGAAGATATCTCTTTTAAAACGATCAAAATATTTTTTTTAGTAGAAATTACAGACCTTTTCTGGACATAAAATGTAAGAAATATGTCTGATTTTAAAGCTTGTAAGTATAGACAGAGGAAAAAATGAGTAGTAAAAGAAAGCCATCAGAATTAGCCAAAGCTTACTGGCTGATTTATTATGCAAAGATGGATTTGCTTAGTTTCTGGACATATCTCTACCAGAGTCAGGTGCCTGGAAGTTGGAAATACATAGATCCAGCATTTCTATTTTTTGATTCGTTAAGTTCAGAATATGAGTAAGTATATCTGTAGAATAGCCTCCACTACCATGATTGCGTTGAATGTGTTCATTCTTATCAGATAGTAGCTCTGGTTTCTTTGTATGTGCATAAGCTTCTTCTGCAATTTTTTTGTGGGGCATACGAAAACTTTTTAGCAACCGACAACAGGAACTAAGGCTTTTTAGTGAGTCCAGGATCATGTTGTTGAATTCTATCTGGCCATCAGCCAAACGACATACTTTGCTTACCAGACTGGATTTATCCTCAAATTCATGATATACTTTTCGCATTTCCGGATGGATATAAGGCAAATATGTCTCTTTAAAAATGCGATATTCCTCATCCTGACAGTCACTACTCCAAAGCAGATGATCAAATACAAACATCGGCATTTCAACAGCTCCCGGACCTAGATATTCACGATTGTTTAATGTAATGGGATCAAAATAAAACCGAAGTTCATTTGCAAAATAGGAGGGAGACACTTTGCGTCTGGCCATCACGATTCCTTCAATAACTTTTTCAAATAGGGTAAAGATCTCCTGACATATTGCTTTGAATTCTGGAGAGTTCAACGGGGTTAAATGCAGTTTTCGTAAGAGAATAATGCATTTTACCAATGGAGCCATCGCTACCACTACACTATCAATCAAATAAAGTTCATCCTGCGTACCAGTATAGGTCCGTCTGCGCGAATCTGTTGGATTCCATACTGTGTAATGCAGTAGAGTATCACGGGGAGGCAAACCTGACTTATCACCCAGAAGGTTCATTTTGTCTTCTAATTCAGGTATAATATTGACTGGTTCTACCTGATGTCTTTTTAAAGAACCCAGTAAAAAACCTATATCCCGAATGGCTGCACTTGCCTGATATTTATCAAACGTATGAATCTCATGCATTGATGGCATGATATCTACCAGCAATAATACAAGTTCAATAGTATCCTTTTTTAGATTAAGGAAAGGAACTTTTTGGATGAGTTGATCTGCTTTTAAAGGATCGAGATTTGAGATATACTCATTTTCCTGAGCCAAAGATGTGACTGAAACCTCAACCGAAAAAGGCGCAGAATGCATAAATGAAGGTTTGGGATTGATATGGTTTTATATCTATTATTTTTCAGTTAGCCATTGATAACATTTTTCTAAAGAGCCAAATGTCTGTATCTGTAACTGGCGAAATTGAGCCTGTGTATTTACCTTATTTACAGTTGCCTGAGCAAATACATCTTCTGCAACTAAAATAGCTATTTTTCGTAATCCCAGTTTTTCAACTTCATCAAACCATACTCCACCTATATACTCCTGAAGTTCTTTTGCCAATACTTTTAGTTCAGACTGATCACTAATGTGTCGGGTCAAGCCTTCCTGTTTTACTTTTTCATTCATCACTTCACATCCTCTTTTCAAGTCCTCAAACTTTAAGAAACCCATCCATTTGGCAATGATTACTTTATCTGCCGGATCATAGGTCAACTTAATATACTTCTCATTGAGAATTGACTGAGTTTGTTTTGTTTTAAAATCCATGACTCTTGTTTTGTTTATATAAATGTAAAGGAGTGAAATATGTGTAATTAACGTTTTTAGTAAAAATATATATTTTTTTGTTAATTGATGTTGGTTCTATCGTCTGGAAATTGTGAATGTTTTTTTCGAAGAGTAATTTTCTGTGGAATAATGGGATAAATAAGCTAAAATATTAGTTAAGAGGGTTTTATCTATAATACATTCAATGATGGCTATTACAGCTGAACGTTTAATGGCGTAATTATTTTGTGTTTTTATGTGAAATACCAGATTGATATTTTATGTGTAATAAAAGGTGTTTTTTTGTAGGAGTTAGGAGTTGATCAAATTAATTTTATAGGAACGAAAGATCAGATTTTGTAGTGAGCCAAGATCGTTACCTATAGACCAATCGCAACATAGCCAGCAAATATTAACCGGAAATTAGGTCAAGTCGCAACACAAAAGCTGTTTTTATAAAATTGTTTAGACAACCTCTCAAGGATAATATGATTTTTATACCTGCTATATAGCAAGTTGTTTCGGGTTGCATAGAAGTTGATTGGATATAACTAATTAATAGTTTTTTTTATAAACCTTAAATTTTAGGAGTATTACGAATGATGGATCCATCAAAAATCATGCAGGTTGGGCTAGGTTTCTGGGCCTCAAAAACTTTACTAGCTGCTATTAAACTAGAATTATTTACACATTTGGGTGATCATACATATTCTGTAGATAAGATCAAAGAATCTACAGGGATCAAAGGACATGCTGCATTAGATTTTCTGGATGCCTTGTATTCTTTAGGTTTTTTAGAAAGGGAAGGTGTAGGAGCTTCCGCTATGTATAAGAATACACCAGAGACTGGTTTTTTTCTGGACAAAAATCGTCCTGCCTATATTGGTGGTTTTTTTGAGATGGCCAATGATAGGGAGTATAGATTCTGGGCAGATTTGGAGGAAGGCTTAACAACAGGCTTGCCTCAGAATGAGATTAAGCAAACCGGACTTGAATCATTTACTGCTATCTATCAGCATTCAGTACGAGAGTTTACAGAAGCAATGACAAGTATTCAATTGGGCGGTTTCAGCGCTTTTGTAGACAAATTCGACTTTTCCAGTTACAATAGTTTATTGGATTTAGGTGGATCTGGAGCCACATTGTCTGCATTAGTTGCAGGAAAACATCCACACATGCATTGCATTAGTTATGATATGCCTGCTGTTGAGTTTCTGGCTAAGGAAACAGTACAGAATTTTAACCTCGAAGGACAAGTTACAATCCAAAGTGGTAACTTCTTCACTGATGAGCTACCCAAAGCAGATATGATTACGATGGGTAATATTTTGCATAGCTTTGATCTGGAAAAGAAAAAGTTATTGATTAAAAAATCGTATGAGGCTCTACCTATAGGTGGTGCATTATGCATTATTGAACTTATTATTGATGAAGAACGACGTCACAATACTTTTGCATTGCTGATGTCACTGAATATGCTGATTGAGTCAGATGGTGGATTTAACTATACCATGTCAGACTTTGAGGTGTGGGCTAGAGATGCAGGTTTTACAAAGATAGAGATTTTTCCGCTGGCAGGTCCAACAAGCGCTGCCATTGCTTATAAATAAAAATACAAAAGCCAACCGTCAGGTTGGCTTTTGTATTATAGTATTATACTATCTGAATTCCGCTAGAACTGTATGGGATGAGTAAAGGTGAGTCTGGAGGTAATTCGGTGATGAAATAATCGATTTCAGAAAGGTCTGCAATTTTCATTCGCATAACACTATTCATTTTTTCTGAAATTGCCAGTACTGCTATTTTATCAGCAGCTTTTATCATTGCTTTTTTTGCCTGAATAGTCTCCCAGTCAGAATCTGTTAGTCCTTCTCGGGCGTCAATAGCATTGGTTCCCATAATGCATAAATCTACATGTAATTCGGAAAGGCGTTGATACACTTCTCCTCCAACACTCATTTGGCTGTAGCGGGATATCTGACCACCAATTAGAATGATTTCCAAATTAGGTTTGTCTAAAAGCTCAACAGCTGTCAAAGGATTTAGCGTGACGAAAGTTGCTTTCAAGTCAGAGGGAATGATCTTGACCAGTTCCCGAATAGTAGTTCCTCCGCCAATAAGGACCAGCATACCATCTTCTATCAATGGTAGCATTTTTTCGGCTATGATTTTTTTGCTGTTATGTGCATAGGTTTCCTGTAATTGAGATGTGTGATGGTAGGCTTTGGACATGGCTCCTCCACGAATCTTTATGAGTTTACCCTCTTCTGCCAGATCATTGATATCTCGCCGAATTGTGTCTTCTGAAACATTCAACACTTGGGATAGTTCTGACAACGACATTCGGGTATGAATGTTCACTTGCTGTATAATCTGATCTTTACGCTCTCCTTTGAGAAAAATGACTGACATGAATGGTAAGTAAGCTTACAGGGTTAAGTGTTTGATAATGAAGGGAATATGTTGTTAGTAGGCCTTTCTAAAAAGGCAGTTCTAAGAACTTGTTAATATAGTAAACGAAAGTATACAATCTGTTAACTATCCAATATATGTAGAGAAAGAAATATATGCAATCATTTTTGGCTGATTTATTTGCAAATTTTGCAATATTTTTTCGGATTATTAAGAATATTTACTTGTTTGTTGCATTTTAATGGACTGAATATAAAATAGTTTGAATTTTTTGTGCACTAGATAGTAATCGTAAGGACCTTCTAAATAAAGACATATCTCTCTCTTTTAAGCATGATAGCTGAATTTTGTGTCTTTTTGCTATATTTTTTAAATATAGATATATTCCTCTTTTCATTTTTTAGATATTATTGTGTTTGTATTAATTGGTGATTTTAAAAATTGCATATATAAAATTTTATTAAAACGTCTATTTTGAAAACAAGATCTGGATATATAGTAAAAAAATAGGGATAAAATTTGTTTTATAATTTATTAATCCGATATTGTTGCAAAAATTGCAGAATAATATTGCTTTTTTTGCAATATTATATTTGGAAACCCTTAACTATCCCTATTTAGTGCCTATGACTAAAAGTCTACACAGAAAGCCGATTCGTTGGATGTGGCTTCTGACCATCTTCTTTTTATTGACATTACCTGTGTTTGCACAACAAACCATTACAGGTGATGTAACGAATGTAACGGATAACACAGCATTGCCTGGAGTAACTGTTTCTGTTAAAGGTACAACCAATGGTACTACTACAGATACCAATGGACATTATAGTATTAAAGTAAATGATCCAAATGCAACACTGGTATTTTCATTTATTGGATATGTTACTGAAGAGGTTGCAATAGGGGGAAGAACAACAGTAAGTATTTCTTTGGCTCCAGATATTCAGTCTTTGGGTGAAGTAGTAGTGACAGCATTGGGTATTGAAAAAGACAAAAAAGCACTGGTTTATTCTGTATCAGAAGCTAAAGGAAGTGAGTTTACTCAAGCCAGAGAAAATA
>NZ_JASJOR010000057.1:0-27179 GCF_030068545.1 Xanthocytophaga flava | reverse complement strand
GATCCCTTGGCGACCAGGACGTACCTTCCCTAGACCCAGACAGAAAAGTTCCCGACGAAAATTTCCTACTCATAAACGATCTGGATTGTAAACAGTCCTTAAGTTGACAGCATTGAGCGGACGCTGCTCTCAAAATGGGTGATATCAACTTAAGAAAATACCCGGAAATACCTTCATTGAAAGAAACACTCCCCCTTTGTCCTTCTGAAAGAAACATTTGGCAAGGTTAGCGGCCTTTATTTTTGGAATATATTTTTTCTTTCCAAAACCAAGCAAGGCTCTATTTGTCACAAGTTTCTTCCAGAAGGACAAAAAGAAATAAGAGAAGAAAAAAGAAACAAATTCATTTGAGCTGACAGTAGTGACACTTGTTCAAATCATTTTTCCTTTGCAATGTAAAGAAGCATAAGCTACTTATCATCTACTCAAAATAATCCAAAGAGATATAACTGAGATTACCAGCCATAGAATTATACCTAGCGTCAGTGGCTTCCAGCCAATTTGTTTCATATCCTGTAAGGATATTCCTGCTCCAATCAGAAATAAGGCGGCAGTTAAACCAGCTTTGGCAGTTGAGGTTATAGTATGACTATATGGATGTATTTGAGGCAAATAACTATTTAGTAACATCATTCCTATAAACCCTCCAATAAACCAGGGTATTGTAATCTTCTTGTCTCTGTTGTGAAATACCAAGCTACTAATCAGGGCAACAGGTACAATCCACAAAGCTCTGGCTAGTTTTACAGTTGTGGCAACCTGTAAGGCTTCTGTTCCGAAGTTACTGGCTGCACCTACCACTGAACTGGTATCATGAATGGCAATAGCTGCCCATAAACCAAACTGGTGTTGTGACATATGTAAGGTATGACCAACTATCGGGAATAATACCAATGCTACAGCATTAAGCAGAAAGACAGTACCCAAAGCAACTGAAACTTCTCTCTCAGATGCATTGACCACAGGTGCAATAGCCGCAATCGCACTCCCACCACAGATGGCAGTACCTGAAGCAACCAGATGGGATGTCTTACGGGTCAGATGCAAAGCTGTTCCAAATACTAATCCCAGCACAAGTGTCAGGATTATAGAGAATAGGGTTAACCCCAGGCCTTCATGGGTATTTTCAATAACAGAAGACACATTTACTCCTAAGCCCAGTCCCACAACTGACAGTTTAAGCAAACTCTGTGACCAGAAATGAGTATAACGAGCAAAAGGATTTCCAAAGAAATGAGTTAACAGAAACCCTGTACACAAAGCAACCGGAGGGGTGACTACAGGTAATAGACAACATCCAAAAAGAACAAAAAACAGAAACTTGCGATAAGGATCAGAAAGATGACTAATCATATTGTAATAGACTTGATTTGTTGTACAAACCTAGTCTATTACCTGACGTCCGGCCAATCACAATGTCTTATCCACTATTACTTTTTGTTATGGCAAAATGTTATATCATCAATATTTCTTGTCAGCAAGGCATACTCTTTTAGAGCTGTAGAATAAATTATGTTGACGCGATAAAACAAATTGATAGGGAAACCTCGTTATAATACCTATATTTATAGGCTCAGAATCCGTACAGAGAAAAAAGTATTGACTTCGAATGAAAACAAACAAATTTTTGCGCATTTGCATCATTGTATTGCTGGTAGTGATTAATGTTGGCTGTGATCAGGTTTCCAAATCCATTGTGAGAAAGAACATTGATGCGTATGAACATATTGAACTGATCGATGATAATCTGATTCTTACTAAAGTTGAAAATACAGGAGCATTTCTAAGTGCAGGGGGCACATTGCCCGAACCCATTCGCAATGTATTGCTATCACTAGTCCCAGCATTAGTGCTGGCTGGAGCTTTAAGCTACGCATTCTTTAATCAATCTCTTAAGACTAGTGCCTTAATCGGGCTTTGCTTTATCATTGGAGGTGGCATCGGCAATGTATTTGATCGTATCAAGTACGGTTCTGTCACAGACTTTCTGCATATTCAGTTGGGTTGGTTTGAAACAGGTATATTTAACATGGCAGATGTATCCATTATGATTGGGTTTGGTTTGTTGTTATTGCAATACTTCCGAAAATCAGAAATCCCACAGGAAAATTAATCAAAGCGCCTTTTCTATTTCTTTGATTTTGCTTTTTAAACTCTCTCTCTCTATATAAGTATCCCTGGAATTAACAGAGTTTATGAAATTATTTTGTTGAATAGTTTTGAGGATAGACAAATCTGTTTGATTAGGAACAGCAGTTACATAGTTAGCATAGTTTTCAAGTAATGTCCAATAATTCATCACAATGGGATCATTAAAATTACTACCTTGCTTAAATCTATCATTAAACATAGTAACCTCACTTCCTTTACGAACATAGATACAATAACTTGGTATCTTTAAATATGTACTAAGTAAATTCTGAACACTATCTATTAAGGCTGCATCCTCACGATCTCCAAAATCCTCATCATTTATTTTCTTTCTAGTTTTAGTGAAGTCATATTTCATATTTACTCCCAACACATATTCATAACGAGGTTTTGCCAACCTTTTTTGCATCAACTCTGAAGTATTCAAAATACGTACTACAGCCTTAATACCAGCAAGTTCGTAGTTCCGTTCTTCCAAGAAGTTTGAAATGCTATCCTCCAATTTCTTTTCCAACTGACGTTTAATTGTAAATAGTTGATTGTTCTTACTATAATTTGAATCTAGACCATAGTAAAAGTAAAAAGTCCTTCGAATTGATCCCTGGGCATTTTTAGATTTCAATTTTGTTAAGGTTTCAATATAATCCCGAATAAGAGTGTATTGAAAATCTATTGTATCCCATTGTGTTGTCAATTTATTTAACCCTGAGATCAGAGGTACTTCTACATCTTTTTTATCAAACTCACTTAAACAATCCACAGCAAAGCTGGTGTTAGGATATTTGTCTCTATATGCCTCAATAAAATATAACAGTCCTTTATAAGACTTTTTAAGTTCACAGTTTTTAATGGTACTACAAATTGTAGTCATATCTTTTACATTTCCCTTTTGCAAATAGTTATTCATAGCAACATCCAGATGTGGCTCTCCTAAATCATATAATGCATGAATAGCCGCCACAAACAATCCTTCATCATTACTATGCAAAAATGATGTAAGCTTGGGAATAGCAGGGTGATAGTTAAGCTTTGCCAGGGTTGAGATAATTTTTGCTTTTACGCCTGAAGAAGCAAAAGCATCTCCTCTAGGTTCCATAATGTTTGGTTGTATAACTATATTGGAAGCACTATCCAATCTGGAAAGAAGTAATATCCCTAACCTAGAGGAATCTTCACGATGTAACAACTCCTCCAATGCTAGTTCCTGGATAATGGGTACCGTATCAACAAGTAATCGTTCAAATAAAGTGACAACTGAATCTCTT
This sequence comes from Xanthocytophaga flava, assembly GCF_030068545.1. NCBI lineage: Bacteria > Pseudomonadati > Bacteroidota > Cytophagia > Cytophagales > Rhodocytophagaceae > Xanthocytophaga > Xanthocytophaga flava. The sequence continues at coordinate 23,763 of NZ_JASJOR010000057.1, read as the reverse complement.
TCAAGTTTTCTCAGATGCAGTCCTAATGCATAGCGGGTGTCAGGGAATGTATCAAGCAAAGCTTTATGAAAGACTGGATAAAACTTTTGATTTCCACACATATCCAACCGCATCAAATACTCATCAGGTGTACAAGGTGTTGGTTTATGTTCTAGTGAGCTATTCAACAGATCAAGTACCTTATTCAAGTAAACAGGATTGGGTTGATGTATTGATTTGTATGTGATAGCCTCTTTCAGAAACTCCAGAAAATCAGGATAGGGTTTTGCCGTTTTATATCCAGGAAAACCAAATAAATTGTAATAAGCACTATCATTTTCTACAGCAATCATCCCACTGGTCGGAGACCAAACAGTATAGGCTGTTTTATCTTTTACTGCATTGACAAACCTTCTCATAAATAAATTCCAGCCTGCCTGCTCTTCCAAATATCTGATACGACCATTTGTTTCCTCTAATTTCTGTAAAAATAAAATATATCTTTTACCACTGTTTAAAGCCCGATACTCAACAGATTCAGGCGAGCCATATGGGTCATTATAGCCTGTAATCCAGATATCTTTCTGATCCAACTTACCTTTAAGAACTTCTACTGCTTCTACACGAGTATGCCATGTTCCATCCTCTTGAACCTCTCCTAACAAAATAAGATCTGACTTTTCAATCATTTCCTCCCACTCAGCATCCGTCCATCCATCACCATGGAAGAAGCTAGTAGCTGTAACTTTGTCGTATTTATATTTTATATAAAGTAGAGCAAGCAATAGTAACACTACAGATAGTAAAAGAAGCGGTTTCTTTCGAATCATTTTAAAAGTGACAAATTTTCCTTAAATGAAGTCTAATAAAAATAGCTCTCTAATGTATACAGTTTTCAGATGACAACTTTTCCACAGGCATATTTTTTTTACATACAATGGTAGTATTATTCATTTTCACTACTCAAATGCCAGCTACTAAAGAATATCCCTTCTATCTGAAGACGACAGTTATCCTTTTCGGAATCATCCTTTTTTCCTATATCCTGTTTACTATCCGGGATATACTTATTCCACTGGCATTTGCTGTGGTTATATCCATTTTGCTCAATCCGGTATATATCCGGTTTCGCCGATGGAAAACACCACCTGTTGTAGCTATTACCCTGACTTTACTCCTTGCCATACTAGTGTTGGGAGGCATTCTGTTCTTTTTGGGTACTCAACTCTCTCTATTCAGTGATACCTTTCCTATGCTGAAACAAAAACTAATGCAGATCATTACAGAATCTCAACACTGGCTACAGGAACGGTTTAATATCTCTGCAAAAAAACAGGCCGAATACCTGAACAAAGGAGTAGAGGGCGGAACTGCTATGGTTGGGCAAACATTGGGAACGGCGATTGGTATGCTGGGGATATTTTTTCTGATTCCTGTGTATGTGTTTTTGTTTCTCTACTACAAGTCTCTGATCCTTAATTTTATTTATGAGGTATTTGCCGAAGAGAACTCCAACCATGTCGGAGAAATTCTGAATCAGACTAAAACAGCTATTCAAAGTTATATGGTTGGCCTGATGCTGGAGATGGTCATTGTGGCGGTCATGAATTCCGTTGCCCTACTCCTATTAGGCGTCGACTATGCTATCTTATTAGGTGTAATAGGCGCTATTCTCAATCTAATCCCCTACATTGGTGGTATTATTGCCATTGCATTACCAGTGCTGATGGCTACTGTGACTAAAGATGGGTATACCACCCAACTGGGTATATTGGCGGCTTATGCATTGATTCAATTTATTGATAATAACATTCTGGTTCCACGTATTGTATCCTCCAAAGTAGAAATCAATGCATTGGTTTCAATCATTGTGGTTCTGTTAGGTGGAGCTGTATGGGGTGTATCCGGTATGTTCCTTTCTATTCCTCTGGTAGCGATTCTAAAAATCATTTTTGACCGGATTCCTGATCTCAAACCCTGGGGTAAACTACTAGGGGACGACATTCCGAATAACCACAAAGGACAACTCTGGAAGCGAAAACGCTAGACAGTCCATATAATTGTCATGTATAAGTTTACAGTAAACTTGAGTTTTTAAAAGATCATCGCTTATTTGTATTGCTGATTACAGACTTATCACTTCAACCCACAATTCATGCGCATTCCCTTTACCCAACTGGAAAAGGAGTTCAAAAGAGTATTACTCAAACTAGACTTTCCAGAAGAACGAGCAGCTTTCTGTGCACATATTTTTGCGTCCAATAGCCGGGATGGTGTGTATTCTCACGGACTCAATCGATTCCCCACATTTGTGGAATTCGTAAAAGAAGGTCTGGTAAACCCAAATGCAGAACCAGAAAGGATTCAACAATTTGGCGCAACGGAAACCTGGAATGGTCATCGGGCACCAGGTATGTACAATGCCTCAATGGCAATGAATCGGGCTATTGCACTTGCCAAAGAATATGGTATTGGCTGTGTAGCCTTACAAAATACCAGTCACTGGATGCGTGGGGGTACGTATGGCTGGCAGGCAGCTGATGCCGGATGTATTGGGGTTTGCTTTACCAATGCGTTAGCTAGCATGGCAGCCTGGGGTGGTGTTGAACCTACATTAGGTAATAATCCACTGGTTATTGCTGTACCACGTGCAGAAGGTCATGTTGTACTGGATATGGCGATGTCACAGTTTTCGTATGGAAAGATGCAGGAGTATCAACTGGAAAACAAACAACTTCCGTTTCCGGGTGGCTATGATGATGAGGGTAAACTAAGTTATGATCCGGCTGTTATACGCAAAAATAAACGAGGTTTGCCTATTGGGTTCTGGAAAGGAAGTGGACTGGCTATGATACTGGACATTTTGCTGGTAGCATTGAGTGGTGGACGATCTACCGCAAAAATTACAGCAGATGGAAAAGAATTTGGTGTGTCTCAATGTTTTATTGCCATTCATCGTCCGGATTTGCATGCGAGCCTTATAGAAGAAGTCCTGAAATATGTCAAAAGTAGTACACCCGCAGACCCAACAAAACCTATTGCTTATCCGGGAGAGAACACACTGAAAACAAGAATACAAAGTGAACGGGAGGGGGTACTGGTTAATGAAGAAATGTGGGAGAAACTACAGAACATGTAATTACTCTTTTACATCAGATAAATCATGGCGGTCAAATCCGCCTTTTTCTTCTAAAAGTCTGGATATCTCACGAGTTAGCTTATCCAAATCTTCAGTAGATGTTACCAGATGGGTGATTAATTTATTAAAACCGATTGAGTCATCTTCGAAAGGCATAATATTCAGCAAGCCCTGAAGACGACTCACATACAACCGCAATTTATGGGAATTGATAAAAGCATATTCCCGAAGTTGTTCATTCTGTTTTTGTAAGTCCTGCGTTCTGCGAATGACCAGTTCTTCCAGATTCTGATTTACAGAAGAAAGGGTATCGTTCAACAGTTTTAGCTCTTTCTTCTGCTCTTCAATTTCCTCATTTCTCTTACCCAACAATTGGATCAATCGCTGATGTCGTTGTTTCTGATAATAAAACAGAATGGCTAACGAAGCAAGTAATATACTGACTAACCCAAAAATGGTAAGTTGCAGATGACGTTCCTTAGTTAAATGTACAATGTGCTCTTCTTTTTGTGCAACCTCATATCGGGTTGAAATGTCGGCAATAGTTTGTGTCTGGTTATCTGAAAATAAAGTATCAGTGGCCTCTACCTGCAAACTACGATAATAAAAAGCCTGTTTATAATCATCGATTGCAGCATACAATTCAGACAGCGTCAAGGAGGCTTCCTTGATACGTATCCATTGGTTGTATTGCTGGGCGATTTGTAAACTTCGTAAAGAAAGAGCTATTGCTTTGTGGTAGTCTTTCTTTCTCTGATAACAAATGGCCATATTGTTGAGTGTTGTAGGGAACAACTCTGTTTTATTCAGCCTTTCTTTCTCTGCCAGTGCCTTTTCCAGATAGATCAGACCAGTGTCTGACTCATTGATCAACACATAGGAATACCCTATATTGTTAAGCAACCGTATTATCTCCTCTGTATCATGCAGTGATTCACTTACTTCCAAAGCCTGCTGATAGGCATGTAAAGCCTGAGGGTATTCCTTTTTGTTAAAGTAAATGCCACCCATACTATGAAGTGCATAGGCATACTCTTTAAAATAACTAAGTTTCTGAGCCAGATTGGCTGCTTTCTGATAACAGGCAATACTCTTATCAAACATACGTTGTTTTTCCAGTATACGGCCAATATTCATATTGCTCACCATACTACCTCTGAGGTATTGATTCACTTCAGACATAAGCAATGCCTGCTGGCTATATTCCATGGCTTTTGCATCATCAAAACTCAGATAGACTTTGCCTATATTGTTTAATACTTTGATATAGGTTGTATCACCAACCCGGCTAGCTTCCAGTATATTTTTGAGACTATCTATTTTCTTTTGAGGAGTACTTGCAGCATGGCGAGTCTGTGCCACAAGAGGCAGAATACCAAAGAACCATACTATGTATAGAAAGAGTTTCTTCATTTTCCTGATATCAGGATTCATTCTGAGGATATCAGAGGAATTTTGCTACTATTACCTATTTTTCTTAACCATAGTTGCCTGAATACAAAAAACTAAATGGTAAAAAGGCACTAATTTTCCATATTAACAAGAAACGTCCATTTTTTTCAAACACGTCCATATAGATACATTTTACTATCTCAAATCAGAAACTCGTTTTCAGTTAATTAGCTTACTCTATTAAATAACTAGACTTTCTTTTGTAGTAAGAAAGAATCCTGTTCCAAAACGTTGGGCATCCGTATATTTTTCTCTATTTTGCTTCCTTCCCTACCACAATCAAACCTTATCCAATGTATATGAAGAAGATTTATCTGTTTTGCCTGCTTTTGGGTCCAGTGCTGTCATTTGCACAAAGCAAAAGCATTTATGGTTACACACCACAATCTGCCTCAGCAGAATTAAAATGGGAAGAACAGTTTGACAGTTATCTCAAAGCTTCTAATCTGGATAGCTGGATGAAAAGACTGGCAGGCCGTCCACATCATCTGGGGTCTGCTTACGGAAAAGCCAACGCAGAATTTATGCGTGACCTATTTAAAAGCTGGGGATTTGATGCTGAGATCGAAACTTATCAGGTCTTATTTCCAACGCCTAAGATTCGGGTACTGGAAATGACGTCTCCGCAAAAATTCAAGGCCAAACTATCTGAACCTGCCTTGAAAGAGGATGCTACTTCCGGACAAACCAGTGAGCAGCTACCTGTATATAACTGCTGGTCACCTGATGGTGAAGTAACGGCCGAACTGGTATTTGTGAACTATGGTGTGCCAGATGACTATGAACAACTTGAACGACTGGGAATAGATGTAAAAGGAAAAATTGTTATTGCCAAATATGGAGGCTCCTGGCGTGGTATCAAACCTAAAGTTGCTCAGGAGCATGGAGCTATCGGATGTATCATTTATTCTGACCCAAAAGAAGATGGTTATTTTCAGGGTGATGTATATCCTAAAGGACCATTCCGTAGTGCAGCAGGAGCACAAAGGGGTTCTGTAGAAGATATGCCTATCTATCCGGGAGACCCTCTGACACCTGGCTATGGCGCTACTCCGGATGCCAAACGACTTGATCGCAGCGAAGCAGCCAATCTGCTTAAGATTCCTGTTCTCCCTATTTCCTATGGGGATGCCCAACCCTTGCTGGCAGCATTAACAGGTCCTGTAGCCCCTGAAAAATGGAGAGGCGCATTGCCTATTACCTATCATATAGGTCCAGGTCCTGCCAAAGTACATCTAAAACTTTCGTTCGACTGGAAACTTGTTCCTTGTTACAATGTTATTGCGAAATTGAAAGGCAGCGAATTTCCTGATCAATGGGTGATCAGAGGCAATCACCATGATGCGTGGGTAAATGGAGCAGATGACCCAATCAGTGGCATGGTAGCCGTACTTGAAGAAGCCCGAGCAGTTGGTGAACTGGTAAAGGCTGGCTGGAAGCCCAAAAGAACACTGGTATACTGCGCCTGGGATGGTGAAGAACCTTCACTGATTGGTTCTACTGAATGGGCAGAACACCATGCAGCAGAGCTTCAGCAAAAAGCGGTAGCCTACATCAACTCAGATGGCAATGGCAGAGGTTTTCTGTTTGCTGGTGGATCACATTCACTGGAAACACTTGTCAGTGAAATTGCCCGTGATGTTACAGATCCTCAAACAGGAATCAGTATTCTGGAACGCAGCAAATCACTTCAACTTACTCACGCTGCCACCACAAAAAACAAAAAAGAGCTGTTAGCCAAAAAGAACTTAACCATAGGTGCACTAGGGTCTGGTTCAGACTACACTCCTTTTATTCAACATTTGGGTATTCCGTCACTTAACCTGGGTTTTGGAGGAGAAAGCGAAAGTGGTGACTACCATTCTATCTATGATTCGTATGACATGTACAAACGATTCAAAGATCCCAAATTTGACTATGGCATTACTCTTGTTAAAACGGGGGGCAGGGCCACACTACGACTTGCGAATGCAGACATTCTTCCTTTTGATTTTAAATCGTTCCATAAAACAGTAAATACCTATCTGGGAGAGGTGACTACATTGCTGGAAACGTTGCGGGAGTCAACAGATGTTGAGAATCAACTGATATCAGAGAAACGCTATGTATATGCTGCAGATCCAACAGAAAAATACATTCCTCCCACAGCTAAGTCGGTAGTACCGTATCTGAATTTTGCCAGTCTTCAGAATGCAGTGGCTGGATTGGAAAAAGCAGCTAGTCAGTACAGCGATGTACAAGTAGCCAGTATCAAAGCAGGTACCAACTGGACTCAGCTAAATCCCTCGTTGTATCGCGCAGAACAGAAATTATTATCAGACAAAGGCTTACCTCGCCGTCCCTGGTATAAACATACAATTTATGCTCCTGGTTTCTATACCGGATATGGTGTAAAGACACTACCAGGCGTACGGGAAGCGATTGAACAACGCAACTGGGAAGAAGCACAGGAACAGATTGAAATTGCAGCTAAATCCATTCAAGCTTATACAGAGGCTATCAATGCGGTATCCTCTCAGGTAAATCCTGCTGGTGTGAGTAGTGGCAAGTAATAAAGTAATCATTGTCTTACAAACATAAATCATCACGAATTTTAAGCATATACTTAATAGATCTGGCACCATAAAAAGAACAACGCCTACACTTTTTTCCAAAGCGTAGGCGTTGTTCTTTTGTTACCTATTACCTAGTTGTATCCATCCTTGTTTATAGTCCAGAACCTATCTCTTCTTATCGCCTTGTTACTTTTTTGCTTGCCTTTTCCTACATTGGTTAATAGTCATTTACTTTTCTCTTCCACAGGCTTCTTCATTTTTTGTTTGCCCAAAAAAGGTTTTTATCTTCAATACATCACTCTTCCTACCATGTTACTTTTTTGCTTGTCCAAAAAAGTAACCCAAAAAGGACACTTTCCTCCGATCCTTCCCCCCACAGGCCAAAGGCCAACCTCGCGGAGAAAAAATTCCCTACGCACCTACACCACCATCCACGATTGAAGTTGTCTTGGCTCTCTTTGTCCCAACGCAACGGACGTTGCTCTCAATGTAGGTCCGAACGGACGTTCGAACCAGTGTCTTTCTATTCGAACCAGTGCTCTCTTTTTAAAACCTTCATTTCCAGAAAAGTTATGGGACAGGATAAGGGGCTTTCCTCACGGCAGAAAGAAGGCCAACGCACAGATACAACCTTTCGCGTTTAAAGGGAACACCATTTTATTTGTAGCTTATTTATTTCGTTTTTTCCCGTCGTTGGTGTTATCACCAACGACCTGTTTCCCACCGTTTATGTTGGTGATAAAACGCAACATAAACGGTGGGAGAACATCTTTTGCTCAAAATTTGGGATGACTCATGTTTTGCATTGGAACTATTTTTCTAATTAATTTTGCCAGACATTTAACTCTTTCTCCAGCAAAGCTTCATAACGTGTGGCATCGGGGTGGTTGGCTTCTTTGAAAGCTGCAGCTACCTGATTAAGGATATACAGGCTAGTCCGGATCGCCTGCTGATCTTTGCTCTTTTCTTCCCAGTAGTAAGCCAGATTCTGTTCTGCGTTATGTGTCAGGCGTTTTGCCAGTTGTTCTGCTTTTTGCTTCTCTCCTACCTGAAGTAAAGGAGCCACATACAACGAACAGATCTGGTCATCATGGAAAATCTCATTAGGCATTATTCCCAATGAACGCATCAATACCTCACGGGCTTTTTTGGGTTGGTTTTCAGCCATCAGCTGTTGTGCCAATGTTAGGAAAGCTAATCGACTAGCTACCAGTCTTTCTCCACGACATGTTTCATCATGATATACAGTCGGATCATTTTGTCCACGCCACTGAGACTTATTCATCAGGTTATTGTAGGCAATATCTGAATTCAGGAAGCCGTCTTCTGCCTGAGGCACTTCTACTGGTAACAATCGGCATACTACCCCTTCCAGTTGAGTATGCTTCATCAGGTTGTACTGGTTAGGCAGTTGTGTAGTAGTAAAGTACACAGGGCGTTTCCAGTCATTTTGTGCCAGAATATCCAGGAATACCAGATCATCTTTAAATATATGTTTTTTAGGCAGTTCTATCAGCATCTGATCAGATAGCAGACTTGTCAAAGCAGTTGGGATCTGACCAGATTTTACAATAGCTTCTTTATCCAGTGGCAAATACAATTTAGGAGTAGGAAGTGTATTAATCGTCTCTCCACTATCCAATGTCACTTTCAGAGCTGGATTATCTTCCCGGATAAGACGTATATATTCTTTCAGATTAATGCCATCTTTCACTGTAGGATTTTCATAAAACAAAATCTGATTGTTTACATACGAAACATAGTTCTTCTTTTCCAGAGAAATAGGCATAGCAGGTGTACGCCCCAGGCTTTGTTTGAGATAGTCAATGTACCAGTCAGTTCCCATAAACTGCGAAATCACTACCCGGACATCCGGACGAATACCTTCTACTTCCTGTGCATATAATAATGGGTAGGTATCATTGTCACCAGTTGTGAAGAGAATGGCATTGGGAGCACAGGACTCCAGCATATTCTTAGCCGAATCAAGTGCCATGTAACGGCCTGTCCGATCATGATCATCCCAGTTCTCTTTTACCATCAGAACAGGTACAGCCAGACATAAACTTCCAATCAATACAGGTCTCAAAACTTCCTGCTTTACAATAGACTTTATCCATTCAGACAAGGCCATTACCCCCAGTCCGATCCAGATGGCAAATGCGTAGAACGACCCTACATAGATGTAATCCCGTTCACGGGGTTCTACAGGAGGTGGATTCAGGTAAATAATCAAGGCAATGCCTGTCATAAAAAACAGAAGCCCTGTAAAGGCACCAACCTGACGGTTACGTTGAATGACAAAGAATAGTCCGATTAATCCCAAAAACAGAGGCAGGCCATAAAAACGGTTATGCGCTTTATTTTCGGATAAAACCGGAGGCAAAGTGTCTTTGGAATGGAATGTAGTATGCCAGCCAGCTCCCACCTCATCACTATCACGTCCTACAAAATTCCAGAGAAAATACCGTACATAGAAATAACCAATCTGCTGCTTGAAGAAGTACGAAAACTGATGTGCCAATGTCGGATTCTCACCTTCTCGCAATCCTGTTATATTCCGGTATAACTGAGGATGGCGACGAGTTTCATCATCGCTATACAACCGAGGGAAAAGTGTCATCTTGCGAGGATCGTATTTAGGTACCAGACGCTGGCTATACGATTCATATTTGTGCTCACCCTTTATATAAATAGGACTTCCTTTTTCTATCTCTACCACACCCGCTGTAAAGTTAGGTCCATACAGCAAAGGACGAGCAGCCCCATATTGTTCCATATTCATGTAATACATGAAGCCTGAAAGATCTTTGGGATTGTTCAGATTAAACGTAGGATTAAAATTGGCTCTTACTACGAGCATTACATACGAAGAGTAGCCAATAAGAATAAATGTAAAACCCAGCAAAACAGTATTCAGCACTACTTTCTGCTTTCTTACAGAATACCAGATACCATATAGTAAAACACTGACACACAAAATAGTAAATACAATGGCTCCACTATTAAACGGAAGTCCTAATGTATTCACAAAGAAAATGTCCATTTTCCCTGCTATTCCTGGCAATTCTGTACGCATTACATTCATCACAAACAACAAGGCTATACCCGAAACAATCAGAGTGAGTATCGCGCCTTTCCATGTGGGTGTAAATTTCCGGAAATAGAAAATCAATGCCAGTGCAGGTAAGGTAACTAAATTGAGCAAATGTGTACCAATAGATAAACCAATCACATACGCAATCAGCAACAACCATCGATTGGCGGCAGCGGAATCATCAATCAGTTCCCACTTCAGCATAGCCCATACAACAAAAGCTGTAAACAGAGAAGATAAAGCATATACTTCTGACTCTACTGCCGAAAACCAGAATGAATCAGAAAAAGTATACACCAATGAACCAACCACTCCAGCCATTATCAAACCTATAGTTTGCCCAATACTATATTCTGTCACAGGGGTTGTGATAAGTTTTCGTCCCAGTAAAGTAATAGTCCAGAATAAAAATAAGATCGTAAAGGCACTGCTTAAGGCAGATAACACATTCATCCAGTAAGCTACCTGTGAAGAATCAGAAGCCAGTGCATCTGTAAAAAGATGGGCTACCAGCAGAAAGAAAGGTGCTCCGGGTGGGTGTCCGATCAACAATTTATGGGCAGCAGCGATAAACTCTCCACAATCCCAGAAAGAAACTGTTGGTTCAACTGTACGAACATAGGTTACCGCAGCTATTGCAAAAACAGCCCAGCCAGTCAGGTTGTTAATTTTTCGGAAAGAGTACATAAGTAGATGTATAGATTGGCATGAAAGGTTAAAAGTGAAGAAAGGCTTATATCAGTTTGTAAGTATAGATTTTTAAACGAAAGGATTCTACTTTTCGTAATCAGTTCAACTTACCTTTTTTACCGCTTATCATAATTTGGCGGAGGTTCACCGCTTGGCTACAGAAAAACAACCCATTCTATCCGGATTATCTGTAAATACTGTATCTTTCTGCTGACAAGCAGGCTTTTGACGCCTTACCATACAAATAAGTGATGAAACATTTTAGTATGTACATTTCAGATTGGATTATTCTATCACTTCCCTACCTTTTACATTCATGTATTACTTCAGATATACACTATTGTCAATCCTTATTTTGACAGGGTGTAGTGTTTCCATTGCACAAACAGCCTCATCCAAAGAGATTGTTACCTTAGCGCAGGCGTTTCTGCAATCTTTACAATCAGCACAAACGGAAAAAGCCATCTTTACTTTCCAGGATGAGGAACGATACAACTGGAATTTTGTTCCTACCAAACGCAATGGGCTTCCCATGAAAGAGCTATCTGCCAAACAAAAAGAAGCAGCTCTTTCACTTCTCAAAGCCACACTTAGTGCACAGGGCTATCAAAAAGCGATTGCTATTATGCAGTTAGAAGTTATTCTGAAAGAACTGGAAAACCGGGGTCCTCAGGATGACTACCGTGATCCTGGCAAATATTATATTTCCATTTTTGGGACTCCTGACCTGCAAAACAACTGGGGCTGGCGACTGGAAGGGCATCATCTGGCACTGAACTTTCTATCAGCCAATGGAAAACTGATTTCCTCTACTCCAACTTTTATGGGTTCTAATCCTGGCATTGTGCCTGGTGGTGCTGAAAAAGGCAAACAAATTCTGAAAGAAGAGGTACAACTAGCTTTTGGATTATTACATTCACTATCTGAATCTCAGAAGAAGGAAGCCATCTTTTCAGAAACAGCTTTACCAGAAATTGTTACAGGCAATAGTCGCAAAGCTATACTCAATGAAACCAAAGGAATTTTATTCAAAGAACTGACAAAGCCTCAGCAACAACAGTTCATGCAACTGGTTGGGGTCTATGTTCGTAAATACCACATAGGCTTTGCGGATGAACTAATGCAAAAAATTGAAGCTGCCGGATTAGACAATCTTCGTTTCGCCTGGGCAGGAAGCCAGCAGTGGGGTGCAGGACATTATTATCGTATTCAAGGTCCTACCCTTCTTATTGAGTATGACAACACACAAAATAATGGAAATCATATCCATACCTCAGTGCGTGATCTTACGAACGATTTTGGAGAAGACTTTTTGAAGGAGCATTACCAGAAAGAACATACTCCAAAATAAGGCAACTTGCTGCCTTCTCTGATACAATGGCATTTCTGACTATATTTGGCCGTTCACCTATTTTCTATTGAAGTGATAGTACAGAAAGGCTTTATCTATCCGGTTATTCTATTTATCACAGCAGCGACATTTGTATTCTATTATTTCCATCAGCCAGTAGCTTCCTATCCCAAAGCACCTTTGATGGATGGTAATCAGTATCTAAAGATCTATGATTATCTGGCAGGGAAGTCGCAACATTATGAGGTTGCCTTCCCTTTTCACTCAAGAATAGCAATTCCCTGGCTGGCCTCTGTATTGCCTGTAGCTACACCAGTCACAGCTTTTCAGATTGTTAATCTGATTTTTTCTCTGTTATCTGTCTGTATACTAATCTATTATTGGCAAAAAATTACGATCCACCCTTATCTGATGGGATGGGGCATTTTTTGGCTGTTGTTTCACTGGACGGGCTTAATTCGTCTGAATGCGTATGACCCTATTACAGTGGATGTACCTCTCTACTTTTTCCAGACTCTATTCCTGTTATTACTTTATAATCGTAACTGGATGCATCTCTGGTGGCTGGCTCCGCTGGCTACTATCCAGAAAGAGTCGTTTCCTGCCTTGCTTATTGTTTTGGGTATGTATGGACTATTGTACAATAGGTCTACTCATTCCAAAACTTTCCCCATACCCATTATAGCAGGAAGCCTTGTTATCAGCCTTATCCTTAAATACGTTATAGGACAAGTATTTCCTCCCAGTACACAAGGAAACTCAGTCATTACAATACTGTACTTTATTAAACAAAGCCTGATTGATCCATTCAGAATTATTCGGTGGCTTACAGGTGTTTGGATAGCTTTTGGTGGCATTCTGTGGGTAGCACTATGGAAATGGGGAAAAGATGGCAACTGGTATTCTATACAGCAAGCTATACAACAAAGAAAGTATTCCCTTCCCTTGTTCACAGATATCCATACCGATCTGCTATTCCTGTTTTCGGTCACTTACCTGGGACTTAGCTTACTGGCTGGAGGAGATTTTACCCGTATTGTTTTTCTGGGCTTTCCATTTATAATGACCTATCTGTTCATTCTACTTAAGAATACAAACCTAAAAATTTTAGTTGTTATCCTGTTACTATCCTTGCCACTCATGCACCTACACTTGTTTATTCCGGATCAGGGTTTAGACTGGGAGCAGTTTGCAGAATGGTATCCAGAGTTTGCACCATCATCTACTGTCTGGTTTATGTTTGGGTATGGCATGCTGATTGCGTTGAGTAGCTGGATTCTACGAAAATTTCACGTATTTCAACAGAAATAATATGTAACATTGCACTTTCAAGTCATGTTGCTATAGCAAGCACTATTGTTTCAATTGTTAAATTCCTATTTATGAAACTTATTCGTTTCGGAGAGATTGGTCAGGAAAAACCTGGCTTACTGCTACCAGACGGCACCTCTATTGATGCATCTGGATTCGGTGAGGATTATACCGAACAATTTTTTGCCACTGATGGATTAACCAGACTAAAAGCCTGGGCATCATCCAATGCAGCAACAGCTCCAAAGATCCCGGCAGGTGTACGCCTGGGTTCAGCAATAGCCCGTCCAAGCAAAATTGTGTGTGTAGGATTAAACTACATTGACCATGCAAAAGAGACAGGAGCAAAAATTCCGGAAGAACCTATTCTGTTTTATAAATCGACCACAGCTCTGTGTGGCCCCAATGATGATCTGATAATTCCTAAAAACAGCGTAAAGACTGACTGGGAAGTAGAACTGGGAGTTGTGATTGGAAAAAAGGCCAGCTATGTAGAAGAAGCCAATGCACTTGATTATGTAGCAGGATATGTACTTCACAATGATTATAGTGAAAGAGAATTTCAGATCGAACGGGGTGGTCAGTGGATGAAAGGAAAAGGATGTGATACATTTGCTCCCCTAGGGCCATTCCTGGCTACAAAAGAGGAAATCTCAGATGTTCATAACTTACGTTTATGGCTTACAGTCAACGGAAAAACATTTCAGGATGGCAATACTTCCAACCTTATTTTCAAAATTCCGTTTTTAGTAAGCTATATCAGCCAGTTTATGACTCTTCTTCCGGGAGATGTCATCTCTACGGGTACTCCTGCCGGAGTTGGATTGGGCTTTAACCCTCCTATTTATCTGAAACCTGGGGATGTAGTTGAACTAGGTATTGATGGATTGGGATCATCCAAACAAACAGCAAAAGCTTTTGTCTGATAGATTGTCTACTTTATTTTTAAAAAGCTCAACGAATATATTTTAGAGAGAAACCTCAAGTAGGTTATGGGCTTCAACATAAGCCTTTATAGTCTTTCGATCCCCATGTTAGTGTTATCACCAACATGCATGATGGGAAAGTTGTCGTTGGTGAGAACACCAACGACGGGAAGAATAACACCAAAGACAGGAAGAGCCTTTATAAAATAATTTTAGACAACCTTGTATACAGACTTTTATTAATACAGAACGAATATAGTTTTACAGGCGTGAAATAATTTTGTATTATTTTTCGCCTGTTTTCCGTTAAATCCATTCCATACAGATAAGAAGATTATAATTCCTAGTCAAAAACAATATCTTTGTAATCGTAAAATATCCGTATTATCAGATATACCTTTCATGGCAGACACAAAATTTATTATCAAAACCAACAACAAACGCGATCTTTGGATACAGATAGGAATAGTAGTGTTGTTGTCACTGATCATTTTACTGATTTTCTTTTTTATATATCTCCCCTGGACTACCAATCACGGTGAAAGCATCACAGTTCCTGATCTGAGAGGAATGAAACTGGAAGAACTGGAAGAATTTCTGGATGATAAAGATTTACGGTACGAAGTACAAGATTCTACTTTTGATCTGAATATGCCTCCTTTATCTATAAAAGAGCAATATCCGAAAGCCAACTCCAAGGTAAAGGCAGGTCGTAAAATCTATCTGACAGTTGTTGCTAAAAATCCCCGGATGGTAACAATGCCCAATCTGAAAGATATGTCGCTCAAAAGTGCAGAGATGACATTAAAAAATTATAAGCTGATTATGGGTTCTATTACACTAAAACCGTATCTGGGTTCTGTAGTACTGGAACAAGCTATAGCTGCTGGCCAGAAAGTACCTGAAGGGACTCACATCAACTTAGTAGCAGGAGATGGGGCTAATAATAAAGAATTTACAACACCTGATTTGATTGGAAAAACGGAAGAGGAAGCAAAATTTGAGATTGCCGCTTCCGGTTTAATATTAGGAAGTACCCTTCCTGCTCCTGGTACACCAGGCACAATTACCAAACAAATGCCAGCTCCTGGTACACCTATTCGTACAGGAGATATTATAGATATCTGGATTACTTCAGATGCACCACCAGCAACTCCGGATCAACAACAGGAACCTTAATTTATAACACATATTTCATTCCCATTGAGCTTACTTCAAGATATTATCTCCAGGTTTTCCAAAGGTAGTTCATCTCCGAAACCATCGGGCTCACGAACTACTGCATCAGCCATAAAACCAGCTCGTTCTGTATCAGCCAAAGAGCTGGCAATACATTTGGGTATCATGGCAGTATTGGTAATTGTATTTGTATTGGGATTTTTCTTTCTGTATCTGCCTTCCAGTACCAATCATAATGATATAGTAGAAGTTCCCAAGATTACAGGAATGAAGCTGGACCAGATTGTGGATATTCTGGAAGAACATGATCTTCGCTATGAAGTACAGGATTCAGATTATGTATCCAAGCTTCCTCCACTTACAGTCATAACCCAGTATCCGGCAGCAGGTTCTCAGGTAAAAGAAGACCGCAAGATATTTATAACTGTTGTAGCCCAGAACCCTCCAACGGTCGAGATGCCAGATCTGAAAGATTTTTCATTACGTAGTGCGCAGGAAACACTGGAAAACTTTGAGTTAAGCTTAGGTAAAGTTATCTATCAGCCAGATTCGCTTCATCCTAATTCGGTACTGGGTCAGCAGATCAACGGAAAGGCTGTCGAACCAGGAACTCGCATTGCCAAACATACGCAGGTTGATATCGTATTGGGTAGTCTTGGTGATAACAAACCGTTTGCCGTACCTAACCTTATTGGACGTACTATGGGCGAGGCAGAATCTATTCTGATGGGACTTGGACTGGTAAAAGGAACGATTACACCTGATACACTTGGGGCCAATGCAACAATTAACAAACAGGTACCAGGTTATGTCAAAGGAAGTACTATCCGTAAAGGTGAACGTATTAACTTATGGCTTAGCCCACCGAAACCACGTCCTGTAAAAGTAGCGCCTGCACCTGTAGACTCGATACCAGCACCCGCTGATTCCGTACAATAATCATAGAATCAAAACCATTAGGATACTGAAAAACACCCTCTGGACGTTTTTATAAGAAACGTCCAGAAACTATTTTTCGCATGAAACATTATTTTTACTCTATTTTTTGGGTTGCGGTTGCGTTTTTCTTTGTCATTATCTGCCAGGCTCAGCTTCGTGTAGCCCCATTGACACAAACCCCACCCAACCCGATTACGAAGAAGGCTCAGGCGCGTACTCAAGCCTTAAGTTTACCTTTCTTTGAAGACTTTTCGACCTACTTTGGCCAGCCGGACCCCGCTAAATGGGAGAATCATGGTGTTGTTATCAACAATACCTATGCGGATGACCAACCATCCAAAGGCATGGCTACATTTGATGGATTACAGTTTAATGGCAAGCCTTATACTACTCCTACCTCCGCCAACCAGTCACTTACAGATACCACAGATATTCTTACCTCCCAGCCTATTGATCTAACTGGTCATACAGCATCTACTAAAGTCAACCTCAGTTTCTGGTGGTCCGGACAAAGTTTAGGAGAATCCCCAGATCCGGGAGACTCACTGGTACTTCAGTTTAAAGATAACACAGGTGCCTGGATCAGTCAATGGGCAGATAAATCTGCTACTAAACAAGGGTTTAGGGATACTTTACTAAACATTACCAACACTCGTTTCCTTCATAGCGATTTTCAGTTTCGCTTTATAGCCTATGGCCGCCCTACTGGTATGTATGATGTTTGGAATCTGGATTATATTATCCTGGATGCAAACCAAACCTACGATCCCCTCTCTGTAAAAGATATGGCAATTACTCTGCAGCCCAGATCCCTGCTAAAACGTTATTCAGCTATGCCATTGAATCAGTTTCAAATCAGTGAACTGACATCGGCAGATACAACCTATGTATTTAATAATCAACGAAATGCTTCAAGTCAATTTGATTTTACCTATACAATTGTTAATACTCAAAACAATGCTCAATTGTATTCTGAGAGTGGCTCTAATATTCTAGTCCCAGCAAGAACCAGAAATGTTATACCTACTACAATTACGGCCACTCAATCCATTAATGGAAGTGCGCCATTAATTTTACAATCAAAATTTAATATAAGAGCCACTGATACGACACAAAACATTGTCCCAAATGTACGCGCTAGCATCAATGATACAATAAGTAGAATTACCGTTTTATCAGACTACTATGCCTATGATGATGGAACAGCAGAATACGGTATTGGCGTACGTCAGCAACAGGGCAGTGTAGCCGTACGTTACATCTTGAATAAACCTGATACCATTACAGCTATCAGAATTCATTTTGCCCGAGTAGGAGAAACAGATCTAACGGGACAAACCTTCGGGCTCTCTATCTGGAAAAAGCTGGATGGTCAAACAAGTTCCATACTCTATCAGAAATCCTTTGCCATACAATATCCGGATACCCTCAATAAGTTTTATACGTATACACTGACTCATCCGGATGATGATAGCGTATTGTATCCTGTCGGTGTATCAGACACTATTTATATAGGCTGGATTCAGGCTACGGCTGACCTGATGGCTGTAGGGTATGACAGAAACACAGACTCACATACCGAACAGTTTTATAACATAGCAGGAGGAGCTAACTGGCAAAATAATACAGAGCCAGAGACTGGCAGTATTATGCTTCGGCCTGTTGTAGGCAAAGGTACAGTAACAGGTACTGAACCCCCTCTACCTCCCTACGTACGAAACTTCAAGGTATATCCTAATCCATCCAGCGATAAGCTTTACTGGAATGAAAATGGGGTAACACAGATAAAGGTACAGGATATGCTGGGCCGGATATTAAAACAAACTACCAGAAGTCTGAGTGCCAGCAATGAGTTAAGCATTACAGATCTTCCCAATGGCATGTACATTCTAACGTTTCAGATTAACTCTTATCAGATACAACGGAAAATTATTATAGCACATTAAATTATAAATCATCCCGAATCTTGGATTTGATTAAAACCCAAGCCCATGCTTTTGAAAGTGTGGACTTGGGTTAATTTTTGAGAATTACTCTCTCATCATTTGTCTATTGTCCCTTACATTGCTCTTCCACTAGCTTCTTCCTTTTTACGATCTTTCCCCCCGAAAGGCCCATGGCTAACCCCTATCATGTTCCATAAGTTTTTCAATTCTGAAAGTTTTAGAGAAAATTCTCGTTTTGAGCCCTCTCGCCTTTTTTGCCCTCCTAAAAGGAACATCTATACTCTGTCCTCCTGAAAGGACCTTGTGGCAAGACCGGCAACCTTTGGATTCTGAAAAACTCTTTTCTCTCAGAAGGTAAACGCAACTCTATTTGTCAAGAGATCCTTGCAGGAGGACAGGAAGAGTGTTTTTTCTCTATTTACAGGTCTCTTCTTCAGAAAAGATATGGGACAAGATAGGGGCCAACCTCACGGAGAAAAGATTCCATACATACATACATACATACATACATACATACATACATACATACATACATACATACATACATACATACATACACCACCATCCACAATTGAAGTGATCTTAACTCTCTTTGTAGCATTTTTTATTACTTTCTCAATGATATCCTTCCTCCAAAATTTAGGATGACTGATATTTTACTTCCCGAATATAAAAGGAGCAGGAATAAAGCAGATTACAAAGATTCCCATGGTAAGCCATCCCAGCACCTGGCGCCCCAAGCTCAACGGCTCTTCCTGTAAGGCAGGTGGATGGTACACACCTAGTACCCGCCCTAATATAAAGCCAAATACAAACCATCCAGGGTAGCCTGTTAGTCCTGTATAGTAGTTTACCAGCCATTGGGCTGTAAGTACACCAATACTAAGCAATACAGTGTCTTCAAACCGACCTTCGTTCATCCGTTCAAATACCTGATATAGGAAAAACAGGTACAAAGGAATCCCCCACCATGGCGACATTTCTTCTCCCAGAAAATTAACCGTCCCTGTATGATCTATCACTCCTAGTCCACCATAAAAAATATAAATGGTAAACAAAATAGGCGACACTTTCCGATGATTCTTATACCCAATGAGTCCATATAAAATATGTCCACCATCCAGTTGTCCTATAGGAATCAGATTGAGTGCAGTAAAGAATAACGCCAGGTACCCGGCAAAGAGGAATGGATAATGAAAAAGTTCGTATTCATTAGGAACAAGATTGGGATCTTCTGCAACATAGTTTTTAAAGAAACGCATCAGGAGATTATCACCTAATGAGATATTGGATGCCAGCCACTCCTTATAAGTCTCAGGTCTTGCAACAAAAGTAATTTTCTTTCCGGCAGAATCCACTTTAGGAATAACACCCTCTTGCTGGCTTTTTATAAACGCTAAAGAATCCTCTTCCTGAAGAAAATGTTCTGTGTATACATATTTTTCATACGTCAATCCATAGCGTTTGTATTCAGGGTGGATACGAAAGATATCATCTTTGGCAGGCAGATTCGCAAAACCATACCAAAGTACTCCTACTGCCACTACAAATCCAGCCAACGGTCCTGCAATCCCTATATCAAAAAACTGCTGACGTGTTCGTGGAATCTCCCTGATTCGAATAAAGGCTCCCATTGTACCAATACTCATACTAGGAAGATACATAGGAATGTAATAGGGTAATGATGCACTGATCTTGTAATAACGGGAAGTCAGATAGTGTCCAAATTCGTGTACAGTCAGAATTCCCAGAAAAGGGATTGAATACTGTAACCCTTGCCACACCTCACTCCATGGCAGATTATACAAAATTGATTTGGCAGTCATCCATTCGGCTCCTGCCAAAGTTGTTGTAAATACTGTTACTACAAATAGAAATATATGAAGCAGATAGTTATCCTTAGGAGGTTGATTGATCATTGGAAAGAGAGAAAAATGTCAAATAGTACCTTGAAAATAGTCATTGATTGTAAACTGGCCTGGAATAATCTGAACAGTTTGTATTCCTGTTTCAGCCGCCGCCTGCAAGTTAGCAGGTAAATCATCAAAAAATATACAATCCTGTGCATTCAATCCGGCATCCGCTAATACATAAGTATAAATTTCCTGGCCAGGTTTACGTTTTCCTATCTGATGAGAATAATATACTTTATCAAAAAGATCTTCCATCCCATTTAATTCATATTGTTCCAATAGCAACTGGTTTATGGCTTTTACATGAATTGCATTGGTATTGCTCAACAAATATAATTTATGCGTTTTGCGTAGTTCTTTAAGCAGTTCTATACGTTTTGCAGGTATCTCTAATAATAAAGCATTCCATGCCCGATCAATCTCAACATCATCAATTGTAAGTTGTAGTAAAGTACATATGTTACTGCGAAAATCCGCATCTGAACAATGCCCGGTTTCGTGAGCCAGAAAAAAATCTGAACTCCAAAAGCGATTCTTTAATTCCTCTTCATTGTAATTTGCCAATCTGGCCAAAGCCTTTATAGCCAGTTGTAAATTAATATCAATAATCACTCCTCCCATGTCAAAGATTAGATTCGGCGCACTATTTCGATTCATTTTTTCTTTTTTTTTAAAGTTATTTGCATTTTAAATACAAATATGTAGATTTGCACCCCGAAACCAAAATAAAATATCTTTTCGGTTTCGTCCGGGCTTGTAGCTCAGTTGGTTAGAGCACCTGACTCATAATCAGGTGGTCCCTGGTTCGAGCCCAGGCTGGCCCACTTAAGAATCAAAGGGTTACGATTTGAAAAAGTCGTAGCCCTTTTTTATTTGCATACAATTTGCACAATATCTTATGTCCTTTCCTCTATTAGATTTTGGTTATCTTCCACACATGATTTATGTCATTGTATAAAAAGCGGGTTGTTTATTTATTTACATTCAATTGGCAAACATTCCTTTTATTTGTATTATTTTTGTCCTATTATCCTTTTACACTTAGTCTGAAGCTAAGCCGTATACATCATGAAAAAATACAGTATTCTTCTTTATTATTGCTACACTTCCATTGAAGATGTAGAAAAGTTTCGTGAGGAACATCATTTACTCTGTCTTGAATTAAATCTCTTAGGACGCATTATTATTGCCCATGAAGGCCTGAATGGCACTGTCTCAGGTCTTGTAGAAGATTGTAAAAAATACATGGAGATTGTAAAGTCAGACCCACGTTTTGCAGATATAGACTTCAAAGTCGATTATTCTGACACGCAAGGATTTACCAAGCTTCATGTACGCAGCAAATCAGAAATTGTCCATTCTGATCTGCATCACATTAATCCTCGTGAACGGACAGGTATTCATTTAGACCCTGAGGAATTTAGAAAGCTGAAAAATGATTCGGATGTAGTTCTTCTCGATGTGCGTTCAAACTATGAGCACAAATTGGGTAAATTTAAAAATGCTGTCACACTGGATATCGAAAACTTTCGGGATTTCCCTGATAAGATTAATGAGATTAAACAATACAAGGACAAGAAAATAGTAACGTATTGTACGGGTGGTATTAAATGTGAGAAAGCAAGTGCGTATTTGCTGGAACAAGGATTTGAGAACGTATACCAATTGCATGGAGGGATCATTAAATATGGTCTGGAAGCAGGTGGAGAAGACTTTGAAGGCAAATGTTATGTATTTGATAACCGAATTGCCGTAGACGTCAATACAGTCAATCCTGTAGTTATCTCAAACTGTTTTGTTTGTGGGACTCATTCTGACCGTATGGTAAACTGTGCGAACCCTGAATGTAATAATCACGTGCCTATCTGTGAAAAATGTGGATGGGAGATGGAAGGGGCTTGTTCTGCAGAATGTAAGACACATCCTGAACTTCGCCCATATGATGGAACAGGATATTACCAGAAACAGACAAATGGTTACAATCCATACAAAGGATTACAAAGAGCCAAAGTATCAAAATAAGTAGCCCCAGCTAGTATCATTTTTTAAAGATCAATCGAAACAACCTCGGTTGATCTTTTGTTTTACTTAACCATACTATACATCCTTATGAAATCTCTTGCCGAATCTGAATTGGTTCTTAATCCTGATGGAAGTGTTTACCACCTGAATCTCTCTCCTGAAGATATCTCTGATCTTATTATCGTGGTAGGAGATCCGGGTAGAGTCCATAAGGTTACTCAATACTTCGATTCGGTAGACTTTGAGATGAATAAGCGTGAGTTTATTACTCAGACTGGAATCTGTAATAACAGAAGAGTTACAGTAATCTCTACAGGCATAGGCACTGACAATGTAGAGATTGTTATGAATGAGTTGGATGCATTGGTTAATATAGATTTGAAAACCCGTCAGATCAAAGATAAACAACGGAGATTGAAGATTATACGCATTGGTACGTCTGGTAGTATACAAGCAGATATACCTGTAGGAAGTTTGGTAGCCTCTGTCAATGCAATAGGGTTAGATTCCTTGATGTATTTTTACCAGTTTCCTCAAACGCCAGAAGAACAAGCTATAAATAAGCTATTACAACAAAAGCTACAATTGGGATTTGAGCCTTATTGTGCCAGTGGCTCTCAGGAATTACTGCAACAATTTGCACATGATATGATTGAAGGCAACACAGTAACAGCACCAGGATTCTATGCGCCACAAGGCCGACAACTTCGTATTCCTAGTACAAACCCAAAGTTTCTTCAGGAATTAAATTATTTCCACCATAACAATTTCTGGTTAACTAATATGGAAATGGAAACTTCTGGCTACTATGCATTTGGAAGAATGTTGGGCCATGAGGTGTTATCCTTAAATGCAATTTTGGCTAATCGGATTAATAATCAGTTTGCCAAGAATCCAGAGAAAATAATAGATGACCTTATTCAGAAAGTAATATCTCGATTATAGAAAAAAGAAAATAATAGATATAAGCGATTCTTTAAAAGGGATCGCTTTTTTATTGCCTTTTAGTAAAGTCAAGCCTCCATCAATTGGCACCGGATTGTAAAAGAGTTGGGATTAGAGAGAAATATTGGAGAGGTAGATAAACAAAAAGTAGCTAAACAAAAAAAGCCACTCGTTAAGAGTGGCTTAATAATAATAAAGTGGCGGCAACCTACTTTCCCACCGGTGAAGGCAGTATCATGGGCGTGAAAGGGCTTAACTTCTCTGTTCGGAATGGGAAGAGGTGATCACCTTCACTATAACCACCAACAATGTTGGTGTC
>NZ_JASJOR010000056.1:0-30014 GCF_030068545.1 Xanthocytophaga flava | reverse complement strand
TGTATGGTTGAAGTATACTCTGGAAAATATCTCTTGTACCAACCATAAAAATCTAACCGATCTATTTCCACAAAACTATAAACGAATTATCCTCACTAACAATATGTAGTTCGTCGGGCGCATACCTTTGGAGAGGAGATTTACGATCTCAGGTACACTGGCACCCAGCACTTTACGAATACCAATTTCTTTAATGCGTTGTTCGGCCATATAGGTTGCCAGTCCGAATAATCCCAGACAGGATACCAGTATAGTTAATACGGCGAAATAGAATACAATCCGGGCAGTGTTTTGTTCAGTACGGTACTGGCTGTTTAGCGACTGGTCAACAAACTCGTAGTAAGGAGCTGTTTGTGAATTGTGTACTTTATAGGCTTCTTCAATAGCCTGGATAGCTTCATGGATCTTATAAGGATGCACTTTTACAAACAGGCCCGAAATATTCTGCTGAGGCCAGTACCGGAATACAAAAGGTTCGATAGAAGTGGTTACCGGATGAAAATGAAAGTCTTTTACCACCCCAATCACCTGTCCTTGCCGATTCCAAAACTGAAGTTTTTTACCTAGCGACTGTTGAGGCGTCCAGCCCATTCGCTTGGCAGCCACTTCGTTGATGATATAGGCAGACGACGTATCCGTCACTCTGGAGGTGCTAAAATTCCGCCCTGCTGATAAGGTCATTCCTGTAGTAGCCAGAAAGTCCGGATCTATGTTCATATGTGTGATCAAAAGACGATCTCCGGCTGGCTGGCCTTCCCACTGGAAAGAATCCGTAGAGGTATTCAGATCTACCAGGTTGCCAGAAGTAGTAGTCACCTGTGCAATGCTGGCTTGTTTCTGAAGCTCGGCTTTGATCAATGCTCCTTTGGCTCTCATTTCATTTTTCAGTCTTACATAGAGAAGTTGTGACTTATCAAACCCCAGGTTCTTGTTCTGAATAAACATGAGTTGTTTATAGATGACAATTGTGCTCACCATCAATACAACCGACAACGAGAACTGGGCTACGACAATGCTTTGTCTCAGCAGCTTTCCGGAATGGGTGGCAGAGAAGGATTTTAATACTACCACTGGCTGAAAATCTGATAAGTGAAGTGCAGGATAAATGCCCGCTAATACACCTGTCAGAAAGGTAAATACAAAGAGTGCCAGACAAAAACGGGTATCCTGAAAAGGAACCTCAAGTAGCTTGCCTGAAATATCATTTACTGCTGGCAGGAAAAGTTGTACCAGCAACAATGCCACACCTACGGCTATAAAGGTTGTTCCAATGGCCTCACCCATAAACTGAATGACCAGCTGATTTTTCACAGCTCCAATCGCTTTCCGAACGCCTACTTCTCTGGCCCGTTTCATGGCCCGTGCAGTAGAGAGATTCACAAAGTTAAACAAGGCAATCAGCAATACGATTGACCCTGTAGTGAGAAAGATTCGAATGTAAATACTGTTACTGGTTTTGCTCCAGTCGCTCTGAAAATCAAAGTCTGAATGCAGGTAGATGTCTGATAGCGGTTGCAGGGAAAGCGTAGTAGGATCGGTATTGGAAGTAAACTTATCCAGATAGTGATAGAGTTTTGCAGCAAATGGCTCTGTCCGGGCCTGAGAATTTAGTAAAATATAGGTATGATACGCGTTGTTGTCCCATGTATAATTTCCGGAATTGGTATCCAGCCTGTCAAATTGAGCAGACAACAGAGCATCAAACTGAATATGCGAATTGGTTGGAGGAGGAGCAGCTACTCCTGCTACGGTAAGTGTGCGACCATTGGGAAAGGTAAGCATAGTACCAATCAAACTATCAGACTGTTGCCAGTCAGACCCAAAAAGCTGAGCCGCAATCCGGGGAGTAATAACAATGTCATCGGGATTGGAAAGCACTGTACCCGAATTTCCTCTGAGAAGTTTAAAATCAAACAGGTGAAAAAAGGAATTGTCCGTAACCAGGATGTCTTCCGGCTCGACACTGGTTTGTGGGGTTTGTAACACACCCGAATACCAGATCCTTCCGATCCGGCAGGTTTGTTTTACCTCTGCAAAATCTGTCTGCAGAGCGGTTGCCAGGGGTCCGGGTGTCACGGCTACCTTATAGGTAGCACCTGCCTGAGTCTGTTTTTCTACTACCCGATAAATATCTTTGTAACCTGTATGAAAACGGTCATAGCTATATTCATCCCAGATATACAGGCCAATACAGATACAACAAGCCAAGCCAATAGCTAGTCCGCCTATGTTAATGAGTGAATATACCCGGTTTCGAACAAGATTCCGAAAAGCGATTTTCAGGTAGTTGTATAACATATAGGTATCTGAGATGAAGGTTCAATGGTTTGAATTAGAGTCTAAGCAACTATTTTGCCATAGCGAAAAACAGCTCTTCTCAGCTATCTAAAAGGCTATCATACAGCCATATATACTATAATTTGTCCGTTTGCGGACAGTACTTGTACGGTTTTGAACTATAGGACAACACCACATACTGTACTACCCTGTCCTACTGTACTACCCTATCCTAAATTTGGTAGTAGAACCAACCTGAACGTTGAGAAAGTGGTCGTTGGTGATAAAACCAACGACGGAAATAAAAACATCCTCCCTGTCCTCCTGAAAGGAGGACAGAGAAGAAGAATGTTCCTTTTAGAAGGACAAAAAGGTGAGAGGACAAAAAAGGGTAAGAAGGCAGGGAAAAGTGAGAGGCACAAAAAAGAAATATTTCCCTAAAACCTTCAGAACTGAAAAAGATAACTGAAAAGATAAGCCAGCACATACTACCTATAAATTCTCCCGAAAAACGTATCTTGCAGACAGATATCCTGTGTATGCCTTATTTCGAAGTCAAGCCTGTTGATCAACATCTCAGTTCACTGATTGAATGTTTCTGGGTAAGCCACTCTGCCAGCCAGCCTATCTCTCACCGGATCTTGCCAGATGGCTGTATGGATATTATCTATACATTTCCCAACCTCAGCCAAAAGATAGCAGAACCCTTTGTTGCAGTAGCCCCCAGACTTATCGGTATGATGACACAGCCTGCGATTGTACAGGCTAATCCGGGTGTAGATCAGTTGGGTGTTCGTTTTCGTCCTGGCGGTATCTTTCCATTTGTGAAAACGCCTCTGCATCTGTTTACAAATCTGTCCGAACAAGTGGATAATGTAAATAAAGTGCTGGGATCTGCTATCTATGAACAACTTATAGAGCTATCAACCTGGCAGGAACGCATTGGAAAACTGGAAACGCATTTAATCCAACAACTAAGTAACGTATCCTACCCTGTACCTATGGGTGTAGTTATCCGGCAGATTATCCAGGAACGTGGGCAGTTATCCATCAAACAACTTAGTGCACAGACCTCTATTGGTTCACGTCAACTGGAAAGGAACTTTAAGCACTATGTAGGCGTATCACCCAAATTATTGTCGCGCATTATACGGTTTCGTTATATCACAACCTTACTCAAAGATACCAGCCGTGATAGCCTGATGGGGATTGCATTTACCAATGGCTACACCGACCATGCTCACCTGACCAGAGAATTTCAGGAGTTTTCCGGACTGCAACCTTCAGCCTATCTACTTCACTAAACATTTTTTTCGGGATGTCGCTTTTTTACAAAAGCAGACTATCAGGAATACCTACTTTTGTGAATCGGTACTAGCCTCTGTGCATTTACAGACATGTATATAGTGAGGCTATTACTACAGAATAGCATTATACAACCTTACTTATTTGTTTTCATGGAAGTAAAGTCATTATCACCAAACCTGATGGTCAAAAATGTTCAGGCAACTGTTGACTTCTATCAAAATACACTTGGATTCCAGGTGCTTACTACTGTACCTCACGCCAAAATAGAAGGTGAGCTACAATGGGCACTGTTGCAGTCAGGACCAGTAACGTTGATGTTTCAGGAAGAAGAAAACCTGAAAGAAGAGTATCCGGAATTAGCTTCTCAGAAACCAGGTGGTGGGCTCACACTTTATATGGCAGTAAGCGACCTGTCAGCCTGGTACGAGAAAGTAAAAGGAACAGCCCACATTATTCAGGAGCCACACCAGAC
The DNA here is from genome assembly GCF_030068545.1 of Xanthocytophaga flava. Classification (NCBI taxonomy): domain Bacteria; kingdom Pseudomonadati; phylum Bacteroidota; class Cytophagia; order Cytophagales; family Rhodocytophagaceae; genus Xanthocytophaga; species Xanthocytophaga flava. The sequence continues at coordinate 25,957 of NZ_JASJOR010000056.1, read as the reverse complement.
TTTCTATGGAACTACAGAGTTTGCGATACTAGATCCGAATGGGTATATTCTCACACTGTCCGAACATAGCAACGACTAAGTTTATCGTAATTTCATTTTACACAAATTTGCGAAACAAAATATACTAGTCAAAGTAAGTAGACATATATATGATTTATCCCAAATTTTGCATGTGAGTTTGTTTTACAAAACCAGCGTCTATTCTCTTTTCAAAAGCATAGGCGCTGGTTTATTTTTAAGCAATCTCTTTAGTTGAGTTGGCTTATAGTCACTTACATTATTCTTCCACTAACCTCTTCATTTTTTGCTTGCCCAAAAAACAGGGCATCAAATGAGAATTTGGTGAGCCAGAATTATGCGTGAGCAAAAAAGGGCACTTTTCTCCAAAGCTTCGCCCCACAGGGCCAACGCTAGGCCCGCGGAATTTTTATCCTCACGCACCTACACCACCTTCCACGATTGAAGTAATCGCACCTCTCTTTGTAACTCCTTCTTTTTGTTCTCCAGAAAACACTACCCTTTTGTTCTCAGATAAACGTACCTTCTTATTTTCCTGAAAGCCCCTTCCCCTGTCCTTCTGGAAGAATCTCGTGGCAAGACCGGCGGCCTCTAGATCTGGAGTGTTTTTTTCTTTCAGAAACCAAACATAGCTCTATTTGTCACAAGTTTCTTTCAGAAGGACAAAAAGGGGAAAGGACAGGCAAGGGAAAATTCTTTCAGAAGGACACGAAGAGAGGAAAGGACAGTAAGGAGTGTTCCTTTCAGGAGAACAGCAAAGGGGAAAGGACAGTAAAGGAGAAATGCTTTCAGGAGAACAAAGAGAGATTGTGCTTTGAGATAAAACTTTTCCTTGTTAATCATTAAGGTTCAATAACATGAATAAAGCAGTTAGTAAAACATATTCAGGGGTTTAGCATGCGAATAACACACATAAAGTAGTAAATTAAGCCTTTTACTCCTACAGACCCACAACCTCTTATACTCAAAGATGCTACTATACTGTAAAACACCTTACTGTAAGCCTTTCCTATGGGCGTTATTTATTCTTGTCTATCTGCCAGTACAAGCTCAGTCCAGAAAACCTTCCAAGCCCTCCTACACACTTTCCGGAATGTTAAAAAATGCCAGTAACCGGAAAATATATCTCCGTGAACATTCCTTTTTTAAAAATGAGAATCGAACAGACCCTACTGTTGCAGATAAAAATGGGCGGTTTGTTTTTCGGGGAAGTGTTCATGAACCTACTTACTTTCTGCTTCAGACAAATGCAAATACCTCTGCCATAGGTTTTTATATAGAGAACATCTCCATGACCATCACTGGAGATACCAAAACACTATGGGAAGCTAGTATACATGGCTCCAGAGAAGAAGACATTCGCCGGATGTATGATAAAGTCATTGATTCGGTAGATTATGCCAGCATGGAAAAACAGCGGGAAGACGCTATTCGCCGTCAGGACTCACTGGCAATCAAACAAGCGAATCAGTACGAACAAACATTACTGGCACAGGAGAAGAAACTAATATGGAATCTTGTTCAAAAATATCCGTATGCAGCCAGTAGTATAAATCAACTGGGAGCACTTATTGATGGACGAACTTCCCAAGAATTACAGAGAGCAGACTCACTAATTCGCCTATACGAATCTTCACATGTAGCTCATTATGAACAAGTCAAATTTTTCAAAAAAAAACTAGCAATTGCCAAACAACTGGTAGTTGGCCAGATAGCCCCTGACTTTGTACAACAGGATACAGCAGGCCTGCAAGTACATTTGTCAGATTTTAAAGGCAAATATGTGCTGGTTGATTTTTGGGCCAGCTGGTGCTCTCCCTGTCGACAGGAAAGTCCCTATCTGGTAAAAGCCTATCAGCAATTCAAGAATAAAAATTTCACTATTTTGTCAATTTCCCTGGACAAAAACGCTACAAACTGGCAAAAAGCTATTACAGCAGATAAACTTACCTGGACACATGTAAGTGATCTTAATTTCTGGAAAAATGCAGTAGCTGTTCAATACTCAGTAGATAGCATTCCCTTTAACCTTCTGCTTGATCCGGCAGGCAAAATTATTGCGCTCAACCTACGAACAGATGCCATTGAGGAAACGCTTAAAGGTATACTAAAATAAAAACTCAGTAACCTACTTGTTAGCTAAGCTAGTTACTTATCCCTGCTTATTCTCCCCTTACAGATCCCTCTACTCTGACAGCGTATTGGTATATTGGTTATTGGTTCATTTATGCCCCTATATATTTATAAATATATAGGGGCATAAATGAACCAATAACTAATACAATACAGCATGGTAGCTGTACCTGATAGGAACATTTAACATCCAAAGAACCAAACCTCATACCCATGGTCCCTCTTTTCCTTTCATACCCATACACCATACTCACCTGATTAACCCTACAAGACCTTATCTCTGGTAATTGCAGGGCTGTTTCATAAGGGGGGTATATATGCACCAACCCACCTTATGAGAAAATGAGCCAACTTAGGCCAGCTTTGAACCAGATCAGAAAAATAAATCAGCTTTGAGAAAACTGCCATTGTACAAACTCTCCACTTGCAGGAACAGGATTCAGTGGGTTAGGCTTTACAGGGTATGGCATCAGAATTCTGATTATTTCTGGCAGAGCAAGCTATCCACGAGAACTTGCTCTCAATCAAAATTTTGATAACCTACCCGAAGCATCAAAATTCTGATACCATTTACCACTAATCAAAATTTTGGTTAGTTTCCTGCATTATCAGAATTCTGGTTGTCATACTGATTTATCAGAAAACTGATAATGCTCTACCAATCATCAGCGTTCTGATTGAAAGATATACAGCCTACGTTCCCATACAACTCTTTCGCTACATCACACCTGGACATTTACCACACACAACGCATTGATAATAAGAGAGTATCAGACTTCTGATAATCAGAACTCTGATTGGATTTGCAACTGCAAAATGCCCACCTTTGCATTCGTATAACAAACAGAGGCCATGTAAGCAATACACTGAAAATCAAACATTACCAAAATTTCAATTATCGATATTTCGGTTGGACTGGCGTTGGGATAATGCTGACCTTTGTATCGCAAAATCGGTAAAAGCAGAAGATTAAAATCATAGCGCAAGGAAGTTGGAACCTTGTATGCCATGCATCTGAAATTACCTACTCTACCGACCCTTTGTATGCTAACCTTTTCCACAACAAACCAAACAAAACCATGGCATTAACTTTAACCTTACTCACCTCAAGACCAGACTGTGACAAAGTCCTTGACCAGCTCAGCGACCTGAAAAGCGATCTGGAGTTTAAGCAAATCTCCTTACAACCTTTTTTGTCCTCCTGAAAGGACCTCGTGGCAAGACCGGCGGCATTTCCGAGTGGAAAATATTCTTTCTCTCAGAAAGTAAACGCAACTCTATTTGTCACAAGATTCTTTCAGAAGGACAAAATGGGGGAAATCCTTTCAGATAGAAATAAGGAAAGATCCTTTCAGGAGAACAGGGGGACTTTTTTCTTTAGTTACAAACCTCTTTCCCAGAAAAGTTATGGAACAAGATAAGGGTTGGCCTTCTTCGTTCTTTGAAATAGGGATGCAGACCGTCAATGGATGGATTAATCTTACCATTAGGAGGTGGCCTGTGTGTAGGTATCAAAATCTACCACCTGTATGGCAGACTTTGTTTGTGCCATAGCACTCCAGATCCAGTTGTAATGATCAATGATCTGCTTTGCTGTCAGATGAGGTTTGTCTTCGGTAGTGTGAGCATTGGAGAGCACCGTTACAGGCAAGTCATTGACCAGGGCAGCTTTAACAGTGGCATCTACACAAAAATCCGTTGCACACCCTGTTACTACCAGTTCGGTAATAGTCAGATTGTCCAGTATCTGTTTGAGATCTGTCTTGTAAAAGGCATCATTGGCAGTTTTGGAAATAACCAGATCATCCGGATTGACAGGTAAGGCAGGCAAGATCTCCCACCCTTCCGTATGTGGAATATAACATCCTTCGCTGCTCCCATCATGTTGTATAAAAATAACCTTGTCACCCTTCATTCTGAACGCCTCTGCAAGCGTCTGGATACGGGTAATCACCGCCTCTCCCTCAAACATGGCATCCATAGAAACAAAGGATTCGTTTTGCATATCGATAATAAGAAGTACCCGCATGTATATAGAGTATTTTATCAGACAGCAAAATAGAGGTTTTTGGAGCATTACCCAAAGAGAAGTATGGGTAATAATTTTTGCATTGTCTTTTCGAAGCTGTAAAAGAACAGGTGAGTCCTAGGTGCTTACTTATATGCACAGAGGTTACTTTTACAAAGGTTAGCTTATAGATAGGTGCTAGTTGATGTGTTACAAAAAAGTATATGTATAAAAGAATTTTCAAGAAGATTTTTATAAGTATTGGAGTACTTCTAGGTCTGCTAGCTGGTTTTATTTGTTATGTGTGGGTATCTCGTCCTATAAGAGAGCGTAGAAGACATGAGCCAATAGTTGCTCCTGCACAACTTCGTTTAGCTATTGCGAACAATATAAGTCACCCGTTTATCAAAGCAGACACTATACTTATCCGTGAGAATACATGGACATTTTGTGGAAATAGCACGTCGGAAGAGCTGCCAGAAATCTTTCGGCCCCAGCTGACGGCTGATCTTCAGAAAAAACAAATATCGCGTAGACTTCAACACTGTGTATTAACTTATGGGGAATTTACCCAATGTAGACATATAAGAGATGTTCTGAAAGATGCAACTGAAGATATGATTATACACAAGATGGATTCTTTGTCTAAAGCATGGGATGTATACTACAAAGGTTTTTATAAAAACAAAGTGGAGATTACAATCAATGCAGAGGAGTTATCTCCGGAAGAAGTCAAAACCTACGAAACCTATGAATGGAATGGTCAGAAAGTATCTGTAGAGAAATATTTTAACTATGAGGATAAACATTGGGTTTTAGAGTAATACAACAGCATGTATAGCGACAAATAATCAGGTAACGACTCAATGCCCAATCACCTTGCTTTATATATACATCAAAATAGCTTCTACAACAATAAAGCAGGACAGCGTAAGTCTCTTTAAACGATCTTACACAGTCCTGCTTCGTTATTTCTGACAGGTTATGTGGTGATTAGTTCAGGTGAAGAAAGAATACGATAGATTGGCTGGCAAGTGCAGCTTCAATGACAATGGCCGGAACAGGCTTGGTGAAATGCAGACGGAAGCTGATGCCCATAAAATACGACTCCTGCTGGTACATGTGCGAGATCTGAAACCCCATTTCATGCAGAATATTCTGAATCTGAGGCACATACTTTGGATTGCAGTCCAGGCTGTTGTAATGTTCTTTTGTGTCTATTTTCATAGCGGTAACTGGTGGATAGAGGTTGAAAATTATACAAGCAACTATGTCTCCCTTTACCCTATATCCGGTTTGCGAGGCAAATGGTGGTAAGTATTCGTCGGTTGCAGCAAAGGTGTAGATGACCTATAGATTCTGGCAGACAAAAAAAAGTACAGAACAAGTAACATGTATTAACTTATGGTTAGTTTCGTTTAAAAGGAGTCTCAATACACTGGAACCAAACAAAGTTCAAATAATTTGTGTATCGGTAACAAAAAACGGGCATTTTATTGAAGTTAGTGAAGTGGGGCTATATCCATTTATACTTACTAGTTGCAAGTGGCCCCTTCCCAGCTTTCCAATCCCTTCTTAGCTGTTCAATTGACTTATTCTTATTCAGCTTCCACCAGGCCAGGTAGATATCTTTTAAGGTTTTCATATCACTATACTCCAGCGGTCTTAGTAATGGACTATTGTTTACATTCTTTACAATTACACCATACGTATAGATTCTATATGGTTCTACCTGAGTCTTCCAGGTAGAACTTTTCCTTACTACAATACTGTCTTTTGCCAGAATGAGTTCCACTAGGTAGGCGACATTAATACCACTATAGTTGTTACTACTGAAACTATTCACAGAAGATGACTCAGGATCTTGAAAACCAACAAAGGACTTTCTATCCGTATCAATCAAGTCTAGTAAACAAGGAATAGCACTCTTTCCTTTCGGATGAACTTCATAATATATATTCGTCTTCTCTGCATTCACAAAGATTAGGTTATACAGTTGTTTACAACTTGTTTGACCTTCTGTAACACTAACATGAAGAAATGCAAGTAGGATCAAGGATATTCTATACCTCATTGTTTCATATAGATTAATTCGTGTTTTACAAGATATGCACTCAAACAGCAAAGCCAACCTTATAGGCTGGCTTTGTTGAATTCTGTAAATGCAGAAGGTTATTTAATAAGAATCACATCATCAAGATAGAATCGTTCATCTTTTCCATCAGGTCCTTGAATACGCCAGCCTATCTGATTCCATTTGTCGGCAGTAGCCCACAGTCCTAATGTGTTTACAGGAAGCTTAAAATAAGTCCATACATTAGCAGGCACAGTAATCTTCGTATTGCTCTCAAAGCTTGCGAACCCTCCTTTACTAGCTGGAGTAGAAATATACAAATCGTAATCTGCAGACGCGCCTTTAATCCAGAAAGAAAGATATTTGTAATTATTATTGGCTAATTCATTCCAGCCAAATCCGAACTGATGCCAGTTACCAGCAGCAAAATCTTTATATACAGAAGCAGTTCCGGTCTTGAATATAGTAGTGCTAATCATGCCACTACTTCCCCAGGAAGCATCTTGATACCCATTGTTATAGCCATCTGTAAAGATCTTATAGGCGTTATCAACGGCCACAAACGACTGTGAAGTTTTAGCAGCACCCGCGGCATTCGTAATATCCAACGTAGTCTGAGTTAGCTCTGTTGCCGGAAACTTAAGAACCAATGTAGTAGGCGTTTTGGAAAGAATAGCTACTTCGGTCGTAGTACCACTAAATACTACCTTTGATACATCATCCAGATTTCTTCCTGTCAATGTAATCTCAGAACCATCACTAAAGTTATAATTTGAAACATCCGTAATGGTTGCAAAACCTAATACATTAAAAGGTACACGAAATTCCTTTCCTTTTTTGTTGGTAAGGATGATATTCTGCTCACCAGGAACAGCAGCAACAGGCACCCGAAAGAGTAACGCATTATCTGTATTGAAGTTAGGATTAAACTCTGCCTTTACATTCCCTTTTTCAAAAACAATAGTTTGAACATCCTCAATATCAGAGCCAGTTAATGTTAACAATGTATTAGATGCACCTTTCTCTGGTGTAACCTGTCCTACAGATGGATTTAACTCATCATCTTTCTTACAGGAAGACAACCAGACAGCAGCTATCAGTTGAAGTATTAAAATTTTGGATATATACCTTTTCATTATGATTCAGTAGTTGAAGCTATTTAATTTCTATAAACAAATACACTTGCTATTCAGCCTTACCAATACTGCATTATTGATAATAAGGTACAGCAGGTTCCAGCAACAAAGGATTAGATACCGTTTCGTTTTGAGGAATAGGTAAAAACAAACTGCTGAAACTAGCAGGAAGAGTAGCTTTAAAACTATTCAATCGTCTATTATCATCATAAAATCCCCGTTCTTGCTTTGCAACCATTTCACTAGCTTTTGCAAAGCCCTGACGCTGAATATCAAACCAGTAATCTCCTTCAAAAGCAAATTCAACTTTGCGTTCGTGTAGTAGTTCATCCAGTGTAATGCTAGTAACTGCAGGCAATCCGGCTCTTGTGTGAACTGCATTAAAGGCAGCTAGAGCTGCTGCATCGCTTGTAGTTCCGGAACCACCCATTGTTGCTTCTGCATAAATCAACAGTATATCAGCATAACGTAGTATGTAAGTTGGCATACTGCTATGTGCATCTGCACTGACAGGTTCTCCTTCCCGATTTGGGCCAACAATATACTTTTGAATATTAGAACGCGTTACGGTTTTAATTTTAAAGTTATCTGTTGGACCTGTAGTATCGTATACAAAGCCATTAGGAAAATTAGCATTTTTCCAGTCTGCCCGAAAAAATCCTTGTTCCATAACAGACCATCCTCTACGTCTATCATCAGATGCATACCCTGTAGCAGGATCAAGCATATCAATAGATGGCACTACAGAGGAATAGGCAGCAGTTGTATTGGTTGGAGCAGGACGTAATAAAGGAGCAGGTCCTGCATAGGTCATAAACCGGTTTGCACCATCCCACCCTGCAGCAGTAACCCATTGTAGAGAAAATAATGATTCAATATTACCTTTTGCGACAGAAGAAGAAGTAAACATAGCCTGGTAATCCGGATAGAGTCCCAGTTTAGAAGGATTAGCAGCAGCATAGTCTATTACCTCTTTCGCTTTTGTCTTTGCTTTCTCATAATCTTTCAAATACAGATAAATCTTAGCCATCATACCTGTTGCAGAGATCTTAGTAACTCTACCTGCTTGATAAGGTATTTCAGGGAGATTCGCTTCTGCAAATTCCAGATCTTCAATAGCAAATCGTAATACATCTTTCTGAAGATAACGAGGTACCAGGTTTTTCCCAGGGGATGTTAAATCCAAAGGATTCGGGACAATAGGAACATCACCGAAAGTTCTTCCTATATAAAAGTAAGCAAAAGCCCGAATGAACCTCGCTTCTGCAATACCCACTGTCAGAAATGGCTGATCCCCAATTTGACCTTTCTTAGATTCAAAGGTTTGAATTAAGACAGAAGCCCGCCCTGCTGCATCATAACAAGCATTCCAGGTAGAACCAATCAAACCATCTGTACTCTGGATATTAAAGTTATAGAAGGAGTTGTATTGTGTATTACCGGCAACACCCGATACAGTTCCACCCAAAACATCTCCAACAGAGGTAAATGCTTTATCGGACCAATCATTCCAGGCTCTGTTGTATAGTATTCCGGTTGCACCATATACCTGTTCAGCTGTATTATAATAGTTGTCTGTCGTTGGCTGTGTAGTAGATGGATGATCCAAAAACTGATCTTTGCATGAAGAAGATGCTATTAAGACAGTTGTTAAAAGAAGTATAATACGTTTCATATTGTCTTTACTGAGTAGATTAGAATTCAATGTTAGCACCAACAGTATAGGTTCTTGGCACAGGATAGCGCCCATTATCCACATTCATAAAAGTAGCTCGGTTATTAATCGCTCCAAGCTCAGGATCGTATCCTGAATACTTCGTAAATGTCTTTAAATTTTGGGCTGACACATAAATCCGAATATTGTTAGTCTTAATCTTATTGATTAAAATCTTGGGAAGATTATAACCTAATGTAACATTTTGTATTCTCAGATATGATCCATCTTCCACATAACGATCTGAAATCCGTACGTTATTTTCATGCCATTGATTATAACGAGGCATTGTTGCATCAGTATTCGTTGAGGTATACCGATCCATCACGGTAGTCAGCTGATTATTGTATTGGTTTCTCAAACCTTCTGTTTGTCTTCTGGAGTAATTAAATATCTTAGCCCCATAAGAAGAATAAACAAATATAGATAGGTCAAAACCTTTGTAACTTACTGTATTGGTCAAACCTAAAGTAAACTTTGGATTGGGATTCCCAATCTCTGTTACATCCTTGTCATCAATTTTCTTATCATTATTCAGATCTTTGAATCGAACATCTCCCAACCATTGCCCATCAGGTTTTACATCTAATCCCCAGTTTGTGCCATTGTTTAATTGTTCCATAGAAGTAAACAAGCCATCTGTAACAAATCCATAGAATGAACCTACCGGATATCCCTGTCTGGAAAGAGAAACTAATTTAGGAGAACCATCATATTCATTAAAATCACCTCTAATAACAGCATCTGGTGTATTTAGGAAATCCAGCTTATTCTTATAATGGCTAAAAACCAATGTTGTTTTCCAAGTAAAACCTGGCTTTCTGATATTATTTGAAGTAACACTAATGTCAATTCCTTTATTTGTCATTTGACCGTCATTGGCAATTGGTGTTTTAATATCACCAAAATCGCTGCCCAATCCCGAGTATAATCCTAGTTGAGTAGATAACAGCATATCAGTAGTTACCTTCTTGTACACATCTACACTGACATCCAAAATGTTATTAAATAATGTTGCGTCAATACCAGCATTATAGGTAACTACAGACTCCCAACTTAGATTAGGATTGGCTACGTTATCTGGAGAACTACCAGGACCAAATGGTCCTATTGTAATCAGGTTTACATTTGAGGTATAGGAATTAGCCCGTCCAACTTCCTGATTTCCAACAGCACCTGCTCCCAATCTCAACTTTAAATAATTTAACGTCTTTAAATTCTGAGCAAACTTTTCATTTGATATTGTCCAGGATGCAGATACCCCTGGAAAGTATCCCCAACGTTTGTTAGGTCCAAAAGTAGAAGAACCATCCCCTCTGATGGTAGCACTTATAGAATACCTATTATCAAATGAGTAGTTTAAACGGGCAAAATATGATTCCATACTCCACTCTCCTGCTCCAGCACCAATTTGTTCATTGGAATCATTACCACCTTGTCCTGCACCTAATGACGGCAAATTCAGTGTCAGATTCTGGCGGCTGGCATTAATGTAATCGTATTGAGAGGCCTGTGCTTCATGTCCCAGTGTTACATAAACTGTATGCTTTCCAAAAGACTTATTATAGTTCAGATAGTTCTTTACAGCCCAGAATAAACTATTTGTTCTTTGTTCTCTCAATTTACTGGGAGAAATAATATCTATTTTGAGGCTATCATTTGAAACCTTTGGTTGAAAAGCTTTATCACTGGATAAGTTAAAGTTGTAGTTGATTTCATTACGTAGTGTAAGACCTTCTAAAATTTTAACCTCAGCATATAATGCACCAAAAGCAGTAGTACCTATGTTTCTCACATCTCTGAACTTTGCCATTGCCACAGGATTAAAAGGATTTCCAAAAGTAGATGTTCCTATACGAGTTTGTCCAACATAACTTCCATATACATCTCGTACTGGTGAAGCTGGACTATTATATAGTACAGTACTGGTAACTGCATCAAACCCATCGGATAGACCAATTTTCTGATTGCTTCTATTCAAGTTTGCACTAAACCCAATCTTTAACCAACTTTTTATCTCATGATCAATATTGGCACGCAATGTATACCGATTAAATTTTGTCTCAATCAATGTTCCTATCTGATTAAAATAACTTCCGGAAACATAATAATTCGTTTTATTCTGCCCACCTGAAAAAGATAACTGATGGCTCTGTATTGCTCCCTGCTGGTAAATCTCATCTTGCCAGTCTGTACCTTTTCCTAACAAAGACGGATTGGCAAACTCTTGAATAATCTCTTGATTTCCGCCTGTAACTTCATTAATCTCTCCTACCAATGAATTCTGATATTCTGCAAACTCCCGTAAATTCATAACAGGAAGCTTTTTGGGTATTCTTTGTATACCATAATATGTATCATATGTAATTTTACCTTCTCCTGCCTTTCCTTTTTTAGTAGTAATTAATACAACACCGTTTGCAGCGCGAGAACCATAAATGGCCTGAGCAGAAGCGTCTTTAAGAATATCAATAGATTCAATATCATTTGGATTGATAGATGCAAGCACACTTTGATTAGTCTGACCGCTTCCTCCGCCTAAAAAGCTTTGATCCTGAGTGCTTACTGGATTTTGAAAAGGAACACCATCTATAACGTACAGAGGTTCATTACCATTAACAGAGGTAATACCTCTTACACGTACAGAGACACCACCTCCAGGCTGCCCACCGTTAGTGGTTACAGTAACACCTGAAAGTCTACCCTGAATTGCTTGGTCAACCCCTGCAACAGGAAGTGTTTTTAGCTCCTTCTGATCAATAGAAGAAATAGAAGTAGTGACGTCTGTTTTCTTAACAGCACCATACCCAATCACGACTACTTCATTCAGAGAGGTGATATCAGGCAAGAGCCGTACATCAATTTGCGAACGTCCGCCAATAACTATTTCTTCTGTGATCATCCCTATGGATGAGAAGGTTAGTGTTTTGGCGTCTGAAGGAACTGCGATGGAGTACTTCCCATTAGGGTCTGTTACTGTTCCGATGTTTGTACCTTTTACAACAACAGATACACCTGGCAATGTTTCATCTTTGTCTCCTGTTACCTTACCGCTAATAGTCACTTGTTGTGCAAACACACAGTGTGCCCATAACAGAAAGCAGAAGAAGGAAAACAAATGAGTAATTCTCTTTCTCATAAGGAATATTTATAATTAATATATTTTTGTTACAAATTTCTCCTTTCTTCTGCATATTATTATAGCACTATTTTATCCAACTATAACACAAAAAAGCATATTCGATTAACTACTTTCTTGATATAGTATCATCATAAAATAAATATAATACAATTTTTTCAATCAATTTCTAGATTTACAATTCATTTCTGACTTACCTAAACTAGTATAATCTTCTCAATAGCTATAGTTACTATACAACCTGAAATGCCACACACAACAAACTGACAATCAATATATATACAGTATAAAACTTACTATAACTTAGTAAACCTTGTAAAATACAGAGAACGAAAAAGTACTTAAAAAGATAAATCTGAAGCTTCCTTTAAAATTTCTCTCTCTGGTTATCATACAAAATTTACGACTGTATCTGTCACTTTCTATTTTAGTGTGTCAGGTTGACAAATTATAATACAAAAAAGACTTTAGAATGGAACAGCGCAAACGAAAAAAGCCTGTCAGGTATGACAGGCTTTTTAGCGTAGCAGACTTATGTCTCTAGTTTACTACCAATTAATATCCGGGATTCTGAGTAAGTCCCCAGGACTGCACTTCTGTTAATGGAATCGGCATAACAGGAATCGGATTGACAACACCTGTTTTGATACTACGGCTTTCAGCTCTGGTAGCCTCTGTCTGAGAATACTTGTTAGCCAAAGCAGTAAAGTAACGACCTGTTCTTACCAGATCATAATACCGTAAACCTTCCATTGCCAGCTCTACACGTCTTTCATGCAGAATAGCATCCAGCAAAGCAGTACCACTGGCAGTTACATCGGGCAGTCTTCCAGCAACAACAGGATACGGACGATAATCGGATGCACCAATTCCAGCAGATCCTTTCGGACGTGTACTAACCCGGGCACGGGCACGAACCTGATTGACTAAATCACGTGCAGTAGATTCTTGTCCCAGATGATAAGCAGCCTCAGCCTGCATCAACAGGATATCAGCATATCGGAACTTGATAATGTTTTTAGGACTGCTGCTGCTTGCACTTGGGGCAGTAGCCAGAAAGGCTTTTCTATTCAGATAACCTGTCTCATTTTGTCCAGGATAATCAATTTGCTGCAGTGTACCTACAACGGTATCATTGCTTGTATAAACTGTCACAGCCAGACGAGGATCATTGTCTTCAAATGCGTCTACCAGATTTTGTGTCGGATTGTTAAAACCCCATCCCCAGGTAGCACGGTTATTCTGAATCACATTGTTCCCTGTACCAGTCTTACCAGGTCCCCAATCATTATTTACATCTACAAACTGAAGCTCGAAAACAGATTCTGCATTATTTTCGTTTTCGATTTCAAACAGCATAGCATAATTCGACATCAGCTGATATTGTCCTGAAGTAATAACTTCATTTGTCAGCGTGTATACCTGCTGCCAGGTTATTCCATTGGTATTGTCAGTACCTAACTGATACATATAGGCTCTGGCCAGATAGGCTTTGGCAGCACCTTTGGTAGCACGTCCCCGGTTAGCTTCTGTGTAGGTACCTTTTTCAGGCAACCTGTTAATGGCTTCTTTCAAGTCACTTTCAATCTGCTGATATACTTCAGCTACAGAAGACCGGCTATATTTACCCCAGTCTGTCATAGGAATAAGTTCCGTTACCACAGGCACACCACCATATTTAGTTACCAAGTTAAAATAACTATATGCCCGCAGAAAGTAAGCCTCCCCCATCAGTCTGCTTTTCAGATCTTCTGTTATAACAGATTGAGGATCTCCTAAATAGGTAAGTACCTGATTTGCTCTGTAGATAGCCACATACATATTATTCCAGGTACTTGATTGCACAGGTGCATTGGTCAGTGTCTGCCAGGTTTCCATCTGTTTCAATTCCAGGTAATCGCCAGTAGTACTTCCTTTTTTGGAGTCATCAGATAACAAGTCACCATACATCCACTCATACGTATGACCAGAACCTGTCACACCACCCTCATCCCAGGAAATGGCATCATAGATCGCATTCACAGCTAATACAGCATTCGCATCATCTTTGTAAAAAGTCTCAGCAATCGGAGTTACCAGAGGCTCTTTATCCAGAAAACCTTCACATGCTGTTCCCAGTACGGCAACAACAGCAATAGGCAAAATATATTTTAAAGATTTCATAAGTATGTCAACAATAGATTAATGATAGTATCAGGAATACTCACTGATCCTGTTATTCACTGTTTTTAGAAAGTAAGGTTTATACCACCAATGAAAGTACGGGCCTGAGGATAAGTAGCCATATCTACACCTGAATAGAATGGGTTATTCCACAGGTCACTTACATCCGGGTCATATCCTCTGTACTTGGTAAATGTCAGCAGGTTATCAGCAGACACATACACTCTCAGCGATTTTACACCCAACTTCTTCAAACCAGCTTCCGGAATAGTATATCCTAACTGAATGTTACGCAGACGCAGATAGCTACCATTTTCTACATAACGGTCAGAGAAGTGAACCGGTGCATTCAAAGACATTCTAGGCTCGTTGCCACTTGGATTTTCAGGAGTCCAGCGATCCATCCGATCCTGGTAAGAGTTGAATACACCCGTCTGGTTGCTGGTAAATACAGCTAAACCATTTACAATCTCATTGCCATATGTACCCTGGAAGAAAAGTTTCAGATCGAAATTTTTATAGCTCATAAAGGCATTGAAACCATACGTAAAATCAGGAACAGCACTTCCCAGATACGTACGATCCAGATCATCAATAGAACCACTACCGTCAATATCCACATACTTAATATCTCCAGGCTTGGCATCAGGCTGAATCTGTTTTGTAGTTCCATTGGCACTTGTATGCACATAGCTATCAATTTCGCCCTGATTATGGAAGATACCATCTGTTTTTCTACCATAGAAAGAAGCAATCGTATTTCCTTTCTGGGTACGGGTAGTATTACCTAATGTGTTGATGTTTCCACCATCAATATAGTTGCCACCCATCTCAACAATTTTGTTACGAATAAAAGACATATTTACACCCAGATCGTATTTAAATTCATGCTCTCTGTTCACATAGTTCAGAGCCACTTCAAGACCTTTATTTTCCATGTCTCCCAAGTTCATAGCAGGAGCCAGATACCCTGTATAAGCAGGAACTGCAGGTGTTACAATCATATCAGAAGTCCGCTTGATAAAATAATCCAGTGTCAGGTTTACTTTATCGTTGAGGAAACCTGCATCGATACCAACATTGGTCATCTTCGAACGCTCCCATTTCAGGTTAGGATTACTCAATGTAGTCATTGCCCGACCGTCAACAGCGATGCCATTGAAAGAATAGCGTTGTTGTGTCTGGATTGTATTATAAATAGCGGTATTACTGATATTCTGGTTACCCACCTCTCCATATCCCACTCTCAACTTCAGATTAGATAACCAGTTCACATTCTGCAGGAAAGTTTCTTCTTTCATGTTCCATCCCAATGAGAAGGAAGGGAAGAATCCGGAACGGTTTGACTGAATAAAACGGGAAGTAGCGTCTCTACGTCCTGTCACTGTGATTAGATACTTTCCTTTGTATGTATAATTCACACGTCCAAAGAATGACAATAAGGTATTTCGTCCTACCGTAGAACCGGCAGAAAAAGTTGTTTGTCTGGCAGAACCTATATATAGCTGACTTGGATCATTTTGCATATCATACCCAGTTACAGAAGTTCCATTGCTCAGTGCAGATTGAGCTTCTGTACCTATAGAGGCATTAATGGTATGATCTCCTATTTCCTTATTATACATAAAGAAGTTTGACCATGTCCACTGCCAGCCTTGTGTCCGTTCTTCTACTAAATTACTTTGAGAGCGTTGTTCGTTTGGAGAGATATAAAACTGGGGAGAGTAGTTATCACTGATATTGTAAAACAATTCACCTCCAAAGTTAGATCTGAATTTCAGTCCACTCAACAGTTCAGCTTCTCCATACACCGTAGAAACAATACGATTCTGCTTGGAATTGCGGTTTTTTAACTCATTTGCTAATCGCAGTGGGTTGCTTCCGGTACTGAACTGAGTAGCCACACCATAATTATTGGTAGTCGGGTCCCAGGCAGGAGTAACTGGAGAAGCTACAATAGCAGTAGGTAGCACACCTGCATACTGATCAATCAGATAATTGGTAAAGTTGGAGTTGGTATAGGCAACACTCCATCCTGCATTGATACGTTTGTTAAAAGTATAGTCATTGTTTACTCGCAGCATCAATTTTTTCATCGCGGTATTAATGACTGTTCCATCCTGTCCAAACCACGTTCCGGATACGCCAAAACGAGACTTTTCAGAACCTCCTGTAACAGAGAAATTATAGTTCTGAATCAAGGCATTTTTACGGATAACCTCTTTCTGCCAGTCTGTACCTTTCAGATTTCTGTCAATGGCATCCTTTAACGTAGTATAGTTAGCAGCATTAAATTCTTCCGGATCTGTTACATCCTTGCCATCATTGGTATAAGCTTCCAGATACAATGTCGCATATTCCGCTGCATTGGTTAACTTTAATGTATGCCATGGATTCTGAATACCTGCATACATATTTACATTAACAGTTGGAGTACCCGCTTTCCCTTTTTTTGTAGTGATGATTACAACCCCATTGGCACCCCGGTTACCATAGATAGCTGTTGCCGAAGCATCTTTTAATACTTCCATATTCTCAATATCATTAGGAGATATGTAATCTATACTGGAAGTAGGATATCCATCTACTACATATAATGGACTACTGTCGCCAAAGCTACCAATACCACGGATACGAACTTTCGATGCAGCACCCGGAGCACCAGAATTAGGAGTAATCTGCACCCCAGCCACTTTACCCTGTAAAGCCTGGTTAACATCAACGGTAGCTACCTGAGTTATTTTCTGAGTTTCTACAGAAGCCACAGAACCTGTCAGATCACTTTTCTTTACCCCACCATATCCTACAACCACAATTTCATCCAGGCTGGTTACATCCGCCTGAAGTTTTACATCGATCTGCGTACGTCCATTGATAGCAATTTCCTGGGTTACCATCCCAATAAATGATACTACGAGAGTAGTTGCTCCATCCGGAACCCGAAGAGAATATTTTCCATTGGCATCTGTAACAGAACCGGTAGCAGTTCCTTTAATAGCTACAGATACTCCAGGCAAGGCACTGTTGTCCTCACCGGTAACAACACCTGTAATGGTTACCTGCTGCGCAAATACAGATTGCGTCCACAATAGTAAACTGAGAAAGGTGACTAAGTAAGCGATTTTCTTCATAATGACTGATTAAACAATTGATAAAGATGTTTACAAAAATGTGGTATATTAAACACAATTTTATAGCACAATTTTATCCAAAACTAACACAAAATCACACATCTTTCAGCCATCTTCTAATCACAGTACCACAATCAACTTACTATAATCCTATTATACCAACAACTATATACTTTATAGAGCAAGCACAAAAACGACAAATATTTCACAAATATTATAAAATCAATCATATTGTCATGTATATCCTCTCTCCTGTCGTATAAAATTATTTCAATTAAAATTTTTTAATAATAAATATATTATATACAATTAAAATACACTATATTATCCATCTTTACCATACACAAATAGTACTAAATTAACTTTATCGGAAATTCCACTAAATAGCAGTATGTTATTTGTCTGTGTGACAAATAAAACAAACATTCAGCATGCTAACGAGTAGACTATACAGAAGAGATAGTATATAGAATAGCTAGAAATAAAGGAGAAGAAGCCTTTAACAAAGAGACAACAACATAAGACTTAAGTGCAAGCCTGTCAGTATATTAGAGAACATAAACAACACAATAAAGAAACCTATAGTAAATATCCACCCATACAAAAGTAACACAGACTGACTGATGAAAGTCAGCAAAAGGGGGATAATAAAGGAAATAATAAGTACCAGAAGCAGTAAAATGGGTTATATAAATGCACGTGTACCAGAGAAATTCTCTCTGAATTTTTTAGGTGTGCAACCTTTCTGCTTTTTAAACAGGCGATTGAAGTAGGATAGATTATTGAATCCACACTTATACGATATTTCAGCAATGGATTGGGTACTGTCAATCAGCATACGACAGGCATATCCCAGGCGAATCTGATTCAGACTTTCGACAAATGTCTTACCTGTACGTTTTTTGATAAACCGGCAAAAAGATACTTCTGTCATACCCACCAGATCTGCCACCTCTTTCAACGTAATTTCACGTTCACAATTAACCTGCATGTATTCAAATGCCTTTCGGATACGACGGCTGTTATAGGAATGCTGCTCCTGCGCAAACGAACTGGTAGAAAGTGCCTGGATGTTTCTGGATATAGACAAATCATGTAGAATAGACATCAGTTCAAGTACCGAATCAAAGCCACTTTTACGAGTCAGATTAATCAAACGGTCTTTTATGGCCATGATGGTTTCTTTCGAGAAGGATATTCCCCGGCTGGACTGTTCCAGCATGTTTTTAATAAATACCAGCTGATTGCGTTGTAAAAATTTAGCATCCAGAAAGTCTCTGTGAAACTGAATGGTCACTTCATGTATCTGTTCACTTTTGCACTGATGCGTAAACCACGCATGAGGCAAATTACTTCCTACCAGTACCAGTTCATAGTCCCCTATCACTCCACTATGATCTCCTATTACCCGTTTGGCATTGGATGCATTCAATATCAGATTCAATTCAAACTCTTCATGGTAATGAAAGGGAAAGTTAAAATCTGTTTTAAATCGCTCAAAAATGGTAAAACAATCATAAGGAGTCAGAGGAGTAACCTCATGATAAAGGTGTATCATATGTCAAAAATGATAATATTGTATTATTAAGCAGACAATATATTTAATTAAAAACGCTCAAATATATCTAAAAAAAAACATATCATTATTAGAATAATCAAATAATATCATAGATAAGTAAGAAACAAAAACATACTACATTTTATCAGGGATAAGGTTAGTATAATTTTATGGAACAAAAAGATAATATTGTACTATACATGTCCTTTAAAAAGCAAATAGCTTTGTATCCGGTTACAACAAGAACTACTTCATTTAGCCTATTCAGTCTCAGGTATATGTTTTCACGATTATCACTTTACTTCTTTTTCATTGGCCTGACTGCCTATTGCCAGTCGATGCCAGTAGATTCTTTGTGCACTCCTGAAACACGTAATCTGTATACACACCTGCAGCAACTGGTACAAAAAGGAATCCTGTTTGGTCATCAGGATGACCTGGCCTATGGAGTCGGCTGGAGAGGCGTAGCAGGCAGGTCAGATGTGCAAAGTGTAACCGGACAATATCCGGCAGTGATGGGCTGGGACCTGGGTCACATCGAAACCGGAAAGACAGAAAACCTCGACAGTGTGCCTTTTCAGAAAATCCGTGAATACATTCGGTTTGCCTATAAAAAAGGCTGTATCAATACAGTCAGCTGGCATTTGAATAACCCTTATAATGGCAAAAGCTCCTGGGATGAAACTCCCACAATCAAATATATATTACCGGGCGGAGAATCACATGCTACATTTAAAAGCTGGCTGGTCATTGTGGCTGACTTTCTGAAAAGCTTAAAAACAGAAAACGGAACACCCATCCCTGTTATATTCAGACCTTACCATGAACATACAGGTAGCTGGTTCTGGTGGGGTAAAAAGGAATCAACCCCTGAAGAATACATTACCTTGTGGCGCTTTACCGAACGTTTTTTGCAGGAACAGGGTGTTCATAACGTTCTGTATGCGTATTCAAGTGCAGAATTCTCTTCAAAGGAAGATTTTCTGGAACGCTATCCGGGTGATACATACATTGATATTATTGGATTTGACACGTATCACCGGGATGCCCCCAAAGAGAATGCAAACTTTGTGGCTAATACACGAAGAATGCTTACCGACCTCACAGAAATCGGAAAGATCCACAATAAAGTATGTGCACTAACAGAGACAGGATTGGAAAGCCTTACAGAGAAGAACTGGTGGACAGCTATTGTATATCCTATGGTAAAAGACTATCCGTTATCGTATGTGCTGGTTTGGAGAAATGCCAATACAAAGCACCACTATGCTCCGTATCCGGGTCATGCCAATGCAACAGATTTTCAAACATTCTCTAAAATGCCTAAAGTTTTATTTGAAAAGAAAGTTGCACAGGAACAGGTATATAAATCCGGCACAGGCGCTAAACGAAAGTAAGAAGAGGCTACCTATCGTAAAGGCTACAAAATAGGCTTGTTGAGCGCTTTTATGCTATAGTAGACAAATCTCCAGGACAGTATACATCTTGTATTTTAAGAACCAGCAACCAGTTTATAAAAGGGATGATTAAGAAAAGTAGATTTAAGGAAGTATGTTATTGATCTGATTTTCGGATCAATAACATTTTTATTTTCGCAGTTATCTACGGTACTCAGATCAGGTAAAAGTGTCTGAACTATCTGAGTCATTAATCACAATCTGTTACACCTCGTTATTGCATGAAACTACAATCCATTGACATTCTTATTATCCTTATCTATCTGCTCGCTGTAGTAGTAATCGGGCTGGTATTGCGCAAAAAGGCGAAAGAAAATAAAGAAGAATACCTGCTGGGAGGCAATTCGTTGCCCTGGTATATGTTATGCCTCTCCAATGCTTCAGGTATGTTTGATATTTCAGGTACAATGTGGATGGTAGCGCTTGCCTTTGTTTATGGTCTCAAAAGTGTGTGGATACCCTGGCTGTGGCCTGTATTTAATCAGATCTTTCTTATGATGTACCTGTCTGTGTGGATACGCCGATCCGGAGTGTCTACAGGAGCAGAATGGATGATTACACGTTTTGGCAATGGAAAAGACTCCAAACTTTCTCATAGTGTGGTAGTAGCGTTTGCGTTGATTGCTGCCATGGGTTTTCTGGCCTATGGGTTTGTAGGATTAGGCAAATTTGTCGAGATATTTATTCCCTGGAATCTGGTAGCTCCCTATGTTCCGTTTGAAGTACCAACCGCCTATATTCCTCATTTCTATGGTATCATTTTAACATTGATTGCTGGATTCTATGCTATTTTAGGTGGAATGGCCAGTATTGTATGGGCGGATGTAATCCAATACTTTATTATGCTGGTAGTATCGGTTGTAATTGCGTATATCGCTATGCATAATCTCAGTATTCATCACTTAACAGTTCCCAATGGCTGGTATAGTCCGTTTTTTGGCTGGGATCTGGATCTGGACTGGTCAGGTATTTTGTCAGAAGTAAATGAAAAAATCAAAAGTGACGGCTATTCTCCCTTCAGCATTTTCTTCTCTCTGATGTTGTTTAAAGGAGTTCTAGCCAGTTTGGCCGGACCTACTCCAAACTATGACATGCAGAAAGTTTTGTCCACTAAAACTCCTCAGGAAGCAGCTAAGATGAGTGGGTTTGTGTCTATTGTATTACTCCCTATCCGTTATCTGATTATCATTGGCCTGACTGTGTTAGCGATTTTATTCTATGATCAACTAAATCTGAGATCAGCCAATGGTATTGACTTTGAGAAAATTCTGCCGTCTGCCATCAATAATTTTGTTCCGGTAGGTTTAATGGGTCTTTTGCTGGCAGGTTTGCTGGGAGCATTCAAGGGTTCTTTTGCAGGCACATTGAACGCGGCTCAGGCCTATACTGTGAATGATATATACTTAAAGTATATCAAACCGAATGCTACTAATCAGCAAATCAGTACCATGAACTATGCTACAGGGATATTCTTTATTATTCTGAGTATTATTCTGGGTCTGTTTGCCAAAGACGTAAACAGTGTATTACAGTGGATTGTATCTGCCTTATATGGTAGCTACATCGCAGCCAATGTACTCAAATGGCATTGGTGGCGATTCAACGGGTATGGTTTCTTCTGTGGGATGCTAACAGGTATGATTCCAGCGATGATCTTCCCACTTATTTTTGACACACTGGATCTGTATTATTTTCCTCTGCTATTGGCCATTTCCTTTGGTGGTTGTATTCTGGGAACTCTGCTTACTGAACCTACAGACACAGAAACGCTAAAGAAATTTTATAAAACAGTAAGACCCTGGGGATTCTGGAAACCTATCCACGAACTGGTAGTTCAGGAAGATCCCACCTTTGAAGCCAATAAAAACTTTACACTGGATGTATTTAATGTGGTAGTCGGCATTATTGCCCAGACGACCCTCACCATATGGCCTATGTATCTGGTACTGATGCAATGGATTCCACTTACCATTACAAGTGTAGTTCTAGCTATCTGTGCTGTGATCTTAAAGAAAACCTGGTGGGACAAATTACATACAGAAGAAATCAAAAAAACAGAGCAGACTACAAACAAGACCTCTGCCCTCATCTGAGAAGCATCCGCTCCGGTGACAGGTATGGTTTAGTATTTCAGTTTATAGTAAAGCACTTTATAGTAAAGCACGTATCACTATCTTATCAACGTTACCCATGACACTTCAATTTAAAGAACGACTCTCTCAACTAAAAGCGACATATGAGGAACTGATCTCGCGCCGGAACACGAAAATCGCTCCAGGCAATGGAATCTTTGATAAGTATGTACATCCGGTTCTTACGGGTCAGCATGCTCCCCTATTCTGGCGCTATGACCTGAATCCTGAAACCAATCCGTATCTGATGGAACGCATTGGCATCAATGCAGCCTTCAATGCCGGAGCCATGAAATGGAAGGATACATACATTATGGTGGCACGTGTAGAAGGCAATGACCGCAAATCATTCTTTGCCGTAGCAGAAAGTCCCAACGGCATCGATAACTTTCGGTTCTGGGATTATCCTATTGTGATGCCGGAAACCAGCGACCCGGATACAAATGTATATGACATGCGTCTTACCCAACACGAAGATGGATGGGTATATGGGTTGTTCTGTACCGAACGCAAAGATCCAAATGCACCCAAAGGGGATTTATCTTCTGCTGTGGCACAATGTGGTATTGCCCGCACAAAAGACCTGGTTCACTGGGAACGTCTGGCTGATCTGAAAACACCTTCTCCACAACAACGCAATGTGGTACTTCACCCTGAGTTTGTAGATGGAAAATATGCCTTCTATACCCGTCCTCAGGATGGATTTATCGATGCAGGTACCGGTGGTGGAATTGGTTTTGGTTTGGCACCATCCATAGAGAATGCGGTGATTGAAAAAGAATTTATTGTGGATGAACGCAGATACCATACCATCTATGAAGCAAAAAATGGTTTGGGTCCTGCTCCCATCAAAACTCAATACGGATGGCTCCATCTGGCACATGGGGTACGTAACACAGCAGCAGGATTGCGGTATACCTTGTATGTATTTATGACTGACCTTAATGACCTGACCAAAGTTATCTACAAACCTGCAGGTTATTTTATTGCTCCGGAAGGTGAAGAACGAATCGGGGATGTATCCAATGTTGCTTTCAGCAATGGATGGATTCTGGATGAGGATGGCACGGTATTTATTTATTATGGTTCGTCAGATACCCGTATGCATGTGGCTACGTCTACGCTGCCTCAGCTAATTGATTATGTAATCAACACTCCGGCAGACGGGCTTCGGTCAGCAGCGTCTGTAGAAGCACTGAATCATCTGATTGCTAAAAATAAAGCATTGAAGAGTGCAAGTGTTACTGAAGTGAATGGAGTAGCCTGATCCAAACGTTAAAATTGGTAGAAACATAAGTCATCCCCAATTTTGAGGAAAACAATATCTGATCCTTTAAAAAAGGAAAAAAAAGGAGTTACAGAGAGAGTTGGGAGAACTTTAAACGTGGAAGGTGGTGTAGGTGCGTTGGCAGTCTTTTCTCCGCGAGGTTGGCCTTTGGCCTGTGGGGGGAAGGATCGGAGAAAAGTGCCCTTTTTTTCAAACACACAAATCTGGCTCACCAAATTCTCATTTGGTGCCCCTATTTTTGGGCAAGCAAAAAAAGTAACAGGTGGTAGGAAGAGTGATGTAAGGGACAATAAACGAACTCAACCAAAAACATTGTTTAAAAGTTAATCAGAACCTATACTTCTTACAAAAACAAACACTCATCCAAAATTCGGGATGACTCATGTATTTCGCTTACACACAACAAACTATATAATGCAGACCCAATCTACTACTGTTATCGAATCGTATGCCAAAGAGCTTGAAAATGAATTATTTTCAATACTGGACTACTGGCGACGTTTCACTGTAGATGACATAAAAGATGGCTTTTACGGGCAAATTGACGAAGACAACAACGTCCACCCTACTGCCCCTAAAGGAAGTGTGCTGAATGCGAGAATACTATGGACCTTTTCAGCTGCCTACCAGTATACTCCCAATCCGGAATATCTGATCATTGCAGACAGAGCCTATCATTACATTCTGGATCACTTCATTGATCCGGTTTATGGGGGAGTGTACTGGTCTGTGGATTACGAAGGAAATCCGCTGGATACTAAAAAACAGATTTATGCTCTTTCCTTTACGATTTATGGATTGACAGAGTATTATAGGGCAACAGAGGAAAAAGCGGCTTTACATACAGCAATTGAGTTATTTGAACTCATTGAGAAATATAGTTACGATCCTGACAAAGGTGGGTATTTTGAGGCGTTTAACCGGGAATGGCAAACAACCGACGATCTGCGCCTGAGTGCAAAGGATGCCAATGAAAAGAAAACCATGAATACGCATTTACATATTCTGGAAGCTTATACAAACTTATACAGAGTCTGGAAAAATGAAGTATTGAAACGACAGATTTACAACCTATTAACCATCTTTACACATCATATCATTGATCCGGACACCAATCACCAGATTCTGTTTTTTGATGAAGACTGGAAAGCTAAATCGGATATTATCTCGTTTGGACATGATATTGAAGCGTCCTGGCTTTTAATGGAAGCCGCAGAATTACTGGATGATCATATGCTGTTAAATCTGGTTCGTGAAAAATCAATTGCCTTAGCTCGTTCTTCTGAAAAAGGCCTGGATACGGATGGCGGTATGTGGTACGAACTGGAAACACAATCGAATCACTGGATGTATGAGAAACACTGGTGGGTACAGGCAGAAGCCATGGTGGGCTTTTTCAAAGCATATCAGCTCACCAATGAATCACATTTTCTGGACAAATCACTGAATTGCTGGGAGTTTGTAAAAAAATATGGCATTGACCATACGTATGGGGAATGGTATTGGGCTATTATGGCAGATTATAGGACCATGGCCAATCAGGACAAAGCGGGTCTATGGAAGTGTCCTTATCATAATAGCAGAGCTTGTTTGGAGATTATACATACAGCGTCTTTGTATAAAGGGTTATGATATACACTCTGGTTTTTTCTTATTAAGTACATTCAGATTTTATTTCATCACTCTGTTTATAGGTTTTAGAGCTTCTTCTACCTCTGTTTTCTGAAATTCCCAATCATTATTCAACTTGCAGCATGGTACTTTTTTGCTTGTCAAAAAAAGTACCCCAAAAAGGACACCTCCAGCGATGCTTCCACCCACAAGGCCAAAGGCTAACCCTTATCTTGTCCCATATCTTTTCTGGAAACAAAGAAAGTTCCTGGCGCAAGCGTCCGCTCAATGCTGTCAACTTAAGAGTTAAGTATTGGGTTAAGTAAGTATGGAAACGAAAATACAAACCCTCTTTTCTACGGTTCATACTTTGCTAATGAGCCAACAGTTCAAGA
>NZ_JASJOR010000055.1:0-30287 GCF_030068545.1 Xanthocytophaga flava | reverse complement strand
AATTTGCAACTATATAGGTGCGTATCGTATCTTTCGAAAGGATTTCCATTTAGAGTGATATTTTTTGGTTCGCATCTCAAAATTCACTCTTTTTCGGGAATCCTTTCCTTTTACTAAACAACTTCTTTATATACAAAATAAGAATCTTGAAAAACAGAAGCAAAAATGGTAGACTTGCGGTTAGTATATAACTCTCAAACACATGTCTATCAGATATATTTCTTCCCTTCTTATAAATACCTGTGTTGTTTTTCTATTTCTATTTGGGCAGATTGGATGCTCCACTGATTCTAAACAGAGTGAAAAGAATAATGATTCTATAACTGTGCAATCAGAAACAACAACAGAATCTGTTCCCAATGCTAATGAAACAAGTATCTCAACAATTGGTTTTGGATTTTGTGATCAGACTGGCAAAAGAATACTAATTCAGGAAGATTCAGTAGTTATGCCTGAGAGTTTTACCAAGGCTCTTTCAAAAGAAGGAAAGATCGTCGACATTATTTTTCGTGAAGCAAAAAAAGAATCAGAGCAAAGCAATGGCCGTCAATGGGCTGAAAACTTTGATCGAAGTGGAGGAAGTCTCTACACAGTGACATCTGGGACAGTAAGTGAAGAAGAAACTACAGTGTTGTTCACAAAACCATTTCTTGAAACGCATAAACTGATCCCAACAACACCTTTCGAAAAAGGAAAGCTTTCTGATAGTAACAGAGCAAAGATAGAATCCTTTAAGGGATGGAAGGTAAAGGACTCGCATAGTCTGGTAAAGTTATCAGGCAATAGAAGCATTTTTCTTGTAGAATTTGAATTAAAAGGTGATTCTGCACTGGCCTCATTGGTTGTGGTTGGCTCAGATAAAATTCTTTATAAAGATTTTCCAGCTAAATACGATGAGACAAGTACGTGGAGTGTAGATGATGGCGGACAATTTGGATGGGAGTATTACAAAATTCTGGCTGTATTGGAATATGAAGGAAAGATAGAATTGATTACGGATTGGGTAGGAGCTGAAGGATATAATGCTACTTATATGCAGGAAGAAGGGCAAACATTCAAAGTTATTAAAGAGGGATATAGATATACATCTCCTCTATAAAAGCTGTAGTTGTATCAACAGATGGAAAAAACAGATAAAAGATGGACTGATGCATTGCATAAATTAAAGGTATATATCCATACTATTGGCAACCTGTCAGAAGAAAGCTGGTTGATCTTACAAAATACACTAACTGTCTGCCAGTTTTCCAAAGGAGACTATATACTTACTCCAGGTGAAGTCTGTCAATCTATCTTTTTTATAACTCAAGGATATTGCAGAGCCTTTTATGACAAAGAAGGAGATGAAATTAATACTGCCTTTTATTTTGAACAGGAATTTGCTACCAATCTCAAAAGTCTGACAAAGAATCTGAAATCTGAGTATGCTATTCAGGCATGCGAGTCGTTGATTTCAGTCCGATTTGACAGAGCCAAGTTGCTGGCGGCCTATCAGCTATCTCCCGAGATTGAATCTTTTGGCCGTAAGTTGCTTGAGATGCTTGTTGCTCAACAGGAAGAGCAGATGGCGTTGTTTCAACTACTCACAGCACAGGAGCGTTACGAACATCTGTTGCGATACCAGCCGCAAGTAGTCCAACGTATATCCCTGACTCAAATTGCCTCTTATCTGGGTATAGCCAGAGAAACTCTAAGCCGAATCCGGAGCAAGGTGAAAAATGTCTAGTATTTTATGTGACCTTTATCACAGGTTCTTCTCTTATAACCCTTCTACTTTTGTATAGGCTAGTAAACTAAACATACTTCTATGCAAAGGTCTAACAAAACACTGATTACTGATTTTATTGAACAAATCTGGAATGTACGCCAATTTGATGTTGTACAGGAATTTCTTCATCCTGATTTTGTTGATCACTCTTTACCTGACCATCTGCCTGCAGGTAAAGAAGGGATGCTAAAATGGATACAAGCTATCAGCTTTTCTTTTGAGCATACTACACTTATTGATGATCAGGTTACAGAGAATGATAAAAGTGTGATCAAAGTTCGTATGAAAATGAAACACGTTGGATTATGGAGAGATATACCTGCCACCTACAAGGAAGTAGAAACGGTAGGATATAGATTATATCGGTTAGCAGATGGGAAAATTATAGAACATTGGGGGCTTCTAGATGGACATTCGCTGGAGAACCAGCTTCGAAGCATTGTTCACGGTTGTAAAATAGCAGAGTAAAATAAGGCCTGATCTTATATCTTGAAAAGAAATAGCGTTGAACGAATGGTTATTTATAACCTATAAATATGAAAAATAAAAAAGGTCTTAGAGATTATCTAAGACCTTTTGCTGATATGTGGAGGCTGAGGGATTCGAACCCCCGACCCTCTGCTTGTAAGGCAGATGCTCTGAACCGGCTGAGCTAAGCCTCCTTTTTGTTTTCCATTTTGACTTCTTGTCGAATGGGAGTGCAAAGGTAGAAAGTTTTTTTAATAATGCAATACCTAGCTTAATATAGTTGAAAAATATATGTATAAATATATTTTCCATGCTATAGTATAATCTACTAATATATCTAGAGTAACTGTTGTACTCTGTTTATTTACAGGTGTTTAGCTAGTAAACGCGAAAATTGCTCTGATAAGAATTAAAATACTATGTTTACTTTTACTGAAAAAAATAATAAAACTCACACTCAATTTATGAATATTGTTAAATGAAACATTTTGCCTTATTTTTTTTATTCCTTTTATTTAGTACAATCACTTCTGTTATCGCACAGGATTCTTTTCTTATTTCCCTCAGAAAACAATCTATCCAAATTGAAAATAGAGATTTCTATGTAACAAAGGTAATAGATGCACGGACTGAGGAGTCAGAGCTTGGGGTTGTATACAAAGGAATGTTAAACAACCCACGAGATGCCTATTTTGAGAAAGAGCTAACAGAAGAGCTACAAGGTTTCTTTGATACAAATCTACCTCGAAGAAAAGGGGATAATGCATTGATTGTAAAAGTAATCTATCTGACCATCTCTGAAACGATTACGGCTGGTGGGGAGACTGCAACTGCATCCATAGGCTTAGACTTTATCAGTAACAGTAATGACACACTTCGATTGGTTCATCAGACTTATGCATTGAGTAAGCACGAAGGAATGGATGTTACTCAAAAGCATGATGAGAATATTGCACGTGCTTTGGCAAAGTGTATGCAAAAACTAGTAAAAAGCAATTATCAAAAGCAGATTTCTCAGGGAGTGGTATTATCAGAATCAGAAATGAACGCACCTGCAACAGATGATTCTAAATTTGACAAGCTACCTATATTTCAGGTAGATGTCCCTCAAAAAGGCATTTATTATAGTTTTAATGAATTCAGAAGTAATACACCTTCCTATATAGATAATTTTGGTGTGGAGAGGAGTATTCGGAAAGGACAACGCTGGAATGGAGAAGAACGGGCAATACCTTATGTAAGAGGAAAAGATGGGAAGCCCACAATGGTACGGGATGCCTGGGGTTTTTCAGATGGACAGCAGGTCTATATACATGCACAGAATGATTATTTTCCACTAAAGAAAGTAGGCAGACGATTTTTATTTGATGCATATGCAAGTACAAATGCGGCATCACCTGCAATTGCGACAGGAGCGTTGGTAGGAGGGGTTGTAGGAGGCGTGGTCACAGTAGTAGTAGGAGGAGTAACAATTAATAATACTATTCAAACATACTGGTTAAATATGGAGACTGGGCAGATACAGGCCGTTTCAAGTCATCCAGAAATAGTTGGCGCTACTCCACGTTCATCAGCCCGATGTATTATTTACTACAGAGGAGACAAAGCAAAAGATGATAAAACCATTCTTATAAGGCTAAGTAATCAATCTGATACCTTGAGGAGAGAGTTGAAGCCAAACACTATGGTAGAAGTAGAATGGACTTCTCTTTTATCGGAGCTTTCAATTTGTGCAGAGAACGAAAATGGAGAATGCTTCAGTTTACAACCTGATGTTTCCAGACCTAATTACTTTCAGTATTTGCCCGCTGGTGCACGAAAAAACTCCTATTCCATTACACCGGTAAAAGAACAGGAGGCTGTTTTTTATCTGAAGCAGATTCGTTATGCACAGGAAAACGCGGCAAAGAAAGAAGGTAAAGGGCAGTAAGGGTATAAATTGCACAAAGTAAAAAGCCTATAGATAGGTCTATAGGCTTTTTGGTTTAGTCTCTCAGGCCTTTTGTGCTTGAGGTTTTATTGTTGTCAGATCGCCAATCTTAACTATTTGTCCTGTTTGTGTGCTTTTACGGGCTGCAATACCAATCAGAATGGCCAATGCTCCATCACGTGTGCCAGCAGACTGTCGTAATGGATCAGAGGTGCCTGGAATAAAAATGCGGTCTTTTAGTAGTTTATCTCCTCCTCCATGCCCACTGGTGCCATGAGATATCTTGATGTATTCTCTGTCTCCGAAATTTTTTGTCAACATTAGTTCATCATAATCGTGTTTTTCAGTTGGGTTGCTTTCCTGAATCCAGGCTTCCAACCTGCCTTCTGTACCATTGAATGCAATACGATATCCTTCATAAGGTGAATACGTAGTTAAGGAATAGCTAACCTGTACTCCATTGGCATACTTAATGGTTGCTGCCATTTTATCATAAATATTGATGTCTTCTTTCCATACACATCCATCCCGCAGGTATCCATCATGTTTTTCATTATTCACATACAGATTCACATACGATTCATTTTTGGTGATGTCCCAATAATATTTGCACTTGTCTTTATGCGGACATGGGCGACAATTGGTATGACGGAATGAATTGTTTTTTCCATAATGATCGAGTGATGCAGATGCATATACTTCTGTTGGATCACTATCTATCCACCAGTTGAGCAGGTCAAAGTGGTGTGATGCTTTGTGGACCCATAATGAACCACTTTTCTCTACCAGTCTATGCCAGCGACGAAAATAATCGGCTCCATGACTGGTATCCAGATACCAATGGAAATCTACAGAAGTAAGTTTACCAATGGCTCCCTGACGGAGGAGTTCATACATTTTGGCGCGATGGGGCGAATACCTATAATTGAAGGTAACAGTTACTTTTTTACCACTACGTTTTTCCGCATCCAGAATAGCCTGGCATTTAGTTTCATCAGTAGTCATAGGTTTTTCGGTGAGTACATTGGCACCCATTTCCAAACCTTTGATGATAAATTCATGGTGAGTCGCATCAACTGTAGTGACAATAAGAGTGTCAGGCTTGATCTCTTTCATCATTTTGTCAAAGTCAGTATACGTAGGGCAGGTTACACCCATTCTTTTTTTGACGTATTCCAATCTACCTGGATTGATATCGCACAGACCAACAAATTCAATATGTTCTCCATAGTTTTTCTGTACATCGGTACCCCACATACTACTACCCCGGCTTCCGGTACCAACCATAGCCAACCGAATTTTTTTAGCTGGTTTTGTAATAGGTATAGCTTGTAGGGAAAATGGATTTACCAGCAAACTACCCGTGAGGGTTGCTCCGGTTGCTGCCAGAAAACTTCTGCGGCTTACATGTTTAGATTGATCGTTCATAAAGGTTATCTTCTATCGTTACTGTATATAGAAGATAACCGACTATTTTTACTAGAATTTTAGAAAGAAAAATAGAGGAAAGGGATATTTTAGATAAAATTAAAAATACTCCTTTTTGTAAATTAGATAAAAACAGGCACTATGGTTTTACCGGATTTACCCTGATATATTTTTTGTCCTTAAAACTAATCTGGTAATCAGACTTGAAATGAGTACTGGGTATATAATAATCGGTGGTGATGATTTGTGCACCAGATTGTTGTGCTTTCGTAAAGTGGCTATAGTCATTATGTCTTGCTTGTTCTGTATCAGAGTCGGCACGAGTTCGAACTATGTATCCTTGTTTTACCAGTTTTTGGATTTCTGCAAACTCTTTTTCCGGATTGTTTTTGATAATGATTGCCGCTTCTGGAGTACCAGCGTCTGAATTGGTAAACAAGATACGTTCTTTTAATGAGGGATGATTCTGGATATAGGAAGTACGCTTTGTACCTTGTTCATCCAGAATAAAAATAAACTTTCCTTTTGCTGCCTTGACTTTCGGCCAGTTGTTGTTCTTTACAGCATCTTCCAGTGTCTTATGGTTACCTCTCACATCATCTGGTATAAGCAGTTTATCCCGACCGAGTGTTTCTATAAGTACTTTATCCAACTGATCAAATACTTCGGCAGTAAATTTTTCTGGTACTGTGAATCCTGGTTTATTGATAGTCTCATCTTTGGCATTGATTGTAATAAATATAGGGTAATGACCTTTGTGAGTATCAGACCAACTCTTTAACGTCTGGAGGCAATTTTTGAACGTAAGGCAATGACTGCGAAAATCAATCTCCTGTATGTGAAAGACTTTAAATCCAGGTTCTTTCATCTCTTCTTTCGGATCATAAGCAGCTGTTTGTTTTGCCCAGTCAAGTCCTTTGGGATGGCTATATTTTCCTCCCTGACTATCTGCATAGATATCTATTTCCAGGTTAAGCAATCCCATGTTCAACTGCTCTTCAAGACTTAGGTGGCTATAGTCAATATGATTAGCCAGAGAAGAATCCGCTTTTTTCAATGTCTGAAACAAGGCCGGTTCGATAGCTTGTTTATAACTATTGTGTGAGCCGATAACCTGAATCTGATTTAAAGGGAGCTGATCTATGTCTACCAGGAAGATTGCCGGCCAGAGTATTCCTAAGAGAGTAAGTAAAGTGGCTTTCATAACAAAATAAATGTTAAAATGAATAGCCAAATCTACATAGTCTGGTATTATGAGAATATTAATTTTTCAGTGAGAGGTTTATTGTATTATGATCCTGATAAATCCAAAAATAGGTACTTTGTGTTAAAATGATTAGTTAAGATGGGATTCAACGTTTTGCAGAATCTCTGTAATCTCCTTGATTTGCTGCACAGCTTTCTCATTTTCTTCCACTTCTGTATTTATCAATAAAATCCGTCCTGTTTGTTTTTGAGGATCAAAAGATACAAAAGCGGATAATCCAGGATCTCCTCCTGTATGCATAATCCTCCCTGTACGATTGATCGTCCAGAACATACTTTGATTGGTGTACTTTTCAGGAAATCCTGCTGGTTTGTTAGTTGGTTCAAATTGTGGGCTAAACATATACTGGTATGATTTTCCTGTTAGCAGCGAACCTTCTTGGGTATATCCTTTGATCATTTCAATCAGATACAAAGACAGATCGTGACAGGATGTACGTAAACCTCCGTCCGGATAAGTTACTAATGAGTAAAAGTCATAGGGTTTATTTACATGGTTATATAACAATGCATACTGATCTGCTTTGATGGATTCATAAAACCAATGTGAGTCCTGCATATGTAAGGGATCTAAAATGTATTGCCTTACATAGTCTGCATACGAAATCTTTGTTTTGACTTCTATAAGATAGGCTGCTAATGCTGAACCAATATTAGTATAGTTGTACTCTATATCAGGTTCCTGATTACTGAAGTTTTCAGATGTATATAAAGTGCCTTTTGGAGTAAGATAGCTAATCAGATATTCCTTCAAGGAAATAGTAGGCTTTTTTTCATTCTGATAGGCTTTCTGGTATCCGATTTCATTATCCAGAATCCCGGAAGTATGGGTCACCAATTGCCTGATTGTAATAGCTTTCTCAGGGAATTTAGGATGGTTGACAGGGAAGGGAAGAATATCATTGATCTTTGTATCCAGTGTAAAGTGCCCTTGTTCAATGGCTTTTTGTATGGCAAGTGCAATAAATGTTTTGCTCACAGACCCAACGGGTTGAATAGTTTCTGGAGTATACAGAATCTTTTTCTCCAGGTTAGCATAGCCAAATCCTTTTTGATAGACAACACCATCCTGATTTACGATAGCTACAGCAAATCCTGGTAGAGCAGAGTGCGATTCTATATTCTTGAGCTGTGCTTCGAGTTGGGCAATAGTAGGAACAGAATGTGTCTTTGCAGATTTACAGCATACTACTATAAAAGTAGAAAGAAGCAGAGACAGAAAGTTTATTCGCATAGAAAAAGAAATTTATGCAAAGAAATAAATCTTTCTAGTTCTGGTCTTGTAAAATATTGCAGGCATTCTGATATGTCATAGGAGGGACGCCAACATAGTATTTGAAATAATTGGTGAAATGACTCTGATCATAGAATCCTGTTTCCAATGCAGCTTCTACTACAGGATAGCCACTTTTTAACAGTGATTTGGCTTTTTCAATACGCTGAAGAATAATATAAGCAATAGGGGACAAACCTGTATGTTTCTGAAATAAACGTAACAGCTTGAATTTGTTTAAGCCCGCCTGATTCGCTAAAAGATCCAATGAAATTTTTTCCTCAAGATGTTCATGGATATACATCTGTAATTCTCTGACTATTGTGGCAGATTCATACTTTTCTTCTTCTGGTTTGTCCACTGCGTACCTGGTCAGGAGCTTTTTTACTATTTCCTGTAGTGCACCTATAGGTGCAGGCGATTGATTCCCAAAAGCTTGTGTGATTTGTTGGAATGAAGTGTATAGCTCCGGATCTGATATTACAGACATCTCAAAATAAATGGGTTGAGATGCATGGAGTGATTTTAACAGATCCGGACTTATGTAAAAAGTTTTGAATGAATAACCTGATTCATGTACAAGTTCATTCGTATGTAACTTATCCGGAGGTGTGAGATGAATAGTGCCGGGTGTTGCCAATATATTGTTTTCACTGAAAGTGCCCTGATCAATCAAAGACAGACAGAAGGTATTATGGCTGTGGGCTGGAAAACTATCTGTATATTCTTTTGCTATCAATAACTCCAGATTATCCAGTGTTGAGAGTCTGATTCGTTTGTACAGTGAGTTTTGAGTTTTCATAGGCGTAGCACAAAGATATTATTCCTAATTAGACTCATGATACTTTTGCAGCTTATTATATAAAAGGGAATTAGCTGGTCTGGTTTTTTAGTTGGTTTGGATGCACTACGGTATAAAACTGATGTATTATGATTCGAATCATCCCTTTACTTCTGATCACTATGATCTCAGCAACTATTTCTGCAGATAAGCCTGATGGCATACATTATATTTCATTGAATCGGGCCATTCGTTTGGGGCAGTATGATGGTGTAACAACTGCCAAAGAGCTAAAATCTTATGGCGATTTTGGCTTGGGAAGCGAAGAAAAGGTAGCTAGTGAATTGGTTATTCTGGATGGAGTAGCTTATTCCATTCCTGCCGATGGCAAAGCGAAGGTAATGCCTGATCAGGCTAAAATTGCTTTTTCTGCTATCAAGTTTTTCAAAACAGACAAACAAGTAAAGATAAATAAGGCATTTTCGCTAAAGGAGCTGGAACAGTATCTGGACTCGCTGATTGTAAAGAATACTTTTGCTGCTATAAAAATAAGTGGAGAGTTTGCCTCTATTACCTTTACCAGTTATCACAAGCAGGAGAAACCCTACAAACCCATTGAGCAAGTGCCTGTAAGTGAGTTTACACATACGAAAATGAAAGGTACTATTGTTGGCTTTTTTACACCAGAATCGGCAGCTGTATTAAATAGCCCGACCTATCACTTTCATTTTATCGATCAGGCTCGCACAACGGGTGGACATGTACAGGATTGTGTGATTGGGAATGTTGAGATTGAACTGGACTATACCAGAAGTTTTACAGCCGACCTGGCAGATCCTGCTATATTGCAACATATAGATTTGAATAAACCTATAGAAGCAGAAAAATAAGTAATGCCGGACTTTATGGCGGTCCGGCATTGTGTGAAGATTAAATCTTCAGCTTTATTTTTAGTTTGCCCAGTAATGCAGTGATTCCAATGATAATAAATGCATAAATCATGGATTTGATCAAACCTAAGGCTCCTGTTTTGAAGATAATTGGAATCACAAAGCCATATAGTGCTGCTATGGCATAATACCAGTAGGGAATCAGATAGCAGGTTAGGGTACTCGTTCCTGCTGGTTTAATTATATCAAACCAATGAGCTTTTTTCTTTAAATCTACCAGCCAATAGATTATAGTGTAAAAAAGAAAAGCAATACCACTACATAGGAAGATCCAGGTAGGAGTTGCGTGAATTTTGGAGATAATAAAAAACTTTCTGAAGATAAGTCCCAGAACAATAAGTCCAACTCCGATTATCGGATAAATAATCAATAATTTTTTATTTTCTGTACTGGAATAATATTTCTCCAATAATAGTGTGGCAATCATACCAGCAAAGGTAAAGCAATGAAATGCGCCTGCTCCAGGTATCCAGCCAAATACATCACTCAGATGTGCTGCTTCCAGCCAGTGTGCATGATCGGCTATGTTCAATAATGTGAATAATCCCCATACTACAGGAATGAGTATAGGTTTGCGCCATATGAATACATAAATAATGGCACTACCCAGATAGGCCCAGCCAATTAATCCCAGAATGCCCCACCATTGAGTCCGAAACCCAACAATCTGATTATCTGCATTACCCCGAAAAATTATTGCTAACCAGACTAGCAGACAAACTCCGATAACCTGTAAAGCTATGAACAGGTATTTTTTCCAGTCAGTTGCTTTAGGATATACATTCCAGATCAGAAAGAAACCCAAAACCATCAGAATGATATAATATTCCTGACGCATACCTGTGGCTTCTGGATTCAGATCAGGACTATTGACTGTGAATACACCCATTACAAGTAATGCAATGGAACGGATCACAATGTGTTTAATCAATTGAAAGTTGGAATCCCCTTTGGATATACGGTTTTGAATAGCAAAGGGAATAGACATACCTACAATTACCAGAAAGCAAGGGAATACAACATCGGATAGCCCCAGAAAATCTACATCAGCCTGCGAATGTTCTAACCATTGGGGAATATCTTTCAATGTCCAGAAGTCATTGACAAAGATCATAAGCAGCATGGTCAGTGCCCTAAATACGTCAATAGACAATACACGCATATTTGTTACTTTCATTTGCCTAGTTGCGTGATTTCGTTGTACATAGTTCTGAAACAATTGGAAGCTGTATTTCCACTAACATTGGAGTTAGTAGCTTGTCCGTAATATTCATCCAGAAACTGGCCCGCACTTGACCATACAGTTTGCATCATGCCCTGATACCGATCTTTCATTTCCGGTGTAGAGGATGCCCGGAACCGTACCATATCCTGTGTCTGCAATACGGCAAACTTAGGCATTCTCCATGGGCAGGTAATAACCTGAAGCCCTTTCATTGCAAACAATACGGGTGTTTGATCCGGGCGTTCATAATGCCAGTCGCAGATCATAACATCTTTTGGTATCAAATCGATAGCCTTGTATGTATTGTTATAACTGGCTTCCCACATTCCCAGTCCGGTAGTTTTGCCATCCAGTAAACGATCTCCCCAGATCCAGAGCTTACGGTTTTTCTGTGCCAAATGATCCCGTATGGTTCGTACCTCTCCTGCGAAGAGTTCTGCCTTGTCACGACCTGCACAACGAGGACATTTGTCATCTCCCAGGTAGAACACTTCATCCATACCTGCATGAAAGGCATTGGAGCCAAATACATCACACATTTCATCTACTATATCAAACACTATAGTATGAACTGTTGGATGTAACGGGCAATAGCTTTTGCAATACAATCCATCCGGATTAGGCCATTGGTATTTGGCTGGCATCTGGACATGTGGCGTTTCGTCAAACTCAGGATATTTTTTTAGCAGGTTATGCGTTGTGTTTGCCCATGACTGATGACCTAATAAATTGATCTGAGGAATAATAGTAATGTTGTTTTTCCGGCAAGCTGCCACCATCTTTTTTACCTCCTTTTTTGATAAGGCAATACTATCTCTCAGCTCCGGATGACTTTCGTATTGGTAGTTGAAATCGACTCGTAGAATGAGTGTGTTAACTTTTCGAGGAGCTAGTTCTTCATTGATGAATTTTATAAACCGGTCTACATCTTTTGGTTGAGGGGCTCCAATACAAAAACCTCTTACAGGCAGAAGAGTATCAAGCTTTGCCTGAGAATATAAGGGCAAAGAGAGCAGAAAATAGAAAATAATGAATAGAGGTTTGTTCATGGGTTATGTTAGAAATAGAGTTATAAGAAGGAAGGTTTGGATTTATAGTGTATAAACGGGAGGAGGTGTGAGATATAATATCAAGGAGAGAAATTTATATTATCAGTGTGTTTAAACAGAATATAGTTGGCTTGCATTACCGAATAGATAATCTGACAGCCAAAATAAATGGCTTGCGTTTTCTTTTGAAAACGCAAGCCAGAAAGTCATAAATAAGTTTTGTATGTCCTAGACCGTATCTAAATCGAAAGGTAGTTTGCGGATGCGTTTACCTGTGGCAGCAAATACTGCATTGGCTAGAGCAGGTGCAAGCGGAGGTAAGCCCGGCTCACCCACACCATCAGGCTTTTCGACACTTGGAACAAGATGTACCTCAATAGAAGGTATTTCACTCATACGCATCATACGATAATTATCAAAGTTCGTTTGTTGTGGTACTCCATCTTTAAATGTAATAGAATCCCGGAGAGCAGCCATCAATGCCATGACAGTTGCTCCTTCTACTTGTGATTTAACATTATCCGGATTGACTGCTGTACCACAATCAATAGCTACCACAATTTTTTCTATCTGAAGGCCACCTGTAGGTTTTTTGGAGACAAAAACTACATGGCCTGCTCTTCCTGCAAAAAACTCCCAGGCTGCTACACCTTTGCCCCATCCCTTAGGAAGAGGTTTGTCCCAACCACTTTTATCCCAAAGAAAAGTATAAAGAGATTTCATCCGAAGGTTTTTCTGGATCATACCAATACGAAAATCCAACGGATCTTTTTTGGCTGTATGTGCTAGCTCGTCAATAAAACATTCGTGAGCAAACGCGGTAGTTGTAGAGTACACCGCCCGCCACCAGCCAATAGGAAGAGTCGTTTCTGCAAAAATATTCTGATAACTGATATTGGGTATTTCATAACTACTTTCCTTAATGCCTTCCATCGCTCCGTCATCTTGTCGCTGTTTGGGGTCTTTGCTACCAAACATGTTGTCCATAATAGAAGGGGCTACTACTTTATGCTGCAAGGCAATCACTTTGCCACTGGCATCCAATCCTCCCTTGAAGCTACTAACTGTTCCGGGACGGAATGGACCTCCTGTCATATCATCCTCTCTTGTCCATACTACTTTCACAGGAGCGTTGGCCTGTTTGGAAATATAGGCTGCTTCCATGATTGCATCTGCGAACAACCGACGGCCAAATCCGCCACCAAGAAATGTGATATTGAGTGTAATATTCTCTTCCGGAATTTTCAGATACTCTGCCAGTTCTTTCTTAGCGGAATCCGGAATCTGGGTTGGAGCCCATATATCTATTTTGTTTCCCTGTACCCAAGCCACACAGTTCTGTGGTTCCATTGGTGCATGAGCTGCAAAGGGAAGTTCATAAATAGCTTCTACTTTTTTAGACGCTTTGGCAAAACCTGCTGCAAAGTCTCCCTCTTTTCGTGCTGTTACTCCTTCTGTTTTTGTCAGTTCACGAAGCTGAGTATATTGCTGGTCTGTATTGACTTTGTCTACATCTTTTGTATTCCACTCTACCTTAAGCGCTTTCTTACC
The DNA here is from genome assembly GCF_030068545.1 of Xanthocytophaga flava. Lineage (NCBI taxonomy): Bacteria > Pseudomonadati > Bacteroidota > Cytophagia > Cytophagales > Rhodocytophagaceae > Xanthocytophaga > Xanthocytophaga flava. Next base: position 16,598 of record NZ_JASJOR010000055.1, on the reverse strand, counting down.
CTGTAGGGCTGCCCAATAGTTGTCTGCCAGTACGGCAATCCCATATAGTTTATGATTATTAAGCTTTCGCTCTGCCTGAATCACTTGTTTTACTCCTGCAATTTTTTTGGTTTCTGTATCATCGATGTTCTTTACTGTGCCGTGAAATACAGGAGAACGCAATACAGATACATACAGCATACCCGGAACTTTGACATCAATCCCAAACTGAGCTGTGCCATTCACTTTCAATGGTATATCCGGGCGGGCAATCTTTTGACCTACCAGTTTAAAATCTTTCGGATCTTTGAGTTTGGGTTCTTTAGGCACCTGGAGTTTAGCAGCTTCTTCCACCAACTCTCCATAAGGTAAACTTTTGTTTGAGGGTTTATGATACACCTTTGCTTCTTTGGCATAACACTCACTTACTGGTACTTTCCAGGTGTTGGCCGCTGCCTGAGTCAGCATTTCACGAGCGGCTGCGCCTGCCTTACGCAGATCCATCCATGAACCCCGCACACTATAACTGCCACCTACAGACATATCACCGTACTTTTTCTCAACCTTTGCCATACGAATCTGCACCTGATCGAGAGTAACTTCCAACTCTTCTGCTATAATCAGAGGCATTGACTGCCAGCTGCCTTGTCCCATCTCTGGTTTATGCGCCATCAGAATTATTTTACCATCTGAGTTGATGATAATAAACGGATTTAACTCTCTACCTGTTATAGCATCTTCACTCAGGTTTGTAAGTTGGGAAGCTGCCTGTGCTTCTTTGCCTTTACAATCGGTTAATGAAAAACCAAGTACGAGCATAGCGCCTGTACTTCCTGTAAGCTGTAAAAAAGCGCGTCGGTTGATCGGTTCGGAGGTCTTCATGGTGAGCAACGTTAGATCTGAAAGAGGAAAGATAGCTAAAAATGAAAGTATGTCAAACAGATCTTATACGAAAGGATGTGAACCCATGATTCAAGCCAGGAACTTAAGTAGAAATAGAGGATTTGTGACGATTTATCAGAAAAAGAATAACAATACCCATAATAATAGCAGGGATGCTTAAAATCTGGCCCATGTTCAGGACCTGGTTATTTTCAAAATCTGTCTGGTTATTTTTTAAGAATTCAATAAAAAATCGGAATCCAAAAAGCAGTATCAATGTTAGACCTGAGATGAAGCCATAAGGTAATACATGACGTTTGTATCTCCACAATAGAAAGGTACCTGCAAACAGAGAGAGATAAAATAGTGCTTCGTATATCTGTGTAGGATGACGTGGGACGAGCGGTAATAAGGATGGGTCGGTTTCTCGTATAAATACAAATCCCCAGGGTAGTGTAGTAGGAGTACCATAGATTTCAGAGTTAAACAAATTTCCTATTCGAATGAAAGTACATCCTAATGTGACGGGAATAATTAGTCTGTCCATTACCCATAAGAAGGGCTGCTCCGGTTTTTTCTTTGTGTACAGATAGATGGCTACGATTATCGCAAGTGTGGCTCCATGGCTGGCAAGTCCCCGGAAGGGTGGAATAAGTAAAACCAATAGCCACTCTGTGGGATTAGATAGCAGTAAAGGCCATTCATAGAACAGAAAGTGTCCTAACCGAGCTCCGATAATTGTGGCAATACTGATATAAATAGTCAGAGACTGCACATCAGTGGCAGGTTTCTGCTCCTTTTTGAAAATATAAAACAGAATCTGTTGACCTAGTATAAACCCTGACGTAAACAATAATCCATACCAGGCAAGGGGTAATGTCAAATCTCCAACAGTAAGCGTATAGATTTCAGGAGAGATATTCCACTCAATAAACGAATACATAAATGATAGTATAAAGAATGTTAACAACCTGTGACAGTTATCAATAAAATTGTCATACAGAAGTTGAGTAGCCAGGGATAGGCTGTTGTATTTTGTTGAATAATCCTGGCAATTTCTGAATCTGTCCAATGTAATTGTTCACCTGTTTGTTCTTTATAGGATTCCCACAGGGGTTTTAGCTCTTCAAGATTCATGTAGCTGATAATTTTAATAGTTTAAACAGGCGAACTTTGATTCTGTTGATGCGTGTGCTGACGTTAGTCCTGCTCATTTTTAGCAGATGTGCCATTTCATCATAGCTATGTTCATCAAGATATAACATGATAACCGCTTTGTCCACTTCTGATAGTTGACTAATTGCCTGATACAAATTCTCAATAGATGTTTCTAAGCCGGAGGTTTCCGATTCCGGAATCTGAAGAATCGCTTCTGATAAAGATTGTCTGCCAGGTTTATTTTTTTCTTTGCGTAATCTGGAAAATATAGTGTTAAGGGCAATCCGATAGATCCAGGTAGAAGCTTTGGACTGAAATTTAAATGCAGGGTAAGACTTCCAGAGTTGTAGCACAATCTCCTGAAATACATCTTTTCTATCATCCACAGATACAAAGTAAAGTGAGCAAATACTGTGAATCAGTTTCTGCTGAGAAGAGATCAACTCGATAAACTCTTTTTGCAATTTGTCTTGAGCCACGTTGCTACTTGGTAATGGTTTATCTGATTAGTCGTTTAGATGATCAAAAAGTCACACTTGGGCCTTAATTTATTCAGAAAAGTAAGTAAATATGTGTAAACGTTCTGAAAAGACTAATGTGATAATGATACGAAGCTGTTTTGTCTTATTGCTACTAGGACAGTTTATCTCCTGCTCTTCACTGGATAGGTCCACTTCTATTCCTTTCAAATCGAAAGCTATTTCATTTGATCCTCCTGCAGATGAATTTAAATATGGTGAGCGATTATTACTAGATAAAATCCCACTAACAATTATCCGAAAACATAAAATCAAATCTGTCACTCAGGAAAGGGTATCCATTGATGAGGCTAAAGAAAATGTTATTTTTTCGTTCATAGAGAAATTTGATAAAAATGGGCATAAAATCTATGAACGATGGTCTGCTTGGAGTGGAGGGCCTAACTATAAATATGAGTCGGATGGTGACAACAAACTTTTATCTGTAGCACTAATTGACTCAACTGGTAATATGTTAGGAGAGATTAAGTATACCTATAGCAAACAAGGAAAATTACGAAAGATTGGCGATTATAAGTTAGAGTACTACGTGAATGGTTTAGTAAAAAGTGTAGAAGATAAAAGTGAAATAGAGCTGTATAAGTATGATAAGAATGGCAATCTGGTTCATATCAACTTTGATATAAAACCTGGTACTGCTGCTTGTGGAAATCGAATTACGGAGTGGAAAGGTGAATATAATAATCAGAATCAACTAATTAAAGAGTATAGAGTAGGTTTTCCTGATCATATTATAAACGACATTCACTATTCAGAAACGGGTACTATCATTTACATGAACACCATCTCAAATTTTGAGAACCATACTCATGTAGATTATAGGTATAGGGCAGGTCTTTTAACCGAACGAAAAACCTCTGATAAGAAAGGAAAACTTCTATTTATAGAGAGATATACCTATGAGACATATTAGCTTTAGTTAAAGTTATTAGTATTTATTTGATAGTTAGATAGTTATGGTTATTTTGCGAGTAAGCCAAATCTATCCTGCCTTATGATCATTTCTGCTACTATCAGGAACAGTAATCAGGAAAATGATATTACAGTTTCTACAAACACTAATACCAAAGAGGTTTCTATTCCAGGCAAGGCAGACGGCCGTGGTTCTTCTGTCAATGGGGGAGAACTTTTGTTTCTAGCTCTGGCCACTTGTTTTTGCAATGATGTGTACAGAGAGGCTTCCCGAAGAGAGATGCAGATAGAGCTGGTCGAAGTGACGGTTTCCGGAGAGTTTGGTAAGGAAGGAGAAGCTGGCTCAAATATCACATACACTGCCATTATTCAATCCTCCAATAGTTCTGCTGAGCAAATTAAAGACTTGATTTTGCATGTGGATAAAGTGGCTGAAATACATAATACATTGCGAAAAGGTGTAAGCGTTTCACTGAAAGAATAACTTAGCACTTGTTGAGTCTTGTAAATAGATCTATTTCAGGGGTTGGATATTGCGTCAAATACCTGTTTTCTAAAATGCGTATTTACACTCTTTCATCTGGACTGCAGGCTTGATAAATTTGTCTTCATCATGGTGCTATTCAACGGTCTCATGAAAGATTATTTATATGTAGCCTAACACCTGCCAATCAGGAATAAACAAACATTTTTTGTAGGTGGAATACTTATTAGCTTGATTATTCCTGATTGTTTTTAGTAAAGATATTTTCGTCTTTGTTAATCATAGTTATACAACCTAAAGGCCTCGCTGTTTCAGTGAGGCCTTTGTGATATAATAGTCTGATTACTCCTGTTTTAAAACGGACATTTACTGTCCAATACCGGACACATTTTAGTGCTCTATATTCTTAAAAACCTCCTTTTTAGCCCTGTTTGTAAGCTTTTTCTTTTTGGCAGACCATTTGTTATACATTTACATAACTAATGGTGTTGCCTGGGGAAAGAAGCCTGGTATTCGGTTTTGTTGGATAGTTGTTTAACTCTAGGCTCTGACCTTAACAAGTGCACTCTGATTTTTATCTCACTATAATATGAAACCGAAGTCTGTTGTGCAGCCACCACGCTGGGCTACCCGCTTATTACATATTTTTTGTCCTTCTCACTTGCTTGAGGAGGTAGAGGGAGATCTGGAAGAATTGTTTGAGCAGCGCATTCAACATATGGGGCAGACACAGGCCAGATTACGATATGTGACAGATGTATTGAGCCTGATGAGACCATCTGTCATTAAACAATCTAAAGAACGTTCCACTATATTCTATACCAATATGCTTCGAAATTACTTGACTATTGCTTTTCGCAATCTCACCAAACAAAAGGGCTACTCCTTTATTAATATTACAGGTCTGGCAACAGGCATGGCAGTTGCGATACTGATCGGACTCTGGATATATGATGAACTTTCGTTTAATAAACAATTCAAGAACCATGAACGGATTGCTCAGGTCTGGCAGTTTGTTTCGTTCTCAGCCGAAAAATCTGCCTATGATGTAATGCCCATTCCGTTAGGGGACGAATTACGTGAGAAATATTCGGATTTTGAAGCAGTGAGTCTGGCTGTTAGACGAGGTGCAATCTTAGCCTCTGGGGAGAATCAAATAGCCAGGCAGGGGAGATATACAGAGCCTGATTTTATACAGATGATGTCTGTTCCGGTTGTGAAAGGTACACGCTTTACCGCTAAAGATGTGCATGTTATCTTGCTGTCTGAGTCTACTGCACAGGCGATGTTTGGGACTGGCGATCCTATTAATCAAGTTGTGAAGATAAGCAACAAAGAAACGGTAAAGGTGATTGGTGTATACAAAGACTTTCCTTATAACAGTGATTTTTATGAGGCATCGTTTCTGGCTCCCTGGAATCTGCTTCTGTCAACAGATGAAGGGACAAAGCGAGCAAAAGATCAATGGGATGAAAATTCCTATCTAATCTATGCCCAACTGAAACCCGGAGCAGATTTCGATCAGGTGTCTGCCAAAATAAAAGACATTCGTATGCGAAAGGATAACCCTCCAGCGTATAAACCTGAGTTTTATCTGTATCCCATGGACAAGTGGCATCTCTACTCTGACTTTGAAGATGGTGTGATTGTGGGAGGACTCATTGAATTTGTATGGTTGTTTGGGATTATCGGAGCGTTTGTTCTATTACTTGCCTGTATCAATTTTATGAATTTGTCCACTGCACGTAGTGAGAAGAGAGCAAGAGAAGTGGGTATTCGGAAAGCGATTGGTTCTGTTCGGGGACAACTTATTGTCCAGTTTTTCTGTGAATCTCTGTTACTATCCTTACTGGCCTTTGTATTAGCATTGGCGATTGTGTTGTTTGCATTGCCATTGTTTAATCAGATTGCCGACAAGCGGATGACTATTCTCTGGCTGAATCCCTGGTTCTGGTTAGTGGGAATTGGCTTCAGTGTATTTACCGGATTGATAGCAGGAAGCTATCCGGCTTTATATCTGTCCTCCTTTAATCCGGTTAAAGTCTTAAAGGGAACGTTTCGGGCTGGGCGCTGGTCTGCTATTCCCCGTCAGGTATTGGTTTCCTTTCAGTTTACGGTTTCCATACTATTAATCATTGGGACGATTATTGTTTTTCGTCAGATCGAACATGCAAAAGATCGGCCTGTGGGATATACCCGCAATGGACTTATTGAAGTGAGTATGAATACACCGGATCTACATGGACATTATGCTGCTTTGCGAACCGATCTGAAAAATACAGGTGTGGTTGCTGAAATGGCTGAAGCAAATGCACCTATTACTGTACAATATGGAGGCACAACAGATATATCATGGAATGGGAAAACACCGGATATGCATCCGTTGGTAATGGTGAACCAGGTGACACATGAATATGGAAAAACTATTGACTGGCAAATCAAGGAAGGCCGTGATTTTTCCAGAGAGTATTCTACGGATTCGTCTGCTGTTATTTTGAATGAGGAAGCAGCAAAACTCATGAATTTCAAACATCCGATAGGGGAGAGGGTAAAATCAAGTGGGAAGGAATTTATTGTGATCGGAGTAATTAAAAATCTGATTAAACAATCTCCTTTTGAATCACCTGACCCTTCCGTTTTTATAGTGAATTACCGGGCAGCTAGTATTATTACTATTAAACTAGCACCTCAATCAAATGCTGCAGATGCAATTTCTCATATAGAAGACGTTTTTCGAAAGTATAACCCATCTGCTCCCTTTGAATACAAGTTTGTAGATGAAGAGTATGCCCGGAAGTTTTCGCATGAAGAACGTATTGGTAAGCTGGCGGGTATATTTGCCAGTCTGGCTGTATTAATCAGTGTACTGGGATTATTTGGCCTGGCTTCTTTTGTTGCTGAACAACGCACCAAGGAAATTGGTATCCGAAAAATATTAGGGGCTACAATGGGCAGTCTCTGGCAGTTATTAACCAAAGAGTTTGTCGTGTTGGTACTCATTTCATTTGTCATTGCCACGCCAATTAGCTGGTATTTTCTTAGCAAGTGGTTGCAATACTATGAATACCGTACCTCTATTTCCTGGTGGATTTTTGTTGTTACTGGTGCAGGTGCCTTATTACTTACAATCCTGACCGTAAGTTTTCAGTCTATCAAAGCCGCATTAATTAACCCTGTACGTGCGTTACGCAGTGAATAATGTTATCTCTCATGCATCTGAATAGATTATTCAGGTGCATGGGTTTGACCAAGCATTTTCAAATACTGTATAAGTACCGGATATTGTTCTTCCGGAATGATATTTTCAAAAGCTGGCATCTGGTTATTACCAAAGGCTTGGGGCTTCTGAATATATTTCTTCAGTGTTTCCTTATCATATTTGCTGAATGCTTGTGTGAGGTCAAAAGGACTTTTACCATCAGTACCATGACAGGACTTACAGGAATAGTTTGTATATAGTTCTTTTCCTGAAGAACCATCTCGTAGGTTGGTATCTTTCCGTTTTACATTATTATCAATAGGGGGGATTGATTTGAGGTAGGCATATATTGAAGACACTTCATCCTTTGTAAGCTCTGAATACAATGGCATTGGAAACGCAAGAGCCTGATTGTTTCTCGAGATACCTTCCTGTAATGCCTTTCTGAGATCTTCCTCTGTCCAATTCGCGATACCTGTTGCATGAAAGGTAAGGTTGGGTGACTGAATAGTTTTATTGTCAGCACCTTTCATTCTGTTTCCTCCTCCCATGTATCCTTTTGATTTTTCAGGCTCAGCAATGTTCAGAGACGGATAGCTTTTGGAGTGACAATGATAACAGGCCAGATTATCTACCAGATACCTCCCTCTGCTTATTTTGTTTGCTGGTAACTCCATACTGGCTTGAGTAGGGTAAGGAAGTGGTTTGGACATACTGATACCCAATCGTCCTATGGGTGTATATTTTGTTTTACCAGGATTTCGGGCAGATGCTTTTACTAATGTATCATCTGACTGGAGGTAGGCAATGATAGTATTCAGATCTTCATCTGATATATTGGGACGTTTCATATAAGGCATCAGTTTACCTGTTCTGGAAATGCCTGTTCGTATCAGGTAAGCAAGTTCGCTGGCTGCATAACTGCCTATACCTGCTTCTGGATCTTTGGTAATGTTACTGGCATATATATGTCCGAGCATTCCGGGAGAGTCTTCGAGTTTCTTACCACTATAATCTTTGGTAGAGGCATTATAGTGACATGGGCCACATAGCAACATAGTCAACCTTTTGCCTTCTGTAATAGAGACTTGAACAGGTTTATAATTTATCTGTTCTACAGGATAGTAGAGTTTACAGGCTGTCAACAAGGTAGCACAGCAAAGTGAAAAAATACCTGGGAATGAAAAGTATCGCATAAATGTAGTGGCCTTACTATCAAATTTAAGAAAACTAATACCAGAGATATGTGAGTAATCTGTATGAAATGTGTGTTTTGTGAGATGAATTGTTTTGGTCAGTAAGAGGGGAAGGATACACATAAATGAACAAAGCTCTGCATTATACAGAGCTTTGCGAGCATAGTAAGCTAATAAGGTGATTATAACTTATCAGAAGCAGGTACCAGTTTGGCAGAAAGATCTGGAGTTTTCATATTTTTATCCAATGGGAACATTGGACGTTGGATGCGTTTATAAGGTAAACGTTCCAGATTCTGATCTACACCTCCTGGTGTAAGAGCCAGTATCCAGTCTGCACGCATGGCATATAGCTCTGGTTCCAGGTAGCCAATTTTCACTACTACGATATCGGATTGGCGAGGTGCAAGACCCAGCCGGGTAAAATCAATCTCTTTGTGGTAAGGCTTGCGCTTTTGGGTTACAATAATAGAGACACTACCTACTTTTACTACTACCTCCACCTCTGCATTGACATCGCCGCGTTCGATTGCAGTTACTGTTCCGACAAGATGTACAGGTGGTGCGTACCGGGCGTCTACTACTGCTCCTGCATATCCATCTACTTTTCCTCCCACACCTGCTTCAATGGCTTTTTTTACCAATTCAGGTCCGGGAATAGAGGCATAAATCAGAGAAGGTCCTTTTTCGGTTTTGAATGCTGGTCTTTTCAGAATTTCCTGTAATGTCCATGTTACATCTCCTGCGCCACCTGCTGTCGGATTATCACCTGAATCACTGATAAAAAAGGGATGCTTGGGACTTTTAACTGCTTTGTCCAGACTTTCTTTTAAAGAACCTGTGGGTGCTACAAAGGCAAAATCGGATCGGGCATCCCAGAAACTTTTAGCCAGCTGTTCTGCAGTATGTGTAACTTTGTCTTTATCATCACCTGTTACCATTACAACCGCATGGTTACGTGGTTCGTCTGCCCATGCATACCCTACCCATATCGCGGCATCAATAATACCCTCTTGGGATGCAGCTGGTGCAACTGCTTTGTAAATAGTTTTGGCTGGTTCAATGCGGGTACTTGTTTTCTCTCCGGGTAGTAAAACTGGAATAGGTATCCAGGCTTTATAGGTAGGTTTTCCTTTGCCACTTTCTAGTCGCTTCAGGAGATTTTCCACTGCACGTTGTTTTGTCTCCATGGCATCTTCATGTGGCGCCATACGATAACAGGTGATAAGGTCTGTATTCTGTGCTAACCGCCATGACACATTGCCATGCAAATCCATGGAGGTAGAAATCAGTGTTTTGATGCCAATAACTTTTCGGATTCTGCTAATAAAGTCTCCTTCCGGATCATCGAGGCCTACTACACTCATGGCGCCATGTATATCCAGGAAAAGACCATCATAGGGTCCGTTTTTCTGTAAGGAATCAAGTGTCTTTTGTACAAGTGACTCATAGGCTTCCCTAGTAACAGCACCACCTGGTAGTGATTTACCGAGTAATGTAGGTATCCAGACCGCTCGTTGTAGGAGGGGAGAATCTGCTTTAAAAAACGGATAGTAGGCAAAAATAGCAGCTCCATATCTGGCATGAAATGCTTCTTCATGAGTAAGTGCTGGAGAAAAAGTACTTGATTCAATCCCTAGGCCAGCAATAGCAATACGTGGTAATGCTTTCGCATGACCGTTCTCTGATTGCAGTTTTTCGGTTTGTTTGGCAGCTATGAAAGATGTATTCTGCTGAAATGAGAAAAACAAAGCAGCAGTCAGAATGAAGCTGAGAATAAGTAAAAAAGATGCGTGTTTCATTATAAAATAATGGCAAATAGATAATATAAGTAGCTTGAGGTTGGAAAATACATAAAAGCTGGGGAATATAATAAGTCAAGCAAAGGAATCTGCACGCAAACAGAATAGAAGAGAGGTAGTAATAGGAGAGAAGTCTCCTATTGCTGAAGAAATTAAGATAGTTTATAAAAGAATAGTATTATCTGAATGACACAAGTAAAGTGCCATATTTACCAATAAACAAATCCTTGTATTCTTCTACTGCTGAAAATTTAAGAGACAATGTTCCCAGGTCTGCTGTATGTCCGGGGGCTAGTACTGCTTTATAAAAATACATATAAGCAAAAAGTGCATTAAAGATCTGCATAGTAGAGTTACCCTGGTCCGGACGTCCTTTGAATGCAAACTCGGGTAGCCCAAAATTGTGGTTTCCTTTCGTTACAAACCAGATGGTGTTTTGGTCCAGAATATATTTGACACAACCTCCTGTCCAGGCAATCCATGACATGAAAGGCATGGATTTACCAACCAGCAGATCCTCTCGTTCCGATTCGATAGCCGAAAGAAAATCTATCGGGTGGGCAGTCATAGCAGATTCCTGTATAACGCCAATAGCCTGATTGTCTTCTTCCTGTAGACAGCCTATAATATGATAGAGCCGGTCATACTGAAGATATGGAGATACAGTGGTGCTACGGTAAGTAAGGAAAATATGTGCCTGACTCTGGTAAAATGTTTGTTTGGCTTCTTGTAAAAAGTGACAGACCTGCAATACTGTATCCAGAACATCTTTGGGGTACAGAAAGTATAATCCTGCCAATATGATCTGGTCTTTACCGATGTTTAGTAAAGCTGTCATTCCTGCCTGATCTGCTGAGCAGAGAATCTAATCTACTTATCTAACTCTCTCTGATTCTATTTATTCCGATTTTGTTTCCTATGCCTAAACAAGAATTTGCCTTACTTGAACTATTCGATAAATTTATTATTGAATCCAAAAATGGTAAGCGTTTGCAGAAAAACGGCAAGCGAATTAATCCTCGTACTGTAGAGCAGTATGAATACTTGAAAGGATTACTAGCTAAATTTGAAGAAAGCAAACAATTTCCTCTTCGTATCCGGTTACTTCAGAAACCAACCAAACGTGTGTTTGAAGTCGAAAAAAATTACTGGAAAAGGTTTTATCACAAATTTCTCGATTTTCTCTATCAGGATCTGGATTGTTATGATAACTATGTAGGATCTGCTGTAAAAATGTTGCGTGTTTTCTTTAATTACCTCTCAGAAACAAAGGGAATGCCCATTGGGACGTCTTATAAACAGTTTTATGTTCCAAAAGAAGATATTTCAATTGTAGTACTTAGTCCTGAGCAGCTTAATTACCTGATCTATGATAAAGCATTCGAGCAGGGTTTGTCAGCAGATATGCAGGTAGTGAAAGATATCTTTGTGTTTGGTTGTACAGTCGCCCTTCGATTTTCAGACCTTATACAGTTACAAATTCCTAATCTGGAGTTTATTAATGAGCGGTGGTATCTGAAAGTTACCTCCCAGAAAACCCAAACTTTCACACGGGTGTTATTGCCTGAATATGCCAGAGATATTGTTCTTAAATACAATAAAAAGCACAAAACCTTACTGCCTGCCTTTTCTAAAAACTACCTCAATCAGAAAGTTAAACAACTCATAGAACTGGCAGGGTGGGTACATCCGGTTGCGAAAACCCGAAATAAGCGAGGAATACCTGTGATAGTTTACAAAGAAAAACACAAGCTGCATCGTTTCTGTGATATGGTTACTACCCATACTATGCGGCGTACAGCCATCACCACTATGCTTAGTCTGGGAATGCCTGAATTTATGGTTCGCAAAATTTCCGGACATGCACCTAACAGTCGGGAGTTCTTTCGTTATGTGGCCTTAGCACAAAGTTATATGGATACAGAATTAACAATAGTTTATGATAAATTGACAAATAAAACACTTCAAACTTCCCTGGAACTGAAAACCATAAGCGATCATCTAATGGCTGGATAAAAGCATGAATAACAGATTCAAATATGTATATCTTGCAGAGATACACTTATAGTAAACAGTGCCAAATACCTGAAAAACAGAGGTAATAAGTTATTCTAATTACTATCCGTTTGGGATGGAACTACCAATACTACAATACGCTCAAAATCAGCAATATAGATTCGATTTCAATGGAAAAGAAAAAAATCAGGAATGGACCGGATATGACTTCGTTGCCAGAATGTTTGATGAGAAAATTGCTAGGTGGACTGCTGTTGACTTTAAGACCTCCGAATATGTTTTAAACTCACCTTACAGCTTCGCACTGAACAATCCCATTATGTTTATTGACCCAGACGGGAATGATATCTATGACTCAAAAGGAAATAAAGTAGAGATTGTATTTAATACTGAAACTGGTCAAATTTCTCAGATTCGGAATACAGATGATGAAAAATTGAAGGAATTAATTATGAATACATTCAGCCATTCTGAAGAAGGCCACAAGGCTATTGAAAAAATGTATGATTCTAAAATTGCTTACAAAATTACAGTCTCTTCCAAAAGAGGTATATTTCAAAATAGCAATGGTAAGTATGAAGAAGTTCTTGGTTTGAGTGGAGTACAAGACAAGAAAAATATAGAAATAGATATATATGCTTATGATAAGTAAATAGACAGAATAAAACATATACTAATTAGGAAAAATTAATTGTATAGTCAGTTCCTATTTTTGTTAGAATTTGAATAATCGCTTCTTTGAGATTGGCAAAAGACGAATAATCTGTTGGTTTGAGCCATTCATATTTGATCTTTCGCCATAAGATCTCAATCTTGTTCAAATGTGGACTATAAGCTGGTAAAAAGAAAATGAATAAGCCTTCTTCTTGCCAGGGTTCTATTTTCTCCCAAAAAGCTTTCGCTTGATGAATAGGAGAGTTATCTAACACTAAAACTGTAGGCTTTGTCAAAGTCTGTTTCCAGCTTTCAATTGATTCTATCACAAAGGCAGTATCCATCCGATTTAAGGTTTGAAAACTGGTAAATCGATTATCTGTACTTAACAGACCAAACACATTAATACGTTTAGAAAACTGAGGAATCAGATAGACTCGTTCGTTGGGGTACTGCCAGCAATAAGCCATTACAGGGGTCAGACAAAACCCACTCGCATCGGCATAAAACAGATCAATATGTCCTTGCTTTTCCAACTGTTCTATTTCTACTAAACGGGCTTGTTTGTCATGATAGTGAACAATATCTTGTTTAGGTTTTACCCATTTACGCCATCTTAACCATCTGAGCATCTCCGCTCTGATTCACCAATTTTTTTAAAAAGCGTTTTAAGGTTTTTTCCGAAAACTCTTTATTAAGTGATACTTTGAGTTCTTCTCTAACTAAAGACAGTTTTTGGGCATTAGCTTGTAGTTTTTCTTTAATCAACGCATGATCTTCTTGATTTAAGATAGCTTTACGCCCTCTACCTTTTTGATCCAGGATACCAACGATTCCTTTTTCTTCCCATCGATTAAACCACATATAAATCGTCAAGGGAAGCACCGAAAAGATTTTGGAAAGTTCTTGTACATTTTTGCCTTGATGACTTAACAACAAACACTGGCAACGCTCACGAACACTATGAGAGGGATGATTCCGATAGCCTTCCTGTAAAGTCTGAACTTCTGGCTCTGTTAAGGGTGTATATCTTTTTCGCATTCGGCTAATATATACACTTTTATTATATCTTATGTTTATTTATGTCCTAGTACTTATATCTTCAAATGATATGGAAAACTTAACCAAAGAAAATCTTCAAACTTTATCAGTGACTGACGAAAACGGAATATCAATTGATCCTGCATCATTGGATGACGTAGGGGAGAAACTAATTTCAGATGTGAAAAACAAAGAAGGGGCAAAAACTGAAGAAAGTCATCAAGGCTCACTCAAATGGATTAATGATAAAGAAGAAAAAGCTCTTAAAGAGATAACGGAAGCAGAGAAAAAAGACTCAAAACTTCGTTCTTCGCACACTTTAATTTATGAATATCGCAATGCAACTATGCGCAAACAATTTGGTGATTATAATAGTCAAACTGCCAAGGATGCAGGAGAGGCAGCTGGCAAAGAAGCTGTTATCAAAGCATATTCTCAACACAAAGAAAAAACGAAGTAGTAAAACTATGATGCGAATCCTGATATTTTTATTATGTGTGTTTGTGACTTCTAGTGGTTGCCAGCGTCTATTTTATAAAATTAAATATAGGTCTTATAGCAATACATTTCATAGTCTGAAAAACAATGTAGATATAGCTTTTATTTCTAAAATAAAGATATTCACTAATAGACAAAAAAAAGTAGTAAATAACTCTTTGACAGAAAACTTTCCTAATCAAAGCTATAGCAATAAAAATGAGACTCAACAAAGTTATTATCTCCATTGTTTAGTAAAAGGTGACAAAGGATGTGATGGTCTTTACATTTATAGGATTATTGAAAAAAGAGGGGCTTTATATGCGCAAGGTAACAAATACCAATTTCTCTATATTTCGAACGATTCAGCAGCCTTTTTTACCAATAATTTACAAGAAAATAAAAATTTACTCGAAACCCTTAAGAAACATAACTGGTATGAACAAGCAGCTGAATATGAAAAAGAAATATTAAAGAACAATATAGTATTGAGCAGATATTTTTGAAGATACATGAATCATCCCGAATTTGCTCTTCCATAAGGTCGGGCATTTTTATTGACAATCAGGATAGAAGTTATCTGTAGAAAAAGGTTCTAAGAAGCAATAATCCTTTTGGGAAAAGAGTTTGTAAGGCATCGATTCTTGCCAGTTCATTTCAACTACATATTTATAGTGAGGATAATTCTTTTTATAGTTCTGTGGAAATTGGTTGGTGAGATTTTTATGATTAACGGAAGAGATGTTTTCCTGGATATACTTCAACCATACAAAAGGATTCACATCTTCTTTCTTGCAGATGGTAAAAAAGAAATGGGAGTATATGTCAGTTTATTATTTTTTCCAACAACTAGTCGTGCTAGGTCAACTATGCTCCAGGTATGGCTTGAGTCTTTCTTCAAACCTAATATAGAGCTGAGATAAATTCCAATTATAATGAGGTATTGCCTACAGATAAAGAGTAGCATTATTAATCAAACCTGCTTTAAAACGGATACTGTTAAGGCAATTATGTTAAGCGAAAAGACTTTTTCATTTGACACAGTTGATCTTACAGTCTCACTATCGGTAATACTCCCTTTACCTCAGGATAAATCAACTCACTTCCGGATGTGGTCCAGACTCAACTTCTGAATCCGTTGATTGGTTTGATCGGTAACAAGTAAATTGTTTTCTTTATCAATGGCAATTCCTCTTACCCCACTAAACTGCCCAGGCTCTGATCCGAACTCTCCAAATTTAAATAGTAAAGCTTATGCAGAGCATATTGAAAAAACAAATAAAGTAATTTAATGAGATATCTTTTATATATTTTACTGGCTTGTTTAATAAGCCTAGATAGCTGTCAATCAAGCTTAGTAAGATCAATCTCTAGAATCGGAGAAAAAAAATTTCATGAGATCACTTTTTATAGTGAGAAAAATAATGTAGATATATTATTTCTTTCTACTCTACCCGAGGAAATTTATAAAAGATTGATGATAAGCAAATTGAATCCGTATCCATCTGATAAAAGATTGAATGCATTCACTAAAGAAATCAATAAAATCCAACGTTAATCGCTTAAGTCCTATTCGTAAAAGATCGAGGCCTTTTCTGAAAAAACTATGTTGTTTATAGCCATGCTTCTTTACCCTGATTTTTTCTATTTTCGCATGGGCATACTCTCCCATTTTTACACAAATAGCCACAGCTAAACTGACAAAAACGAGCAGTTTACTCAACTTCTCACTCGATTTCAAATGCGTGGATTCTAAATCAAACCCTCTTTGTTTAAAGGATTGAAATAAGACTTCAATACACCATCTTTTTCGATAGAGTTGACCCAATTGCCTGGCAGGCAAGGTGCCTATCAAAAATAGAAAATCCCCTTTTTCTAGCCCTTTGATCATCGAATGACAAACAATACCCTCAATAAGACAATCGTGAAAATAGCGGGTTTGCCCACTTTTTACTAACTGCTCAATTCGATAACAATCTCCGTTTCTCAAGGTAATCAAATGTGTTTTAGGTAAGCGGACACAAAAGGGTATCTGATTGTCTTTTAAGTATTTGACCCATTTGTGGCCTATGAACTCCCGATCTGCGACCAGTACACGAATTCTTTCTTTACCGATCACTTTTAGCAATGCCTCCAGTAGTTGACAACGATCAACTACATTACTATTGCCTGACTTATTATCTAACAAAAGCCAATAAAGAGGAATACCTATGGCTACATTCTTGTCCACAGCTACATTCTTGTCCACAGCTACATTCT
>NZ_JASJOR010000054.1:0-30898 GCF_030068545.1 Xanthocytophaga flava | reverse complement strand
AAATTTGCAACTATATAGGTGCGTATCGTATCTTTCGAAAGGATTTCCATTTAGAGTGATATTTTTTGGTTCGCATCTCAAAATTCACTCTTTTTCGGGAATCCTTTCCTTTTACTAAACAACTTCACTATTAGACCTGATGATTGGGTAGAAAAGATAGATGTTGAAGAAGAAATATTTGGTACATATCTGGTGATACGAATATAGTGTTACACTATATGAAAAACATATATCATTATTATTCTGTGACCTTATAAAGTATGAAGGAACTGAGACAAGTTATTGCTGATTATGAAAATGATAGAGTCAGTTACGACTTTGCTAAAACAGCTATTTATAAGATAACAGGCAAATGGGTTGATAAATACGAACTGAATCACTATTGGCATTCTGAAAGCCTGGATAGCTTTATTGAAAGATTATTGCTTGAACCCATTGCGGACTGGGCTCAAATTGATGATGATCGAGCAATCAGCCTTCTTGATGAACTTTTCAGAAATTTAGAGAACAATGCCATTGTAGATAGAAATATGGAAGCTTTGGAAAAACGATATGGAAAGCCTTCCGGAACAATTGTTGATCTTGTCTTTCATGAAAATCTACAATCTTATGAGATTCTGGAAATGCTTAAAAAAGATACACGCATTGTATTGTAGGCTTTTTTGACCAAATAAAGTTTACCAGTCACCACTGGCTCCACCACCACCCGAACTGCCACCACTACTATCACTATAATCTGAGTAATCACTGTAGCTACTCTTATCTGAATAGTCTGAATAATCCGAATAGTCACTGTATTTCCGTTTGGTAGTATCCGTGCTATCTGAATAGGTACTGGTTGAGCCCAGATTGTTCGAGTTCTTATTGACCCCTTTGCAGGTATAGGTCGTTCCTCCAGTTCTCTTGTTGATCGCTTTGACAATCCAGACGATGACTAAAATAACAAGTGTAAAAGGTAAGAGAATAAAGCAGACAATGACTATCAGATACCAATACCATTCCACAGGTTCCTCTGATTCTTTGGTGTAAGTCTCGCCACTGGCTAGTTTAATCATCTCATCCACAGCCTCATCAACACCCTGATGATAGTTGATTGCTTTGAAATTAGGCTTGATATGTTCTTCAATAATTCGCTTGGCGAGAGCATCCGGAATGGCACCTTCCAAACCATAGCCTGTTTCAATATGAACTTTCCGATCATTGATAGCTGCTAGTAATAATACCCCATTGTTATTCTTGTTTTGGCCATATTGCCATTTTTTAAACCACTGAAAAGCATAACTCTCTACATCATATCCTTTTAAGGATGCCAGTAATACTACTCCAATCTGAGTGCCTGTACTATCTTCAAATCGCTTAATTTTTTGTGTCAGATCAGACTCTTGTTTGGGAGTGAGTACATTGACAGAGTCTACTACAGGAGTAAAATGTTCAGGACGAGGAGGAATAAACTGTTCCTGAGCAAAAGAAGTAATAGTTAGTAATAATACTCCAAAGAGTAGAAAAGTACTTTTCATGATGATTAGTGAGAGGGTAGTATAGTTTTAGATTGTCTGATAGATTAACTGGATGTTGAAATAGAATCATCTAATTCATTAGTATCATTTCCGAAAGAAGGGAAATATTTTTTGAGATATTCTCCAGTTTGAGTAATGCCTTCCTCCAGGCCTTTCAGATATTGATGTTGCTTAAAACGGGTTCGTATGATATGCTTTATTTCCTCCCAAAAGTTTTCAGGCACTACCCGATTGATTCCTGAATCTGCTACAATGGCAAATTTGTGTGTATCTGTGGCAATATAAAACAACACTCCATTGTGTTGTTTGGTCTTATGCATTTCCAGTCTGGCAAATATTTCCAATGCTCGTTGAAACGGATCTGCATCTGGAGTCCCCGGTTCTATATGTACACGGATTTCTCCTGAAGTCTGGCCTTCTGCTTTTTGAATAGCTTCTACCAGTAATCTTTCTTCTTTGGAATTGAGAAACGACAATAGTGCCATATATTTACTTTTAAAACGGTGAAGATGGTTGAAAGTACAGAAAGATTTTGTGTTTGTATAGTTTTCTGAGAGAGAAGAGCATTTTAATAGGTAAAAGATGGTATTTTGGAACGGCCAAATACATTTTCTAACCATACAGCCTTATGCTTGAAAAATACTTTTCTCTACACACAAATCAAACCAGTGTACGAACCGAAATTCTAGCTGGAATCTCAACGTTTCTAGCTACTATGTATATTATTGTGGTAAACCCAGCCATTCTGAGCCAGACAGGAATGTCCTTTTCGGGAGTGCTTACTGCTACTGTTCTATTATCATTCTTTTGCAGCATCATGATGGGTTTGTATGCTAAAAACCCTATTGTAGTAGCACCCGGTATGGGCCTGAATGCCTTTTTCACGTTCACTGCTGTGAAGGGAATGGGTATTTCCTATCAGACTGCATTAGGAGCTGTATTCTGGGCTGGAATAATTTTTCTCTTACTCTCTATCTTTAACATCCGAACATATATTGTGGCTGCCATACCCAAGCAATTACGTTATGCTATCTCTGCAGGTATCGGATTGTTTATCACTTTTATTGGCTTTGTCAATGCAAAGTTTATTGTAGCCAATCCTGCTACACTTTTAGGTATTGGGGATATTACTAAACCAGATCAGATTATTTTCATTGTTGGTCTTTTTATCACGACCATTCTGGTGATTAAGCGAGTAACAGGTGGCATTATTATAGGGATATTGTCAACTACTTTGTTGGCTGTATCTATTGGCCGGATATGGGGTAGTACACCTATTGTGACTTGGAATGGTGCTTTCGCGTCACCGGATTTTAGTCTGTTATTTCAACTGGATATAGCAGGTTCAATGCAGTTAAGTTTATTGCCTGTTATCTTTGCCTTTGTCTTTACAGACCTGTTTGACAGTCTATCTACCTTTGTTGGAGTTGCCGAGGCTGCCAACCTTCAAGATAAAGCAGGTGAACCCCGCAATGTAAAACAATCTCTATTAACGGATGCTGTAGCTACTACATTGGGTGGCTTATTGGGTACAAGTCCCGGAACTGCCTATATTGAGTCGGCAGTTGGAGTAGAACAGGGAGGGCGTACCGGTTTGACAGCTGTCACTGCAGGGTTGTTGTTTCTGCCTTTTATGTTCTTTTCGCCTTTACTCTCTGTTATTCCCGCTATTGCTACAGCACCCGGTTTGATTCTGGTTGGAGTGTTTATGATGAAGCCTGTTACTCAGATTCACTGGAACGAGTTGGATGATGCCATTCCTGCTTTTCTGGCTATGGTGCTGGTTCCACTTACCTATTCCATTACACAGGGAATTATCTGGGGTTTTCTGAGCTGGACCATTATTAAGTTAGTTTTAGGTAAAACCAAAGAAGTATCCATTGCCTTGATTCTGATTGATATAGCTGCTATAGTGGCATTGGTGTTAGAACATTTGTAGCAGAAACAAAAGAAATTATGACAGGCGTCAATGACAGATTGAGGAAAGCCTGCTAAATTGGGCTTTTCTTTATCATACACTCATTTGTTCCTACAGATTTGTTATGCGTTACATCGGTTTGTTTTTTGGATTTATATTTTTACTATTTACCTACTGGCAATTTAATGATCCTGATCCTGTCTGGTGGGTGACTATCTATCTTATATCTACCTATTGTTCTTTTCTTGTCTTTCGTGCACGGTATAACCTGGAGCTTTTTGCGGTTTTGGCAATACTGTATATTTCAGGAGCAGTTAATTCCTGGTTACAGATGACTGCCTGGGAAGGTTTTGTGACAGAAGGAGAAGGGCTATCCATGAAAAGTGTGAATCAGGAACTGGCCCGTGAAAGTGCAGGGCTGGCAATCTGTGCGGTCGCTATGTTGATATTTCTACTAATAGGGTATATAAAAAGGTCTAATCGTACATAGTTTTCTTTTCTGCTTCTTAATCCATACAACATTATGAAAAACATTTATCTGGTTTGTATTGCCTTTCTTCTTGTTATACATACACCTTTTGCACAAACTTCCCAAACTCAGAATATCACAGCTGTCTTGGGGGCTTTTGATGAAGAAGTGCGTATTCTTCAGGAGTCATTGAAAGACAAGAAAGAGCAGAAAGTAGAAGGAATCCGATTTGTAACCGGTACACTCAATGGGCGAAAAGTTGTAGTAGCTGAAACAGGTATTGGCAAGATCAATGCGGCTCTGACGACTTCTTTGCTAATACATACTTTTCATCCTAGGGAGATTATATTCACAGGAATTGCAGGTGGCGTAAATCCCGATCTGATGCCAGGAGATATTGTTATTGCTCAGAGTATTGCTTATCATGACTTTAGTACAATTCTGCACAATCGGGAGCCTAGCCGTCAGACTCGTAATCCAATCACTAAAGAACTGAATCCGGAATATTTTCCTGCTGATTCTGTCTTGTTCCTAAAAGCGCAGAAAGCATCCCGGACAGCTCGTTTTGAAAAAATTGCCTTAACGAACAGAGCTCCGCAGGTAATAGTGGGTCGTATTGTGACAGGAGATATTTTCGTGTCTTCTTCAGAAAAAGTACAACAGTTACGTCGTGATTTTAATGCAGAGGCAACTGAGATGGAAGGAGCTGCGGTGGCACAGGTTTGCTGGCAGTTAAAAGTCCCTTGTCTGGTTATTCGCAGTCTGAGTGATAAAGCTGACGAAAATGCTCGCGGGGATATGATGACATTTTATAAAACCGCAGCTAAAAACTCTGCTGCTCTGGTAACCGAAATTGCCGGGCTGATAAAATAATAACTGTCTGGTACTGATTTTTAGATAACTATATACTACACAGAAGTCTTACAAATTGTGGATTCTGTGTAGTATTTTTTTTTCTAAAAATCATACAACTATGACAGGAGAATCTAAGTTGCCTATTTACGGAGCTTTAGCTGCCAATGTAGGTATTGCCGGAGTAAAATTTGTGGCAGCCTACTTTAGTTGCAGTTCCGCCATGCTTTCTGAAGGAATTCACAGTTTGGTAGATTCCGGAAATGAGTTATTACTCTTGCTTGGAATTAGTCGAAGTAAGAAACCTGCCGATCAAAACCATCCTTTTGGACATGGGAAAGAAATGTATTTCTGGACATTGATAGTCTCCATATTGGTTTTTGCATTGGGTGGAGGAATGTCTTTTTATGAAGGAATTAGTCATCTGGAACATCCGGAACCACTTAGAGATCCTTTCTGGAATTATATAGTGTTGGGAGGAGCTATTGTATTTGAAGGAGGTTCGCTCTGGATTGCTGTACATCGGTTTTTACAGATTAAAGGCAATGGAAGATTCTGGCAAGAGCTGCGTAAAAGTAAAGATCCGTCATTATTTGCCGTAATTTATGAAGATACTGCTGCCATACTAGGCTTGATTATTGCGTTTGCTGGAGTCTTTCTGGGACATTATTTTCAAAACCCAAGACTGGATGGTATGGCTTCTATTCTTATCGGTGTTGTACTGGCTATAGTAGCCATTGTAATGGTGATAGAAAGTCGTAAGTTATTGATTGGAGAAAGTGCTCAGACCTATATTGTGGAAGGAGTATACAAATTAGTTATAGAAGACAAAGATGTGGCTGCCTTGCGGTATCCACTGACTATGCACATGGCTCCCAACGAAATCTTACTGGTATTAGATGCAGAATTCAGGCATGATCTGAATGGAGAAGAGCTACCCAAAGTTATTTCACGACTGGAACATACTATTCGGGAGAAGTTTCCTGACATCACAAAAATCTATGTTGAAGCGAAACTCTTTTCTGGAAAAGAAGCTCAGAAAGTTGTAAAAGATAGGGTTCTTAATACCTGATAATCTTATTTAGTTGTGGAAAGCTTACGTAAATCAAGAATCGCTCCATTTTCTATAGCTGTATCCAGTGCTACCTGATAAATCTGATTGGCAACATCAGTGGGTTCTGCCAGAGCATTGGTATTCTTTAATTCAATAAAACGATCTATGTCTTTAAAATCTTCTCTGGTGGATTCACGAATAGCAGATTGCATCCCTGTATCCACCACACCTGGACTGATCGATAGTATTTTTACTCCATTTTCTACTGTACTTTGCTCTATGGCTACAGTACGAGTTAACATATCAAGGGCAGCTTTGGTTGAGCAGTATATCGTCCATCCATAATAGGGTTTGTGTGCTGCACCAGATGAGATATTGATGATCTTCTTGTCACATTTCCAGCCTTGCGTGTGTTGAATAAACAGAGAAGTTAATAGTAAGGGGGCTGTTAGATTGACATGTGTTGCCTGCTGGATATGTTCCTGTGTTAAAGTATCAATCTTACCAATAGGTAAAGCTGCTGCATTATTAATCAGGAGAATAGAAGCTGTTTGAGCCTCTTCAATCTCTTTAAACAAGTTTTTGAACAGTGTTCCAAACCCATGAGATGCACTCAGATCAAATGAGATCTGGTGTAATAGCGGATGTTTTTCGCTGGAATGACTTCTGGCAATTGAAAAAACTTTATATCCTTTCTGCAGATAGGTTGTTACCAGTGCCTGTCCAATGCCACGACTGCCACCTGTAATAAGTAAGATATTGTCCATAATAAAGGTATTCAGATTGCAGCAAATATAAACATTTATTGCAGCATTGGTAATCGGATCATGAAGGATGAACCTTTACCATAATCTGATCTGAGGTGGATCGTTCCACCAATTTTTTCTGTTGCTTCTTTCACAATATAAAGACCAAGACCTGATCCGGTAGTTTTGTCACTGGCTCTGTAAAACATCTCAAAGATCTTCTCCTGATGATCTGGATGTATCCCTGGTCCATTATCTTCCACACAGATTTCCAGTTGATTTTGATGAATAGTACTACTAACTCGTATAAATGGATTGGACTGATCATATTGATGATACCGTATGGCGTTAGACAAGAGATTGAGTAGAATAATCTTTAATCTTCTCCTGTCTGAAATAATTTCTAGTGTTGGTTGTACTTCAATCTGGATACTGATCTTTTGCGTTTTTTCATCCTGCAGGAAATTGGTGAGTATCTCTGTTAACAAGGCATGCAGATTAATGGCATCCTGCTGAATTCCTGTTTTCTGATTCCATGCATAATCCAGAATTTCACCAATCACATGATCCAATGCATGAACCCGGTTTCGTATTAGTTCTATATAATATCCCGTATTGCCTTTCTCTTTCTCCAGTTCCATAACCTGCAGCAAACCCAGAATGGTACTTAAAGGAGAGCGTAGATCATGTGACGTACTGTAAACAAATTGATCCAGTTCCTGATTGATCTTTATTAATTGCATGTTTTTTTCAAGAAGTTGTTCTTCATTTTGGATAAGCTCTTTGGTATAATAGTAATTCTCCCTTATCAGAAAATTGATAAGCAGCATAGTCAGAAAACTAGCTGTAAAGAAGTTGACAATAAAACTCTCAAACATCTTTCGTGTCGAAAGAGTAACCTGAGGGACTATATACAAATCAGTGAGATGGGCTAGTATAAAAAGAAGCAATGTCAACAAAAAGAAAAAGATTGCTTTGGTACGTTCTTCGTAGCCAAAAAGGACAAATGCAGCCAGAAAGATTGGAATGAAGTAGATAAAACTACCTGTATAATAAGATGCTGCTGAGGAAAAAAGAAAAATGATGAAATTAGCAGTGGTGAGAAAAAGAATTTTGGCGGCTAAATGATGTCCTTTTCTATTCAATACTACCACCAGTATCATAACACTAAGTAAAATGGCATGATAATGATAGGATACATTGAGCTGTAAGATAAGGTTTCGTGTGATATAGAACAGACTGATAAATATTCCTACCATTGCCACCTGGCCTGTAAGAAGTATTCTGGTATGTGCAATTCTGGATTCAACAACTGGATCTTTCCCGACAATAATCTTGCTAAGCAATTCTTTCATGAAGCCTGAAAGTGGATGTGTATTTAATACAAGTAACTAAATATGAATAATTTATAGAGAAGCAAAATACTAAAGTGTTTCTAAAGTCAAGGAGATTATAAAATTTTTATTTATATGGCTTCGTTCATGAATACACTTTCATTGATTATTGTAACATAGGATATTTTACTCCAGCAGATATACTTGAGGGAGTTTATAAAAAAAGGATCAATGACTTTGTATGTAAACAAAGTTATTGATCCGTTAAGAATATACAGGATAAATAATTATAACTGCTCTACATAATTTAGATCTTCATGGAATGTTTCCTTCAATCCACGTAACGCCAGGCCAGAAATCAGAATGATTACTCCACCTACCAGGAGACCTGCATTGATACGGGCAGCATCTGGTCCCATATAAGCCAGTTTATCTTTACAAAAGTTAAAGAAAATAATAATAAGAGGAAGCGCGCCACGAACAAAGTTAGGCGTAGTGGTTGTCACAGTAGCCCGCAGATTAGTGCCAAACTGTTCGGCAGACATTGTTACAAAAATCACCCAGAAACCTGTTACAAATCCCAATGCACCACACAATAAATAGAGTGTTGCAACAGAAACACCATAGGCGTTCAAGTAGAGAATGATAGTAATAGCACTCAAGGTAAGGAAGATATACATTACCCGCAGGCGACTTTTCAGTACCTGACTCAAAGCACCTGTAGCCAAGTCCCCTAATACAATACCTGTATAGGCATACATAATGGCATCACCCCCTTTTACTTCACCTTCAATGCCAAGGGCTTTGGCAAATTCGGGCGAGAAGGTTACCAACACACCAATTACAAACCAGGTAGGAAGACCTATCAGAATACAACGAAGGTATTTGGAGAGACGTTTTGTATTGCTGAAGAGTGCCAGGAAATTTCCTTTTGATACATTTTCCGTTTGTGCTGTTTTGAACATTCCGGATTCACTTACACCGATACGGAGTAATAACAACGCCAAGCCTAATCCACCTCCTATATAATAGCACATTCTCCAGTCGCCAGAGAGTCTATAAACAAGATTAGCTACTACTGCTCCTGTCAATCCTACAGAGGCCACAATCATCGTTCCGATTCCTCGTTTTTCTTTTGGCATCACCTCTGCTACCAGGGTAATACCTGCTCCCAATTCACCTGCCAGTCCGATACCTGCTATAAACCGCCAGGTTGCATAAGCTTCTACACTATTTACCATACCATTGGCAATGTTGGCAATGGAATATAAAAAGATAGAACCAAATAATACAGATAGTCTGCCTCGTTTATCACCTATTATCCCCCATAAGATACCTCCAATAAGCATTCCCAGCATTTGCATATTAATCAGGAACTCTCCTTTTTCTGTGAGAAGAGGCGATCCTTTTTCATAACCAAGAGACAACAGGCTCGGTACTCTTACAATACCAAATAGTAATAAATCATAAATGTCTACGAAATAACCCAGTGCAGCAACCAGTACAACAGCATTGACGGAACGGGAGGAAAGAGCGGTTTCAGGTGTTTTTATCATATTATTTTGTAATACATATTTGGAAGAGTACAAAGATTGCGCGGCTAGTCAAAATGTCCAAATATTTATTGGAAAATTAAGGTTAGAGTGGACATCTATATAATCTTCATCTACTGGTTGCCATTTTATACTATTATATCTCGTTGGTTGAGATAATCTAAAACCAGTTGATAGGTTCCTAAATCACCTTTCTGGATATATTTTTCAATTCGTTCTAGTTCGCCTGCAATCAATTGACTGCGAGATCCTCGTACCTGTCCCTGTGAATGAGCTACATTTTGCTGCCAGTCTAATGGAGTGCCAGGCAGGCTATACAACTTCACAGCCGGATATAATTCAACTGCCAGTGTTACCGCTGTCATAAAAGCCCGTAGCTGGTGAAACGGAGTTGCAATAATATAGATGGTTTGAATATTCTGTTGTTTAGCATAACGTATCATTGCTTCTGCTTCGATTCGTGTATGAATCATTGTCGTGTTAGTAAAAGGAATTCCTGTGATCTGTGACTCAGATATACCTTTTGTGAGCAATATACCTTTCCAGCTTTCAAAACCCGGATACCCACTTAGTGCAGGAGATTGCAGGAAGCTTACTTGCTGGGTTTGGCCTTGTTTAAGTAATGATTCGGCTTGTCTGAGAACAGATTCCTGATTGTCCACTGTCTGACCAAATAAAAAAGCAAGTTCTGCCGGGTGTACAGGTATGATGTCACAAAGTGTTCGGGTTACTAATTCAATAGGTTGAAGCATAGTATTATAGTTTACTAAGAATTTCTGGAAGATAAGATGAAACAGATAGTTGTACGAATGATTGTATTTAGGTAATTTATATATTTTACTTTTTCGTGTGCTATAGAAAAATATCTTTGCATTTCGTTTGAAAAATATAACACAGAAGCACGACTTCAAAGAAAAGGTTACATATTGGGTATAGTATACTCATACACAGATTTTTCTGGCTTACCTTTTGTTAGTATACAAGTATTTATTGACGTATTTATCCATTACATTTTATATTCATGACTCCGGCACAATTAGGATATTATTTTCCTGCCGAATGGGCAAAACATGCAGCAACATGGCTTAGCTGGCCACATAAAGAGGCTTCCTGGCCTGGTAAGATTCAAAGTATTTACCCTATTTATGCACAGTTTGTGAAAGCACTCACAGAAGGTGAGCAGGTGTGTATAAATGTCAGTACACCTTCCATGCAGGCTGAAGCAGAAGAATGGCTTCTACAAGTAGGAACAGACTTATCAAAGGTGAGTTTCTTTTTACATCCTACCAATGATGCATGGTGTCGGGATCATGGTCCGGCATTTCTGCTTAGTCAGGATGCACAATGGAAAAAAGTAGTAGTGAAATGGAAATACAATGCGTGGGGAGAGAAATATCCTCCTCATGATCTGGATAACCTGATTCCCTATCGTATTGCTGAAGTCCGTAAATTACCTGTATTTCAGCCTGGTATTGTTATGGAAGGAGGTTCTGTAGAATTTAATGGAAAAGGGACTGTTCTGACTACAACAGCTTGTTTGTTAAACAAGAACCGGAATCCACATCTGACACAGCCTCAGATTGAACAATACTTGCGTGATTATTATGGAGTCTCCAATATACTTTGGTTGGGAGATGGCATTGTTGGAGATGATACAGATGGACATATTGATGATATCACACGATTTGTCAATGAAGACACTGTTGTGACAGTAGTAGAGCATAATAAAGCTGATGAAAATTACGAACCGTTACAGGAAAATCTGAAAACACTTCAGACCATGCGGCTTGAAAATGGTAAGCCTTTGAATGTGATTGAGTTACCTATGCCATCAGCCGTTATTTATGAAGATCAACGGTTACCAGCTTCGTATGCCAATTTTTATATTGGGAACGCAGCTGTGGTTGTACCTACTTACCGTGATGCAAATGATGACAAGGCTTTGGATATTCTGACAAAATGTTTCCCTGACCGAAAAGTTATCGGTCTAGATTCTACAGATATCATTTGGGGACTAGGAAGTTTTCATTGTTTAAGTCAGCAGGAGCCACTTTAGAAAACACTATTTGAGCAGTGATGATATTCTCGTGTTTGAACGATGATTTTGCAGACATTAATAAGAAGTCTGTATTGAATAAAATATATGTATACACATGTGTCATAGGGGTTTTCGCTATGTATTCTTGTGTCAGTGCAAAAAAGTATGAGACACTAAATAACCGATATGAATACATAGTTCGTACCCGGGTAGCAGACACAACACGCTTATCGCTGGAAAGTGAACGTCATATACAGGAGCGTGATAGTATTGCCATTAAGTATAATAGACAGCTTAATGCCTATCTTCAGCTAAAGAATGATAGTGCGACACTTGCTCAGAATTATTCCAAAAACAAAAGAATGCTGGATGATTTGTTTGAGAAATATGATCAGTTAGACAAATCATACAAACAGCTAAGTGCCAGTCTATCTTCTGAAGATGTTTCCTTTGCTCAGAATGTATCTCAGAAGGAAAAAGACCTATTAATACAAGAGCAAAAAGTTTTGGCTCAGCAGGCTAATAATGACAAGCTGGCGGCCTCATTACAGGAGAGAGAAATAAAAATGCTGGCTTTTGAAAGCAGTATGCGTAAAATGGAGAAAAGTGTTGGTGATCTGAAGAAGAAGCTGGAGAAATCAGTTTTGTCCTCAAAAGATACTGCTGTCACAATAGAGCAACGAATGACAAAACTTGCTATTGTATTTCCTGAATCCTATGGTTTTGCTTCAAATACTACAAATTTATCTCCACAGGGAGTTGATCTATTAAAGAAAATCGCTTCTATATTAAAAATTCAACCTGAGTATACGATCACTCCAACATCATTACTGACACAGTCTGGAGGGAAAGATATGGCAGGAGAGGAGTTATCAAAGAGCCGTATCTGGTATGTGGCTGAGACTCTGAAAAAAGAGGGTGTTACTTTTAGTAGAATTTCTGTATCAATAAAGTACCAAACAGCTTTTGCTGAACAAACAAAGAAAACAGAAAAGCAGCCACGTACACCATTGATAGAAATTAGTATTCAACCCAAGCTGGATTCTGTTTTCCAAATGTTGCAAGCTGATTAGAATTGTGCATGTTGTAGCATTTTTGGAAGGTAACCGGGTAGTATCTTGCTTGGGATGTACTATTTGTGTAATATTTGGAATAATTTTATAATTATAGGTTCGAATTGACTGTCAAAAAAGTATCTTTTTTGGGTTAAATAAATGTGTGTAACTACATTGTTTGATCTTTAAATTGTTCACTGCGAGTTGTTTACATTTTTGGTTTCTTACCGACTAAAGATGTTTTTATACATTTTACAATTAAATATTTCTAAATGTATATTTTTGAAAAAAAAAAGTCAGTGGTTATTGATTTGCCAAATCGTTTCTCCTATTTTCGTAACGATAAATAATAAGATACATAATCAGTTATGTGCATGAATAAATAAATCATGCATGGGCCTATTAAAAAAATCTCAGCACATGAGCAAACTCAATACAGTATTGTTGATTGATGATGATGAAATTAACAATCTTATATGTACTAAGATTATTAAGAAAAATGACTTTGCTGAGAATATTATAACATGCCTGGGGGCAAAGCAAGCATTGAACTATTTACAGGAGGCATTGTTGGATGAAAATGACAAAGTGTTACCTGATCTGATTTTTCTGGATATTAATATGCCTGCTATGAATGGGTGGGATTTTTTGAATCAGTATGAACAGATTGAAGGATTAAAGAATAAAGACATCGTTTTGATCATGCTTTCTTCTTCTATGTATGTAGATGATATTAATAGAGCTAAAATGTATGATTCAGTTGCAGACTATATAACCAAGCCTCTGACAGCTGCTCATCTACAACAAATCAGAGAAAAATTTTTTGCTAATCATGAATAATAGTTACGAGATGCACTAACAATACTATTCTTCTCTATTATAATACAGATACTTTCCAGATTGTTTAGATTATACTGATGCACGCTGCCGATTATTGGATTCAGAAGCTTCATCTTCAGCCACACCCGGAAGGAGGCTATTTTTCGGAAACCTATCGAAGTGCCGAATCAATCAACCCTAGTCATTTACCTGATAGATATAAAGGGGCCCGTAGTTTTTCTACGGGTATTTATTTTCTGGTCGAAGGCGGACAGTTTTCTTCTCTGCATCGTATTCAGTCAGATGAGATGTGGCATTTCTATGCAGGTACCACTTTGACTGTATATGCTATTGACCCTACAGGAAACCTGCATACAATTCGATTAGGGTCTGATCCTGAGAAAGGAGAAGTTTTTCAGGCTGTTGTACCTGCCGGATATTGGTTTGGTTCTGTTTCAGAAAATGCAGAGGGCTTTGCTCTGGTTGGTTGTACTGTTGCACCAGGCTTTGATTTTGCAGACTTTGAACTGGCAAAGAGGCAGGACTTAATGGCTATATTTCCTCAGCATCAGAAACTGATTGAAAGATTGACCCGTGAATAGACCTATCATTAGGGGGCTCCTCTGTAAAAACTTGTAATAAAGTCATTTTTATCACATGAAAGGTGTGATTCTTACTTAGGATCAGATAAAAAATCTGAATTCATTGTATCTTTGTGTTGTTACATCAACAAACACAAAAGTAGCTCTTACTACATATATAATATGATTGACCCCAAACCGGTAGCTAGCACCCCGCAGCGTATTTCCTTTGATGATACAGAAATCGCTTTCTCCTCCAAGTCAAACTCCGAACTGCGAAAAATGTATGGATTGTTTGCTTCCATGAATAGCAACTTTCTTGTAAAAACAGGAACTGCCTTTCTGAAAGCTGCTTTTGCTATAAAATTTCCTTTTGTACGACAGATTGTTAAAAATACCATATTTGAGCATTTCTGTGGTGGAGAAACAATAGAAGAATGCGAAAAGACAACCAGAGAACTATGGAAGTTTCGTGTGGGAACTATTCTGGATTACTCTGTAGAAGGAGCTAAAACGGATGCTGGATTTGAAGCTACTACACAGGAGATTATACGTACTATTGAAAAGGCAGCTGGTAATCCTGCTATTCCTTTTTCTGTGTTTAAGATTACAGGATTGGCTTCTACTGAATTGTTGCAAAAAGTGCAAAACGGGAATGAACTTAACTCTGAAGAACAGAAAGGTTTTGTCCATGTAAAAGAACGTGTGGAACGTATCTGCCACAAGGCATACGAGAAAAAGGTCCGAATCTTTATTGATGCAGAAGAAACCTGGATACAAGATACAATAGACAGGCTGGCCTATGAAATGATGGAAATGTTTAACCATGAAGAGCCAATTGTCTATAATACTTTTCAGATGTATCGTTGGGATATGTTAGATAATCTGAAAAAGGCGCATGAAGCAGCAGTAGAAGGTGGCTATTTTCTGGGAGTGAAGTTGGTGCGTGGAGCCTATATGGAAAAAGAAGGAAGAGTTGCTAAAGCAGAAGGAAGACAAGATCCGATTCAGCCTAATAAACCTTCTACTGACAGAGATTTTAATGACGCTTTACGTTTCTGTATAGCAAACTACCCTAAAATCGCTATTTGTGCAGGAACCCATAATGAAGAAAGTACCTATTTTCTCATAGAGTTAATGAAGGAGGCTGGAATAGCTCCTGCTGATTCACATATATTCTTTGCTCAGCTATATGGAATGAGTGACAACTTATCGTATAACCTATCTCATGCAGGATATAATGTAGCCAAGTATGTGCCCTATGGCCCTGTGGCTGCGGTAATGCCTTATCTGTTTCGCAGAGCTTCGGAAAATACAGCAATAGCAGGACAGAGTAGCCGAGAGTTTCGATTAATCAAAAAAGAGATGCGTCGCCGGAAATTATAACTGTAAGAAATGAAAATACAAAAGGCATGAACCAATCGGTTCATGCCTTTTGTATTTTCAGACTATTAATTAATTGATAGATATCTTCCTGAGTATGTGAAGCATTGAGAATAATCCGTGTTATGTAGGGATGGTACGGAGATGGATATGGAAAACTGGAAATTAGTATCTGATGCTGATAGAGAGAGTCATATAGTGTATTGTGTTGGGTGTAAAACACCGGATAATTCGGAAATGACTGGAAGAGTTGTAAGGACAATGTTTCCTGTTGAAAAAGCTCAATATTTTCAAAAAGTTTTTTTCGTAGATCCTGATAAAGTTCCTTTGCCTGAAGAAAGGCATAGAGATAGGCAGGTGGGATAGGAGATCCTGCTGTAAAAAAAGGTGATTTTTTTAGCTGAGCGATTCGTTGCGTGTTACCTGCAACTACTCCTCCCGGTATACCCAATGCTTTCCCAATAGAACCTACAATAATGACTTCAACATGAGGAAGAGATGGTATTTGTTCTGCAATGCCATTCCCATCATTACCTGTTACTCCAATGCCATGCGAATCATCTACAACCAGTATAAAGCGTTTATGTGTAGATAAGTGCTGTAACCAGGAAAAGTCATAGCTTTCTCCATACAGGGGATCAAGGGAGTTTGTCAGAAAAACCAGCGGAGAAGATGTTGACGCTTCTGCTGTATTGCAAATGTGTTCTATCCATTCCTGATAAGAAGAGAGAAAAGAAGGATCTGAGTTGCTGGTCCATAATGCCGGATGCGTGCGTGGTGCATAGAATAGCTCACCTTCTGTCTGTAGCATTCGCACGATGGCTTGTCCTGCCAGAAAGCCGGAAGAAAAAGTAAGTGCAGCCTCTGTCTTTACATAAGTAGCCAGATATTGTTCGGTTTCTTCAAAGATATCCAGTTGTATATTGGATATACGGGAACTTGAGTAATTAGTACCATACTGGGTAATACCTTCCTGTAAGTATCCTTGAAAATCAGGATTTCTGGAAATTCCGAGATACGATGTACCACTAAAATATAAAAATTCTTTTCCCTCCGTCTGAATGACTCTGTCAGGTAGATGTTGTATAATCTGTATCATGCTGAAATGGTCTATAGCAATGAATGCTATGGTCGTAGGTTGAACCTGTGCAACTAGGCATTTTCGATTAATTCGGCTCCTGTTCCATTCTGATTCGAAAAGGTTACTTTGCCATAGTCTATGGATACACCTGTTGCGATATCTTTACTGAGTAATAATGCCCCATCCATATCTACATAGTCCAATAGGGGGAGTAGTTGTCCAATTGCTGAAATTCCTATCGTAGATTCTGTCATGCAACCTACCATAACCTTCATACCCAGGGTACGGGCTTCGGCAATCATGCGTCGGGCAGGAGTGAGACCACCACATTTGACCAGCTTTATATTGATACCATGAAAATGTCCATGACATTTGGTAACATCATTTTCTGTTATGCAGCTTTCATCGGCAATCAGAGGGAGTGCTGAATGGGTATATACTTCTTTCATACCTGCCCAGTTATCGGCTTTCAGAGGCTGCTCTATGAATTCAACACCGAGCTTTTGTAGTTCATACGAGTTGCGAATAGTTTCTTCAGGAGTCCAGGCGCAATTGGCATCTACTCTGAATATAGCCTCTGTATGTTTGCGTAGCTCCCGTACGATTGCTACATCATCAGCTGTACCAAGCTTGATCTTATAAATAGGCCAGGGAAGTTCTTTGAGTTTGGCAACCATCTTTTCTACCGAATCAATGCCAATGGTATAATTAGTGAGGGGCAGGTTTTGTGTTGATAAGCCCCAATGTTTATAGAGCGGTTCTCCTATCGATTTACCATACCAGTCATGAGCAGCTATGTCCAGTGCACATTGTGCAAAGGAGTGATCTTTCAATACCGAATGCATCTCCAGCCAGAATGCTTCAGGTGAAAGAATAGGGGTATCCTGAATCTGATTCCGAAGACTTTCCAGTATGGCCGTCATACTTTCGATAGTTACCCCATAATAGGGGTTGGATGTTGCTTCTCCATATCCGTGATGTATTCCATCGGTAAGTTCTACAATAAGAGTAGGTTGTACATCTCTGGAATCATAGGAGATGGTAAATGTGTGTTTTAATGGAAGGTCAAACGAACGGAGGATCAGATTCATATGTATGGCAGGCTAATGATAGGTTTGAATGTGCAAGTTAATTTTTTGACTAAACCTTTTTCAAGGAATGTTGATTTTTCCATTCATGCATCTGTCTTTGTTGTACATGCAGTCCTGTATTTATTAGTTAACTGCTTCAAAAAAATGTAGTGAAGCTGTTGGGACCAGGAGGAAATGCAAATACTTTAGCTATACAACTTTTCTTATTACTTTAATGGAGGTGCCAATAACTTTTGAAAAGTAAAATTAACTACACAATGCACATACCCGAAGCCAAATGCAAATGTTTTATCCCTCCATTTTATTTTAAGGACTACATTGAAACTTATCTTGGAAAAGATACCACACATGGCAGGTATGCGGATGTTACTCTTTGTACCTGCATTCACTGTGGTACTAAGTGGCTGCATTACCTGGTAGAATATGAAGCCTTTTCCCGATCGGGTAGATGGTACAAAGGAATTATCACTGATAAAGAACTACCTCAGATAGACCCTGAAAATGCAGTTGTTTATCTGGAAAACCTGGAATGGTATATTTATGGTGGCTTCTGGTTTTCCTCCGCAGGACAGTATGGCAAAGGAAAAATGCAGGTTGATATGTAAACGGGTCGCTAACAATAATAACGAAGAGCTTTTACCTTTGACTAACGACTTTTTCCATAGATCAACCTTTTGGGAGCCGTTGGATAGTTAGTAAAAGAGTGTTTTTTTGACAATTATTATTACTCGTTATAGAAAAATTTTAACTTAGCATCATAAACCTTATTGTATTATTTATGAAAAAGCTTTTGTTTTCTGCTGTTTTATTTTTTGCTGTTTCATTTATTTTTGCTCAAACCAAATCACCCAAGAAAAACATGAACCATATAAAGAAAGGGTTTGTACACACTGTATATTTCTGGCTGAAAGAACCTAATAGCCAGGTTGCCAAAGATTCATTGTATCAGGGATTGCAGTTGCTGGCAACAGTGGGTGAAATTCAGGAAGGATATATTGGAGTACCTGCTGAGACTCGTCGTCCTGTAATTGATCATTCCTATGCTTACTCAATCACTTTTGTGTTTAAAAGCAAAGCGGATCAGGATATTTATCAGGAACACCCAATCCACAAAAAATTTATTGAGTTATATTCTCATTTGTGGGAACGTGTACAGGTATATGATGCTACAAGTTTATAATAGCTATCTCAGAAAGAGTGTATAGATGATACAAAAAAGAAGCTCCATTGAAAAATGGAGCTTCTTTTTTGTATATATAGTGTTTGATTAAGACCATAGCTTTTCAGGATATTTGCCCTGAGCTACCAGTTCTTTGATTGCATTTACAACCATCTGACGGTCTTCACGATACGTTACTCCAAACCATTTGGCAGGTGTTGAAATAACTTTTGTATGTGCTTTTCCTTGCTTGGACATTTCTCCCATGAAGTTAGGAATAAAACATTCTGCCTTCAGGTCATTGCCATTTTTCTTCAGAAATTCTGTAAAATATTCTTTCATCAGTGGGAACGCAGACGGAGGGAAGCCCATGAAGTTCATAGATAC
Source organism: Xanthocytophaga flava (assembly GCF_030068545.1). Classification (NCBI taxonomy): domain Bacteria; kingdom Pseudomonadati; phylum Bacteroidota; class Cytophagia; order Cytophagales; family Rhodocytophagaceae; genus Xanthocytophaga; species Xanthocytophaga flava. The sequence continues at coordinate 11,861 of NZ_JASJOR010000054.1, read as the reverse complement.
AGGCTCATCACCGGTTAGGTCTACCCAGCCATTTTCTGTCTCATAACGTGCTCCGGTAGCTGTTTTCTCTACTTTGGTACGTTCAACCAACTGAGTAAGGTTGCCATTAGCATCTGCCTCCAGAATACCGCGAGCTACAGAACCATGTTCAGAAAGTGTATTTTTGATTTTATAGCCAATATTGATGTATTCAGAGCCATTAGGATCTAGTTTGGTTAGTTCTTTGGCGATAATATCAAAAGATTCAAAGCCATAGAAGTCATCCGCATTGATCATACAGAAAGGTTCATTAATAGCTTCTTCACCCATCAGAACTGCATGAACAGTTCCCCATGGCTTTGTTCTTCCTTCCGGAGGGGTGAAGCCTGCTGGCAGCTTTGTTAACTCCTGAAATACATATTCCACCGGAAAGCGGCTGCTGAAACGTTCGTGGAAGATTTCTTTAAAATCTGCTTCAATATCTTTACGAATTACGAAAACCACTTTGCCAAAACCGGCACGAATAGCATCATAAACAGAATAGTCTAGTAGAGTTTCGCCAGACGGGCCCATTCCGTCCATTTGTTTTAGTCCACCATATCGGCTTCCGACACCTGCGGCTAAAATGAGTAGTGTTGGTTTCAAAATGAAAAAGGTTAATGGTTAATATCTATAAAAATTACAAACAGGGATTTGCTGATGATCGTTGTTAAAAAAAATAATACCACACCCAATGCAAAAGCCTTACTATACTATCTCAGTGCTTTTACATTGGGTGAGTACTCAACGATTACTTTGTTTTATCTACAATAGCAGTGACAGGAAGACGAGCTTTATTGCATATATCTATCACCTTTATAACTTCCCCATACACAATCGTTTCGTCTGCACGCAACGCAATGGTTGGATTGTCAAGCTTGCCTGCTTCGGCTGTAAGTTGTGTCTGGAGATCTTCAAAGGCTACTGATCTATCTGATTTTTCAATATAATATTTCAATATCCCGTTCTCTTCCCGAATGTACAGATTGAGTTTTTGTTTGGGGATAGTTTGCCCCGTTGCTGCTCTGGGCAATGTAAGCTTAATGGCATTGGCACTTGCCAATGTACTCATAATCAAAAAGAACAGTAACAGGAAGAATAAAATGTCTGACAGAGCAGAAGCTTCAACTGCGGATTCTTTTCTACGATGTCTGCGAAGATTCATAGGCGTTTAGTTTATCAGGATGCTGTGCCGGAAAATATTATCTTCTTACAGTTTCTTTTACCTGAACAGGTTTATATAAGATATCCATAAAGTCTATGGCAGTTACCTCCATTTTGTTTACGTTCCGGTCGATCATATTGTTCAGATACGTATGTAACATGTGAGCCAACACACCCACAATCAGACCTGATGCTGAGGTCACCATTTTGGTATAGATACCACTGGAAATAACCCCAATACTAATGTTATCAGAAATTGAAATATCAAAGAATGCCTTGATCATACCCACTACGGTTCCAAGGAAACCAAACATAGGCGCAATCGCCGCAATCGCCGCCAACAGTCCGAGGTTCTTTTCCATTTGGTAAATCTCCACCCGAGCTGTATTTTCGATAGCAGACTCCACATCACGAATAGGAGAACCGATACGGGATAATCCTTTGCCAATCATACGGGCAATAGGAGTTTTAGAATATTGACATACTTCCTGTGCTCCCCGTATATCTTCATCACGCAGTCGATCACGTATTTTACTTAGAAAATCAGGGTCCATTTTACTGGCAGACTTGATATACAGATAGCGCTCTATAAACATATAGATGGCAGCAAACAATAAAATACCGATAGGAAGCATAATCCAGCCCCCTTTCATTAACAAGTCCAGTAGAGAAAGTTCTTTGGTTGTAGCTGTAACTGAATCGGTGGCCACTGCTGTCGTATCGCCGGTCACTACTTGCAAAAGAATGGTTAGAAACATTGTTAGGATTTTGTGTTTAGATAAGATGATAAATTTTATCAGGAATTTAGGTGCAGAGGGCCAATGATAGTACCCATATCCTATTGGTGTTTGCGTAATCAACGAAAAATTGAGTCCAAAATTATTATAAACCGGATAATTTCCGCAAGTTTCCAACCTTTTCTTTTCAAACAATGTTTCAGTGTATACCGGACTTTGAAAAAGAAAGGCTCATATTGCTAACAGATCCAATAGCATTGTGTTGTCTGGTACTTCTGGTATTTCGAAAATTGTACTATGCTGAAATCTGAATTCGGAATCTGAAATTTAGCGTACTTCTCTATCTTTGCACAAAATTTCTGTTTTGTAATGACTGACGAAAAAATAATTTTACCCTATAAAGACCAGCAAGCTGGCAAAAAGGAACAGGTCGCTTCCATGTTTAATTCTATATCCCCTAAATATGACCTGCTGAATCGTCTGCTTAGCTTTGGGATCGATATCTACTGGCGGAAACGCGCCATTAAATTATTACAATCAGAAAAGCCCAAAACGATTCTGGATATAGCTACTGGTACAGCTGATTTTGCTATTGAGGCACTGAAACTCAATCCGGATAAAATAGTAGGGGTAGACATTTCAGAGGGAATGCTGGCTATTGGAAGAGAGAAATTAAAGAAGAGAAACTTAGATAAGAAAATAGAATTGCGACTGGGAGATTCCGAAAAATTACCTTTTTCAGACAATTCTTTTGATGCTGTCATCGTTTCTTTTGGCGTAAGGAACTTCGAAAATCTGGAACGTGGTCTTGCCGATATGTTTCGGGTCACCAGACCAGGTGGTACATGTGTGATTCTGGAATTTTCCAAACCACGTAGTTTTCCTTTTAAACAATTCTATGATTTTTATTCATACCGGATTATGCCTCTGATTGGAAAAACTGTTTCCAAAGATGATAGGGCTTACCGGTATTTACCCGAATCTGTTCGTGCATTTCCTGATGGAAAAGATTTTACATCTATTCTGGATAAGGTTGGATTTCGCAAAACCCGAAGTATCGCATTGACTTTTGGTATTTGTTCTATCTATACCGGAAAGAAAGAAAAATAGCTTAAGTCACAGATTGAAAAGATGTATAATTTCACAAACACCTATCCACAACATACCAAATACATACCAGGCATCGTTACATTGTCTGAATAAATCATATAAGATAGTAATGTTGTTGGCTGCCAACTAGTAAGCCTGCATACGTACTTTTAATGTGCACCTCTGCACATAAGCACTGAGCACATTATCTTTAATCGCATGAAGAAAATACACTGGAATAAACTGATTATCCTTTTTATCTTATCTGGCAGCTGCCTTCTGACTTTTTCGACGCAAGCCCAAAATACGAAACGTCCAAGTATGTATAGCTTGCATCTGCCTGATTATGACGACAAGCCTGTACACTACGGTTTTTTTATCGCGGGTAATGTATCTACACTTACACGTCGGTATTCAAGCGGTTTTGTAAATGGTAATGATACCATTGCGGCTATCAATCCCAAGTGGTCGCCTAGTTATGGATTGGGATTTATTGTAGCCTATGGATTAGATCCGCAGTTTGATATATGTTTGGTTCCTGCCTTTTCTTATTATGAAAGAAGAGTAGAATATACTTCTACTGCCGGGAATGTGAAGGAGCTGATTCTTGAATCAGGTTTTGTAGAGTTATCCATGCTGGCACGGTATAAATCTATTCGTAGAGGTAATATCCGGATGTATATGGTAGGTGGTATAAAACCAGCTATTGAAGTAGGTTCCAATGTAAAAAGCAGAGGTTCGAACACACTTCGTACACAAAACTTTGATCTTAATATTGAATACGGATTTGGAGCTGATCTCTTTTACGAATTTTTTAAGTTTACTCCTGAGATTCGGTTTTCGCATGGTATAACCAACCTGCTGGTAAAAGATAAAAATATCTACAGCCGGGGACTTAGCCGGCTTGGCGCGCATAGTGTGACACTATATCTGTATTTCTAATACAAAGGTTATCAGTTAGTTTGTCTTTGTAAGAACGCTAGTGAATATTGGATTTTTGCATTAGTTATATACTTTGGTTTGCATATATTGAAGCGAGATTAAAAGTCATTTTACTCAAAATGACTTTTATTTTTTATGGCATAGACTTTTGTCTGTTGCACTTTAACGTTCCTGATCGAATATATGGAAATTGCACTGGTACTAATTCTTCTGGTTGTAGCTATTATTCTTTTTGCTACAGAAAAACTTTCCGTTGATGTTGTTACAATCCTATTGCTAATTGTGCTAATTCTTTCCGGGATTCTTTCTCCTGAAGAAGCCTTTGTAGGATTTAGTAGTGACTTCATTATTATTCTGGCCTCTATTTTTGTTGTCAGTGGAGCCTTGCAGGAAACAGGTGTATTGGACAGGATTGGATCTTCGCTGGTGAAGATCTCATCAAAGGCTACTGCAGGCATGGTGGCTACACTGGTGATGTTTATTGCAGGCAGTGTCTCAGCGTTTATGAACAATACTACAGTCACTGCCATTTTTGTGGGGCCAGTGATTGGAGTTGCCAAGAAACTGCGAATCAGTCCTTCAAAATTATTAATGCCCTTGGCTTTCTCTTCTATTCTGGGTGGCACCTGTACACTGATTGGGACTTCTACCAATGTGGCAGTCAGTGGCTATCTGGAGAAAAACAATCTGACTAGTATTGGAATGTTTGAAATTACCCCCATAGGTATTATACTCTTTCTAACAGGTATAGCATTTATGTTTCTGGTTGGCAATAAGATGTTACCTGATTACAAAGATTCTACCTATATGGAAGAATATTCTATGCGGGAATATTTAAGCGAAGTGGTTGTAACACCAGGATCTGCTTTGGCAGGACAGCGAATATTCAATACGGAGCTGAGCCGAATGGATATACGTATTTTAAAAATACTTAGAGCTAACCAGGTGTATTTTCCTCATCCGGATCTGGTTATTCAGGAAAACGACTTGTTGCTGGTTGAAGCAAAATTAGATGATCTGATTCGTATCAAAGAAACCAATGGGATAGAGATTCGCGGGGATATGTTGAGTAATGCTTCGCTGGAATCACCAGAAATACAATTGGCAGAGGTATTGGTAACCCGTACAGACTCAGATCTGATAGGAAATAACATCAAGAATGCAAACTTTCGCCAGCGGTTCGGTCTGGTGGTCATTGCCATCCACCGATATGGGGAAACTCTCAGAGAAAAGATTCACAACATTGATTTAAAACTAGGAGATCTGCTTCTGGTACAGGGAACTCCCGAACGGCTGGCCTATCTGCGGGAGAATCATGATCTGACAGTAATGGGAGAGTTTAAACCTTTATTATTTAAGCAAAAGCGCGGTATATTAGTCGTAGCTCTTTTTGTATTGGCTGTATTGGTAGGCTCCTTAACGAATATACCTCTTTCTGTCTGTTTCTTGACAGCAGCAGTAGGATCTGTTCTGACAAAGGCTATTTCATCACAGAAAGCCTATGAGATCATTGACTGGAGATTATTGATTCTGATAGGAGGGATGAGTGCTTTTGGTATGGCTATGCAAAAGACCGGAGCCTCAGAGTGGCTGGCTAATCTGATTGTGGATTGGTTTAAACCTTTTGGGAATGTGGCTATCCTGGCTGGTTTTGTGATTCTTACTGTATTGCTAACACAACCTATGTCCAATGCCGCTGCGGCACTGGTTATTTTGCCTATCGCCTTACAGACGGCAACTTCTCTTCAGGTAAGCCCTAGAACGTTTGCTATTGGGGTAATGCTGGCTGCGTCCGTTTCCCTGGTTACTCCTTTTGAGCCCTCCTGCATTCTGGTATATGCACCAGGCAAATATAAGTTTGCTGACTTTTTTAAGATAGGCTCATTGCTTACGTGTATTCTGGTAGTGATTATTGTGGTATTAGTACCTTATCTGTGGCCATTCTAGGCATGTGTTTTTAAAGAAACTATATCCTCTGAACATTTTGCCTATGCATATCGCGATTGCTGGAAATATTGGTGCCGGTAAAACAACACTGGCAGGCTTATTAGCCTCTCATTATGGTTGGGAAGCATTGAAAGAGATGCCTGACGAAAATCCGTATCTGGCCGATTTTTATGAAGACATGCCACGATGGGCATTTCAGGTACAGGTCCATTTTTTAACCAGCCGGTTTGATCAGCTTATGCAGATCAGCCAGGCCAAACATTCTGTTATTCAGGATCGGACTATCTATGAGGATGCATTTGTATTTGCGAAGAATCTTCACGACTCTGAGATAATGAGTACACAGGATTATCAAACATACCATCGGTTATTTGATATAATCATGCAACTGGTACGGCCACCTGATCTCCTTATTTTTCTGGATGCTGGTTTGCCTAAACTAACCTTACAGGTAAAGAAAAGAGGGCGATTATATGAACAGAGTGTAGATGTTACCTATCTGGCAACGTTGCAGAAACACTACCAGAACTGGATCAGGTCTTATCAGGAAAGTCCAATGTTGTACATTGATGTAAACGAACTGGACTTTCTGAACAAACCTGAGGATTTTCAGATGATAGTACAGAAGATTAATCAACGACTATCTATCTAAGTTCACGTATACTATTTTTCAAAAACAACAGGTATTGTTACTTTGGTTTTATCCCATAGTAATGATAGATCTGCTCCTGATTTGGTTTCATCAAACTTGATGGTAAAGGCTTCATATGTTTCCTTGATGATGTCAACTTTGGCATCTACCGTAAGTGTATTTTTGGCTGGATCATAGCTAAATGCTCCCCATTGACCCAGTTCTCCGTTTAGAATGATTGTCCATTTTTCAGCATCTGGGATTGTAAACAAGGTATAGGTACCTGCCCGTAAAGGCTTTCCTCCAAATTTTACATCTTTGGTAAATGTAATCTCTGTTGCTTCATTGGCACCTGTACGCCATACTTGTCCATAAGGTTGAAGCACTCCAAATACTTCTCTTCCTCTTTTTAAAGGTTGTCCGTATACTACCCTAATGTACATATTGGTGGATTTGTATTGTGCCAGCGCCACCGGACTAGTTCTTGGGCGAGGAGTAATAATAGAATCCACACGGGATGATACTGGTAAAGAAGGTGTTTTTAGGACTGGGTCTTTTGTTGGAGACTGAGCTGATACGAACTGATAGCTTAGAAGGATAGAGGTTATTACAGGGATAAACGATTTCATTACAGGAACTATAGATTATGTAAAAGAGTGTGTTGCGAATTACTTGCAAATAAACGAAAGTAAAATAATTATTGTTGCCTGAATGTTCCAGTAAATAAAAGATAAGAGGTTATACTGTCTGTTGAATGCATAAAGAAGAACCTCAATGTCCTATAGTTTTTATCTAATGACAGTGAGGTTCCGACCAGGCTACTTCTAGTTTGCTTTCTGGATAGTTACATTAGTAATTTCAACACGGCGTTCTTCAGAGGCAGAAGGGCTATACAGCGAACTGCGTACATCGTCCCGGTTATCACTAATGTTGCCACTGGCATTGTCTTCACCTGAGGCTTGTTCAGTGATTACAAGCAATCCTTTGTCCATATACTCCTTAAATTGCCCGTCTTTATACGTCCGGAAATGATTTTCAATGCTGCTAACCCGTCTCCCTGTCAGCATTTTATTGTAATCGCCTTCAGCAAGAGGGCTCGCAAAACCAGTAACTGTGATCTCAACTTTGTTCCCTTCTTTAAGTTTTGCTAATAACTTGTCGGAAAGATCCACAAGGTCATTGTATCCCTTCTGTACTTTGGTGTCAAAGAAGTTTTCTACTTCCTGTTTGGACGCATTAGTACTGGTACTTCCTTTACTATATTCTTTCACAAAGACATCTTTCTGGTTATAGTAGTTGGTATATGTCTGGCCATAAGTCAGTTCAGTGGTATTCGTCTTTGTTTTAGGATTAGGCTGATCATTATTGAAATACAAGGCAATAGGTTGGAAATTCTCAATAGTGGTTGCTAGCGTTGCCGAGGTTTGTTCCGGATCTTTTACTACAGGTTCTGCTTTGTTTGCCTGTGCTGCAAAAAGAGTAGGGTCTGTAGTGTTGGATTGATAGTTGGTATACCATATAACACCACCTATCAGTATGGCAGCTACTACACCCCCTATAACCCAACCGGAAGGGCCTGTAGATGTTATTTCCTGTGAGGCCATAGTGGCTACTGCGGGCTCTGTCAGTGGCGATGTAGACGACACAGAGGTTAATGGAAGTGCTTCTGTTTGCGGATATGTCTTAGGTTTGGGTGCTGGAATATCTCTGGGCATGATAGGAGACGCCAACACGGGTTCTTCTTTGGTAAATCCATTGGACGATAGATACGTAGCGGATGGGGTTGCCTCTTGTAGGGGTTCTGTTTCCATATCCGTGTGTGTAACAGATTCTGTAGTTTGAATCAGTGCCAGATTAGCTAGAGCTATTTCACGTGATTCGTAGAATGGACTTCGGGCAATCTCCTGACTATTGCCCGCCTTAAGGCTATAAAAATAGCGTCCATCCTCTTCCTGAACCTTCCATCGGGACTCTATAGGTGCATTTCGTTTGACGGATTCGAGTCCGTTATCACGTGTCTGAGCTGTTGGGTAAGATTCGCTGAACAGGATGGGTGTACCCTGATCGTTATTATAGTGAAAATAATAGGCGTTATTTTTTTTACTATAAAAAGGTTCAAATCCCTTGATGCCTACAGGTGACCGTTGGGTAAAGTCATACTGGTCAATGGTGCGTTTGGACTTCTCTGATAGATTGGTCACAGGTTCAGGATGGTCAACATGCAGGCTGAGCCGTTGAGTCTCTACTGTATGAAGTTCTTCTGTGTATACGTCTACCTGATATCTGGAAGCGTAGGTGACAGACTGATTTTTTAAAAAGAGGATAGCCGCCTCCATCGCCGCTGTTGTGTCAAACAATGGACTCCGGGCAATTTCCTGATTATTGCCTGCTTTCAGTATAAAATAATGTTTTCCTTCTTCTTCATTCCTCACATATCGGGCATCCTGGTAGGCGTTCTTTATAACGGAACGGATGCCGTTGTCACGTCCTGCTATATTTCCATATCCCTGGCTGTAAAGTATGGCCTGTCCATCGGCATCATTGAAATGAAAGTAATACTGTTTTGTGTCTGCCGATTGGAAACTTTCAAATCCCGCCTGTCCGGACTGAGATACCACTGTAAAGTTATATTTGTCTACAGGAGGATTTCCGTTACGGGTACTTGTCTTTTCAGGCTTTCTATAATTATCGGCAAAGCTTTGAACTGTTTTTTGCAGCGACTGTATAGCTTCATCTCTTTCAGTTGCAGTAGCAAAGAAGTTACTTCTGGCTATTTCTCTGCCATTTATAGCTTTTAAAATAAAATAAGCTCCAGTATCGGTTTCTTTGCGTTCATATCGTTTTTCTTTATCTGCATTTTGTATCACAGACCATATACCGTTATTCCGGGTTGTTTCGCTGGCGTAAGCCTGACTATAAAGGATAGGTTGCCCCTGTGAATTATTGAAATGAAAGTAGTACAGATTGTTCTTTGCACTTTGGAAAACCTCAAAACCTGCTTTTCCTGACCGGGATAACTGTGTAAAGTCATAAGCATCCAGATCTACCTGAAGGCCTGGCCTCTGGATTGATTGGGTCCGGGTTTCTATAACATTTACTTCATAGTCACTTGTTGTTGAGAGTTGCTCAATCAGCCTATTGATACTTATGTTCACACTCTCCATACTATCATAGGGTATGCTTCTTGCAATCTCAGTATCCCCTGTCTGTATGGCAAACAGGTAGTTTCCGCTTTCTGTATGTGTTATATAATTAGCTGCTGTAGCGGCTAACTGTATAAAGTTACGAATGGCATCCATACAGGATGATGGATCTTGGTAAGTAGTGTTACCTGCCATTAGCAGATTGTTGTCCTCCAGTAACTGAAACACATACACATCGTTGGTGCGAATAATTTCAAAGTGCATAACAAATGAAGAGATTAGTGGCTAAAAAAGATATGAACAGGCGTTCAGTTATAGTCAATCTACAGGCTAAAAAATGTAGCCGTTATAGTTTGTGCAGTTTGAGTTGATACAGCAAATTATATTGAAAATCAGAGAAATAAAAAAGAATTAGCGATTTTTTTAACGAAAAAAAAGTTATTCGTTTCTTTTTGTTTGTACCTGTTACCGAGCTGTTGGGTATTCAGAATAGGTAATACCTATATTTTGAGACGAATGTAGAAAATTGAAATAATACAAAAGAATATTTTGGATATGGTCTTCTTTCGGAAGTAATACTTACCATTTTTTCAGGAGTGTGGAAATGGTGCCTCAGTGAGTATAAGTTGTAAACTATATGGGATGTAATTATTTGTTTGTCAGTAGATTGTTTGTAATTGTGAATAGGTACGGGATTTTAATAGGAAGGAACTATAGAGATAAGGTATAATAGAAGATGTTGATTTCAGAAACCTCCTAGCCTGTCTGAAGGAACAAGAGAGATAGTGAGATGATGGAATTACATAGATAGGATAACTACTAATATGCCTTAGTAACTATTCTCCACGAATCTGATGAACTGATTTAATAAATAGATATGGTAAAGCATTCAAAGAAAGCAGAACAGCTGCTGTTAGATCCAACTGTTTCAGCTAAGCGGGCAGGCCTGATATATACTACAGATCAAACTCCGGGTATTACCCGTCGGCTGAAAGGTGAGTCGTTTGAATATATATATCCCAATGGGAAACTTTGTAAAGACAAGGCTACGCTGAAACGTATCCATAGTCTGGTGATCCCGCCTGCCTGGGAGAAAGTATGGATTTGCCCAGATGCAGATGGACACCTGCAGGCTACAGGCTTTGATCAGAAAGGACGGAAGCAATATCGTTATCATCCGGATTGGAATGCAGTCCGAAGCGAGACAAAGTTTCATCGCCTTCACTTGTTTGCAGAACATCTGCCTGCTATCCGGAAAAAGGTAAATGAAGATCTTGCCTCTCCCGGTATTACCTATCGTAAAGTCCTTGCTCTCATTGTACGGCTTTTGGAATATACCAATATTCGGATCGGAAACGATGAGTATCGGAAATTATATGGCTCTTTTGGACTTACTACCTTACGTGACAGGCATGTCAAGATTGAAGGAACAAAGACTACCTTCTCTTTTAAGGGCAAAAAAGGAGTAGAGCATCAAATTGCTTTGCAAAGCCGGCGTCTTACTCAGTTAATAAAGCAGTGTCGTGACATTCCTGGATACGAACTGTTTCAGTATTATGACGAACAAGGACAAAGACAAAACATTGGCTCCAGTGATGTCAATAACTATCTGAAAGAGATCACACAGGATTCCTTCACTGCAAAAGATTTTCGTACCTGGGCAGGAACCTTGCAAGCATTCAGGACCTGTTGTTCATTGGGTGAGTTTACCTCAGCTGCTGAAGCAAAAAAGAATGTAGTTCAGGTGATTGAGGAAGTAGCTCAAAAGCTGGGTAATACCCGTGCTGTATGTAAAAAGTATTATATACATCCTCATATTCTGGAAAGTTATGAGACAGGTGTACTTTGTGATTACTTTGGAAAAGTCTCAGAATCAGGTGAAATTACTGAAGAACTATCCGAAGTAGAGACACTGGTGAAAGACCTGCTGGTGAAAGGAGTGAAAAGGAAATAAGCCTATTTGTCTTAGAGGTTGTCTCAAATTAGTATTAAGTGCTGCAAAAGCAGATAGTAGTAAAGTTCTTGAAGAACTAAAAATACATAGGCTGCACCCTTTTCCCGTCGTTGGTGTTATCACCATAGCCGTCAGGCTAAGGGAAAAGAATTTGTTTAGGAGACAACCGAAAACCATTACAGTCAACACGTCTACGTTCTTTTTTGGCTAAATGAAATAACTGCTCAAAGACATGA
>NZ_JASJOR010000053.1:0-31465 GCF_030068545.1 Xanthocytophaga flava | reverse complement strand
TTGAGCAGTTATTTCATTTAGCCAAAAAAGAACGTAGACGTGTTGACTGTAATGGTTTTCGGTTGTCTCCTAAACAAATTCTTTTCCCTTAGCCTGACGGCTATGGTGATAACACCAACAACGGGCACAATAATTATCACCACTAGGAAAGGCCGCCGGTCTTGTCACGAGTTCCTTTCAGGAGGACAGATAGGGGTGTGAGTGCCCAAAAATGAGATTTTTCCCTAAAACATCCCAAATTAGAAAGGTTATGGTCAAGATGAGACTTTTAGTCTAATACCATTATCCAGAAAGTTAAAGATACCTCCATTTGGTATAAAACTCAAAGTATCTGGCATAGGCATGGGCAAGCTTATTGGGGCAACTTCGGGTGATACAGGGTATATTTTTCCCCCTTGCTTTAGCATTGGCGTAATGAAAAGGAAAGGGAATTTTGGCAGTTAACAAACTAATAGGCAGATAATACTAATTTGCTCGTTTTTCGGCGGGGTTGGCTAAAAAGCAGCCAACCTTAGTTTTACTAAGGTTGGCTGGTATTCAGGCGTTGAGCCTACTCACCTATTTATAGAATAGTATTCTACTTATCGGCTGGCCTTGTTTATCTCTGAAATAATTTGTTGTTGTGTCACCTGTGCTTCCATTTTGGCAGGAGCCTCCACATACTTAATATCTGGCCCTTGATTCCATGGTCCCCGCATATCCTTATCTCCATACTCACTTTCACCTGTTGAATCGTTGTAAAACTGTTCTACAATACCCGATGTAGGAGGAATCTGTCCTATGGAAAGAGGATCTTTTCCCATACTATCCAATGCAGTCATAAAAGCTTTCAGGTGCGTAATCTCACGCGTCATTAAAAACTGCAACGCATCTTTGGAACCAGCATCATCACAAAAGTTAATTAACCGCTCATAGACGATTTTAGCGCGTGCTTCCGCTGCGATATTGCTTCGCAGATCTACATCAGGCTCACCCGTAATTTTTAAATAGTCGGCTGTCCATGCACTTCCCTGTGAATTATACAGGTTTACACCGCCTCCGCCTGCAATGGCAATAAGTGGATCAGCTTCTGCGGCCTGACGTAACGTTTTAGTTGGCTTTAGATGCATCCGAGCCAGTGTGCCAATAATTTCCAGGTGACTCAATTCTTCTGTACCAATATCCATCAATAAGTCTTTAAGCCCGGAATCTTCACAATTGATACCTTGAATCGAATACTGCATAGCCGCTGCCAGTTCACCATTAGCGCCACCAAACTGCTCTAGTAACATGTTACCAAAACGTGGATCTGGTGTACCAACTCTAACGGTATACATTAATTTTTTTACGTGATGATACATACTAATTCTGGTTGAAGTTGATAAATTAAAAAAATTGTCTTTACATTTTTATTAGAATAAGCTCATCCAGCTAGGCTACCCAAATTTTTCTATGTACTAGTAGTCTGCTCTCAATGAAACATGTAAAGGCCAAAGCCTGTTTAGGTATACACAGATGCTACTGAAAGCTATGATCAACCAAAGTTTACGTAGAAAAAATCCAGGCAAGCTTTCTGGTTATGTATGTATAGCCTAAATAATCGTACCGGAAGACAAATCTCACGAATTAGTGGAATGACTTACTCTTCATACATAGAGTTACACACAGGCTATTTCTTTCACCAACAGGGATTCTCACTAAATTAGTCCTTTTCCATTGAGAAAGAGTGGCCACAAAGCAATCTCACTTAAAACCTCATTTTCAATGTCTTACAAAAAAAGATGTATATCTATTGATAGTAAATGGTTGGCTAACTATTTTTGATCCAGTCAACCATTCACTAAGTATCCATATCTCTAAGGAAGTCCTCCTCCGCCGGCTGCACCATAAATTTGTCCGGTAGAATAACTGGCATCACTGGCGGCCAGTTGTACATAAATCGAAGCCAGCTCGGCAGGCTGACCCGGTCTGCCCATTGGCGTATCCCCTCCAAACTTCTGAAGCTTCTCTTGAGTAGCTCCACCACTCACCTGCAAAGGTGTCCAGATAGGACCTGGTGCTACTCCATTCACACGAATGCCCTTTGGACCAAGTTGCTTTGCCAGTGAACGAACAAAATTGGTAGTAGCCGCCTTAGTTTGTGCGTAGTCATATAAGTCTGCGGAAGGATTGGTAGCTTGTTCTGAGGACGTGCCAATAATAACTGATCCGGGTTTGAGATGGGGCAAGGCTGCTTTAATGATCCAGAAGGGAGCATAGATATTGGTTTTCATTGTCCAGTCAAACTGTTCAGTGGTTATATCCAGAATAGATGCCACGGATTGCTGACGGGCAGCATTGCTCACTACTATATCTAAGCCGCCCAGACCCTTGACTGCCTCACTTACCAGTTTTTGGCAAAATGCTTCCTCACGAAGATCTCCTGGAATCGCAATGGCTTTGCGACCTTCTTTTTTGATCAAAGCAATTACTTCCTGGGCATCAGCTTCTTCAGAAGGCAGATAATTGATAGCCACATCGGCTCCTTCGCGTGCATAAGCAATAGCGGCTGCCCTGCCCATTCCTGAATCTCCACCCGTAATAAGAGCTTTACGGCCTTTCAGACGATCAGAACCTTTGTAGCTCGTTTCTCCATGGTCTGGCTTAGGCTCCATTTTGCTGGCTAGCCCTGGCCAAGGTTGTGTCTGTGATTTGAAAGGAGGTTTGGGATACTTCTGGATCGGGTCTTCCAATTGAGCATTCAACTCTGTCTGAGGCATTTGACCAATTGCCAATCCAGGTGTCATGGCAGTGGCTAAACCGGCACCTAAACCACTGATGGCCTTGCGCCGGGTAATCATTTCTACTTTTTCCATAGATGGCTGTTTGTTTTAATTTTAATCTTGTGTAACTAATATGTTCTATAACCATATGATCATATATACTACACGATCATAAATAATACTGCGTTTGCCTCTTTTTACAGCCACTAGAAGGCCTTAAAATATTATTAAAGTACTAGTAGGAATAAAGTGATAGTATGGAAACGAGTTAGTATAGTACCGAGTCTTGATATACTATCGAGTTAGTATAGACGTTGAAAACATTATGCCTTAAGTGGATGATTTTTGGACTTGTAAGAGAATGCGGATAATCCTCTACTGCGGTGAATTAACTCTACAAACCTGATCATCAAATACATATACATGGATCACCCCGAATTTTAAGTAAAAGATGTCATTGAGAAAGTAAACAAATGTCACAAAGAGAGTGAAGATCACTTCAATCGTGGTAGGTTATGTAAGTGTGTAGAGAGTCTTTTCTTCGCGAGGTTGGCCTTTGGCCTTGTGGGGGGAAGGATCGGTGAAAAGTGTCCTTTTTTGCAACTGGTCCACATCCTGGCCTAACAAATTCTCATTAGAGTAATTCTTATCAGTCAATGAAAGGAATGTCGAAACTCCAAAGGGGAAAGTTTGGTCTTGCTTTTGAATAGCTTACTGAACGACTGCGGGTGTTCGAAGCCCAACGCATACGCAATTTCGTTGACTGTCTGATCCGTCGTTGATAGCTTTTCCTTAGCCAGGTCCATGAGTTTATCGTGCACAAATTGCTTTGTGCTTTGCCCGGTCAGGGTTTTCAACAAACGGCTCAGGTAGTTGGGCGAAATGTGCAATTGTTCTGAAATGTATTGAATACTGGGCATACCCTTATTTACCAGATCATCGCTTTTGAAATAAGCCGTCAGTAGCTCCTCTAACCTATTCAATAGCTGATGGTTGGCGAGTTTACGGGTAATAAACTGACGCTGATAAAATCGTTCACAATAGGTAAGCACTAACTCGATGTGCGCCAAAAGGACATCTTGTGTATAGGCATCTATACCGCTTTGATACTCGTGGGCAATGTGTTGCATCGTATCGGAAATCATCCCCTCTTCCCTATCCGAAAGATGAAGAGCCTCATTTACCTGATACCCAAAGTACTCATACTTCTTTATCTTTTGGGCCAGTGGTGTGTTCCACAAAAAATCGGGATGGATCAGTAACAGCCATCCCGAATGGATAAATTCTGCCGGCGAGGCATCAATAGCCAATACTTGCCGGGGCGCCATGAAATGCATCACACCGGCGTCAAAATCAAACTCTTGCTGTCCGTATTTCAACTTACCATTGAAGTTCTTTTTCAGTGCAATAGTGTAAAAGTTGTGAATGATCCGAACCGAACAGTGTTTCAATTGTCGCCGTGTGTCTTCAAAACGTATGACACTAACCAACGGGTGCGCAGGTGCAGGAAGCTCCATCAGCCGATGATACTCCGCGATGGTCTTTATCTGATAGGTTGTCGGGTGGGTCATATCTTCACTCAAAGTCCAAACAATTCTTTTAATCCGTCTTTCAAGGCGAGAGGTTGGCGACCCAACACCTTTTCAAGGTCGGTGTATACGTCAGCTTCCTGATTGTGCCGGATGTCCGTAACAAAATCGACAATCTTTTTCAACATTGGTTCGGCAATGCCACTTTGCCGCATGGTGGCGACAAAAACCGAAGTTTCTGCAGGAGTATAACTTACCGGCTTGCCAGATAGTTCGGTTAGTGCCTGAGCAATATCACCAAATGAGTAGGCCTCCCTTCCGGTGAAATGATAGGTTTTGTTTTGACAGGGTTCATTTGCCAATACAAGCGCCATGGCTTCTCCCATTTCTCTTCGCAATGCAAAGGATACCCTCCCCTTACCTGCGGGTAGAAAAATACCTCTTTCCAGTGCCTGCTTGCCTATAAACAATGGGATGGCATCCATGTATAGAATATTTCTGAAAAGTGTATAGGTTAATCCGCTTTCTTTAATGTAATCTTCAGTCTCGAAGTGATCCCGCATTAACGCATTGCTCAGGGTGGTCCGATCTTTCAAAGCCCGGCTGGTATACGCGATATTTTTCACTCCTGCCCTTTTGGCAGCATCTACTACATTTTTGTGTTGTTGCATCCGATCCCCTTCGTCACCTGCCGAAATGAGCAGTACGGTATCGACCCCATCCATTGCTTTTTCCAGAGCGTACGGATGGTCGTAATTAGCCAGATGAGCAGTGAACCCCTGGCTTTCCAACTCGGCTCTTTTTTCTTCGTGACGGGTAATGACTCCAATCTGACGGGCAGGAATCGTTTTCTGCAAGGTTTGGGTAACTACACTGCCCAGGTGACCAGTTGCTCCGGTAACTAATATTCGGTTCATGTTTTTTTGCATTAGTGTGAATACAAAAATGCACATCGATCCAAACAGATAAGTAGTCAAATCTATCTTTTTCGTGTTTAAATCTGCCCTCGGTTACCGCTTCCAAGCCTGCCTGAAATGGCGTTCATAGCTATTCGAATCACGCCACTCGATGTTATGCTCGGGAATACTTAACTTAACTGCCTGAACCAGATGGGTACAAAGAAACCTGGATAGCTGCTGTTATCACACTGATCATATATGACAATTCTGATAGCCTCTGCCTTATCGTGTCCCATACCTTTTTCATTTTTGCAGCTTTTAGGGAATAATCTCTTTTTTGTGCCCTTACACCCTTTTTTGTCTTCCTGAAAGGAACCCGTGACAAGACCGGCGGCCGTTCCGACTGGAATTTATTTTTTCTCTTATAATCCAAACGCCACTCTATTTGTCAAGAGATCCTTTCAGGAGGACAGGGAGAGTGTTTTCTTTTTTATTTACAAATCATGTTTCTAGAAAAGATATGGAATAAGATAAGGCAGAGGCTTATGAATTATGTCTCACATTGCTGAAGAGCTTGGCTATCTAGTGATATTTTATGAGAAGATGTGATAAGAAAAGCCACGACAAACAGATGGCAAAACTAAGTAGACTTGGCTTCTTACTTTCATCTCATTTTGAGTAACCCACTACGCAAGGCAGACTTTGCATTTTCCAGCCCTGCTAAATTTCACTTCCTAAAAACACATATTCATGTCTTGAATGCCATCTGAACATCGGACTATCTTTGTTGTATGATTTATATGATGCTGCTTCAGAAGCAGCATCTCAGGCAGAGATTTTGAAACTGAGTGTAATTTTTGTTCCCTGACCTACCTGCGAATCGATGGTAAGCTTTCCACCCAACTCATGGGCTCTGGTTTGCATGTTATTTAACCCATTGCCTCTTTTGACTTTGACTTGGTCAAAGCCTATTCCATCATCGGCAATCTCCATATGAATCCAACCTTTGCTTTCACGCAACTGAACCGTTACTGAGGTAGCCTGTGCATATTTGGCGATATTATTGATCGCTTCCTTAAAAATCAGATATAGGAATTTACGAATATTCATATCCAGTTGCGCCTTTACCAATGGATCATCAGCTACAAATACAAAAACAATGTTGCGTGATTCCAGAAGCGGGTAGGCAAACTCTTTCATTCTCACAAAGGTATGTCCGAGGGCATCATTGTCAGGCTTGATAGTCCAGATCAGATCATTAATAGAAGAAATGCTAGTATGAGCCTGTTGGCTAATGTTTGTCAGAATAGGCAAGGTTCGTTCTTTTTCTGCATTATGATTGTTGAGTAACAAGTCTGAATACAAAGCAATGCTACTTAGATTGGCACCCAACTCGTCATGAAAGTCAGCCGCAATACGATTCCGAATCCGTTCCATTTCCAGTCGTTTATGAAGTCTGTATCTTCGATAGCCTACTATGACTGCTATACCAGTCAACAACAAACCGGCAATCAGCAGAAATACATTGCGACGCTGTACAGCCAGTTCCAGCGATTGTGAACGATTTTTCTCGTTAAGTAAAGCAATTTCCTGCTGGCGTTTTTCGGATTCATACTGAGCCAGTAGCTGCTGGCTTGTTTCAGCTAGTTGTAAGTGAAAGGTAGAGTCTTTGGCTTTTGCCGCCTCTTCCATGAACTGGACAGACTTCTCAAACTTTCCCATATTGCTATACAACTCAGCCAGAGCCTGATTGGATTTATACAATTCATCAAAGTCATTGCTTTTCTGAGCCATCGCCAAACCTTCCAGATAATACTTTTCGGCTAAATCAAACTTCTGCATTTCCCGATACATTTCTGCCTGATTATGCAGGTTTATCCGCAAAGCTATCGGAGCTTCCAGTTCACGAGATAGCTTTTCTCCCCGTTTCAGATAGATTTCTGCCTGTGTATAGTTTTTGTTGTTGATCAACATACGACCCAGATTGACTAACAAATCGGTTTGCAGCAAAGCATAGTCACATTGTTCTGCATGGAGTAATCCACGTCGGTAGTAAATGATCGCAGTATCTGCCTGATTGATGTTATCATACAGGTTGCCCATCAGATTTTCTGTAATTGCCATGCTTTTTACATCTTTGTCTCGCTGGCCGATTTGTAAAGCACGCCGGTAGTAAGGTAATGCCCGGTCATATTGCCGATAGGATGAGAGGATATTGCCTATACTCTGGTATTCACTTGCACTTTCCTGATGGTATTTTTCCTGAATTTTAATCGCCTTCAGGCTATATTTCATAGACATATCCAGTTTATCGAGCCGTCTATACGCAGCGGCAATATTGCCGGGTGCAGCTATCTTAAACATAGGATCAAACTTTGTTGGATTTTGTTCAATTACCTTTTCCGCTTTCAGGTAATACGCCAGCGTCGCAGCCTTGTCACTTTTATGGTAAGCCAATGTTCCCTTAAGAAAAAGTATACAATAGGTAATGAGTGCATTTTTGGCTGGCTGCTCTTGTTTTAGCTTATATAGTATATTGATTAACGAATCTGCCCGGTTATATTCTCCCCGAATCATATATTGAAAGCCGCAATTTTTTATTGAGATGATATACAGTGAATCTCTGGGCTGGGTATGCAGAAACCATTCTAACGAATCCAGAGACTTTGGAACATGACGGGTAAGTTGGGCTTGGGTAGGATAAGCTATACTAAAAATGCAAAGAAGTAAGAGGTATCTCACTGTTTTCTTTTTGTAGGTAAACTCGTTGTAACCAATTTAAATGTATTGAGGCTAATATAGTGTCAATCGTATTGTAGTGAAAATAAAATCTGGTTTCCGGATCATACGCTATCTGTAGGCATCAAGTCCTTGTGTATTTTCTGGTATTAGTGCCAGGCCTGCTGTGAAAGTAAGCATGTACTAAATCAGACACCAGTGAATTTATCTTACTTACTCACCAGCAACAAGATAGGGTTGCAAAACAGACCCAAAAGAACTATTTTTAGCTCTTGCCGGATCTGACAAATTACCTTTACAAACGCCTTGGTGTAGAGGACATACCTGCAATAACCGGAACTTTAGCCAAACTACCCATTTATAGTAAACCTTCCTATGACAAAAAACTTTTTTTATTCCTGTCTTTATTAACAGGACTGTATTGTGCTGCTCAAACTAAAAAACCTTTGCCTGTTATTGACATGCATTTGCATGCCATAGGTGCGGATGATCAGGGGCCACCACCCCTCAAAATGGGCGTTCCATTTGATAACTTCGGGTATCACGACCCCAAAAATGAATATGGCTCTACCTTTATGGAGGCACTGAAAACAGGCAAATGGGCCAAACACTCAACCTCTTCCCCACTCACTGATGACTCATTGCAGGTTCAGACATTGCGGGCTCTCAGATCTAACAATGTCTATGCGGTAACAAGTGGAGATATGAGTATAGTACGAAAATGGCATACTCAGGAGCCAAAACGAATTATGAAAGGAGTATACTGGGACTTCAGATCGGTGAAAAAGAATGGATTAACAGTTGACTCCCTACGAAAACTTTTTCGTTCAGGTGAGTTTGCTATTTTTGGTGAAGTAGCTATTCAATATGAAGGTATATCACCAAGTGACACCGCCTTTGACCCCTATCTAAAAATGGCTGAGGAATTGGATATACCAGTAGGTATTCATGTGGGACCAGGTCCTCCGGGGGTCATCTATCTGGGAGCACAAAAGTATAGAGCCTCTTTACATAGTGCGCTTGTATTGGAAAATGCCTTGGTTAAACATCCCAAATTAAGACTATATGCCATGCATGCAGGCTGGCCTATGATTGATGATATGCTGGCAGTCTTATATGCACATCCGCAATTATATGTCGACTTAGGAGTGATTTGTTACCATATTTCCGAAAAAGAGTTTTATTTCTATCTGGAACGACTAGTCAATGCCGGATTTGGTAAACGTATTATGTTTGGCTCTGACAATATGGTTTGGCCACAGACAATAAAAATTGGAATTGACAGAATAAAAAATGCAACTTTTTTGAGTGAGGAGCAAAAAAGAGATATTTTATTTAACAATGCCACCCGTTTTTTGCGACTGACTCCTGAACAAATCAAAGCGATGTACTAATCTATTGTTGACAAAAAAACATCTATCACCATCAGATAGCCTAACAAAGCCGATCCGTTGAAAGATCGGCTTTACTTTTTATCGCTTCCAATCCTGCTTAAAATATTTCTTGTAGCCAAAGGGATCACGCCACTCAATGGTATGTTCCGGAATGCCTGGATGCTTAAGCCAGGTGGGGACAAAGAAGCTCGGACAGCCTTTTTTGTCAAACTGATTATGTCCGGCAATCTTCACATTGGGAGCATAGCCCAGTACCTCGCTGATAACATCTAACATAGTAGAGATCTGTTGCGGTGTGCGACTATCCAGTGGAACTTTGTGGGAAGAAGCCTGCCTGCTTACTTATATAGCATAGGTGTCTGGAAATGGAATGGATGCATGCTACTCCATTTGTAATCTCGAAGGTGTCAATAATCTGGTCGTTGTTGTGTTTGACAAACTGAAAGATTTTCAATCGTGTGCTTTGCAAGACAATTGTTAATTATTCTTAATAATTGTTAAATTCTTGATTATCAAAGAGCATTCGTTGTTAAAAGCATTATTTTCATACCGACAGATCTTTTTAGCTGTTAAGCCATCTCTTCCTCACTATCCCAATGCTGATCAACTATACAATCCGAATAGTGTATTTACTTTTCGCGTCTGCTAGTATACTCCTTTGTAGTAATTGCACTACAACAAAGACCCCAAACAAAATAGTAACAAGGCAGGAAGTTTCTTTTGTAAGAGAAGGCGGTATTGTTAACCCTGCGATCAGAGGGTATTGGAAATCGGTTGGAAACGGATATATTCTGGAGGCAAGACCTGATAGTATTCTTCTTTACAGCTATACTACCAACTTTTGTTACAAAGAAAAAAATGATTATCTGGAAAGTCTGTTAAACAATGAGGCCCGGTTTAGCTTACAAAAGGATACTCTCCATATCTATAAGACTGACTTTGGAAATAAAACAACTACTATTCAGATCAAGCATGATTATGTCCGAATAGATAGACTTCCCCAAAATCATATCAGCTTCTCTCAGATGCAAAAGTTATCTCCAAAACAAGTATTCAATCTGTTTATTGAAACCTATCAGGAGAACTATGCTTTCAGCAAAGAAAGAAATTTGAACTGGCAGTCTATTAGAACTGAATTTGAAAGTAAAATATCTGATAGTACAACTGAAAGCGAACTGTTTCAGTTGTTCGGACAGATTGTTACCCGTACCAAAGATCAGCATACCAAAATTATTGCAGAGAACGGGCAAACCTTACAATACAGAATAACCCCCTCAGCCGAAATTGTGGCCGAGGCTTTCAGAAGTCAATCTGAGATTCAGAAATTAGATGACTATTTCAATCTGTTTTTTACAACAAACTACAGAAATATTTCAGACAGTTTATTAACAGGAAAAGGACATAAGGTAGCCAATGGACAATTGGAATGGGGTAATCTCACAAATACGATTGGCTACCTGAGTATTTATTCCTTTACTGACTTTGGCTCCAAAGGCACAACCCGAAAGCAACAGATAGATTCGCTGGCTTACCACATGGAGCAAATTATTGGCTCATTCAAAGATAAAGAAGCGATTATTGTAGATGTGAGCTTCAACTTTGGCGGTTTTGATGCGGCTATGTTAGCCCTGGCAAGTTACTTTACAGATAAACCTACGCTTGCTTACACCAGTCAAGTATATACCAATGGGAAATTTCATGATGAATCAAAAGTATATCTACGACCTGTAAGTAAAATCGCTTACACAAAACCTGTATATGTTTTGATGACGGATATCAGTCGCAGCGCAGCCGAAGGTTTTGCCATGAGTATGAAGGCCAACTCAAATGTAAAACTTGTTGGCACACATACCTTAGGAATCTTATCCAGTATGTTAGGCAAATCTATTGGTAACTTTTATGCAACCCTGTCCAATCAACGCTTACTGACTTCCAATGGCAAATACTATGAGGTTGGTGGAGTAGAACCAGATATAATGCTAACCGTTTTTAGGAAAGAAAATATCTTCGGAGGACATAAAGAGGCTGTCAGGAAACTAGTACATATGATAGAAACCAGATAACTTTCTTTTCCTCGCTTTCTGTAACGTTATATTCTGTCTGGTTGGCTTAGTTAGTCTGTGAAGTAGTCTATTATTTCCGAGAAGTATAAGACTCAGTTCTAAACTACATACAAAAGTCAATCCTGTAAAAAACTGGCTTTTGTATGTATTACCTTTTCCATGCATGTTTGTAATAGCATTCATACCCAAAGGATCATGCCATTCGATGGCAGACTCTCGAATGCCTGGCTGTTTGAGTTGAGAAGGAGCAAAAGACTTCAGAACCCTTTTTTAGTTCGCCAGGTTATTCGGAAATGTATTACAATCCCACATTGAACTTTTCTATAGCCTCTACCGGGTTAGCGAAATAATCAGCTCGCTGTTGAGCAGTAACTCCTACATAAATCTCGTATTGGTCTGTCTGCATACCCTTCAGTAGAGCTTCGGCCACTACCTGTGGGTGCATACCATTGGAACCTCCCATATCCTTGGTAGCTTCTGTATCGACCAGAGAAGGCATTACTTCAAACACCTTTATAGAACTGTTCTTGCCTAACGTATGTCTCAACGCTACTGTATGAGAATGCAATGCTGCTTTTGCATCTGAATACGTAGGCAAAAGTATCAAGGGATGGAAGGTGACATTGGACGTAATATTCACAATGGCGGCTTCGGATTGTTGGCTTAAAATAGGGAGCAGCTTTTCAGTAAGCAAAAGTGGGGCAAAATAATTTACGTCGAATTCCTGCTTCGCTTTTTGGAAGGCCCCTGCCTGTTCACCAAGTTTATAGAGATTGGCTACACCGGCATTATTAACCAATACACTGAGTGTAGGATATTCCTGCTGAATTCTGGTAACCAGCTTTTCAATATCAGCCTCACGGGTGACATCACAGGCAATGGCTGTTATACCCAGCTTTTCACCGGCTTTTTTGATTTTGTCTGCATTACGACCTGCAATAATAACGGTATTGCCTTGCTGTTTCAGTAGTTTGGCAATTTCGTATCCAATACCAGAGCCGCCACCTGTAACCAGAATAGTTTTATTTGTAATATTCATTTTGTGTTATAGTTAAATTGAGTAATAGATTGTATAAGTAAGTAGTTGTACGCCTGCTATGTAGTAAGGCATAGAACTACCGAACTACCATCATCCAGCAGATACTAATTTGGAATTAGAAAAGGTAGATGGTGATTGTATGTTTATAGTTCCTGTAAAGTTCTACTAACGGGTTTTCCCGCCAGCTTTCCTTGTAGTCCTGCAAAGAATTCTTTGGTATAAGAGGCATTCATATGTATATCAAAAGCTTCCCGCGAAGCAAATACTTCAAAGAAGATAAGAGTAGCAGGATCATCTGTTTTTGAGGTTTGATAAAAGGCTTCACATCCAGGTTCTTTCAATGTGGGCAGTAAGGTAGCGGCTGCAAGTGCTTTCACTTCTGACAGGTAATCGGGTAACACCGATACTTCTGCCTGTATGATATATTTTGTCTGGCTCATAGTGTACGAATTACGGGTCTGCTCAGATAAATCTGCTAATCAGACATGTCTGATCAGATTGTGATGAATAACTCTTCTTTGGTTTTGCGAACTTTGGGAATCGTTGCAAATTCATCTTCTGACGAGCGGTAGCCCAGCGCAAAAAGTAAGGTGGTTTTCAGATTTTTTTCTTTAAGTCCCAGAATCTGGTCCGCCTGAGCACGGTCAAATCCTTCCATAGGTGAGGCGTCAATACCTGCTTCTGCGGCTGCGCTAACCAATACACCAACAGCCAGAAATGCCTGTTTCTCAGCCCATTCAATTTTTTGCTCTGCAGATAATAAACTGAGTTTGGAATTCACAAAAGTTTCCCTTGCCTCAAGATTTTTACGCTCCGTATTTCGGGCAACAGCAGCTTTATCAATATACTTTTTCACTGTGCTTTCATCAATGTCAGTCTGGACAGTAACGGCCAGTACATAGGCTCCCGTTGTGATTTGTGGTTGACCAAAAGCAGCTCTGCTGATTTGTTCGAGAACAGCCGGATCTTGCAGAATGAAAAAAGTATACGGCTGCAATCCGTAAGATGATGGTGACAATTGTAAGGTAGTGAGCAGATCGTCAAACTGTTCAGGGCTTATTTTTCTGGAAGTATCATACTTCTTGGTGGCATAACGCCATTGAAATGCTTTTACAAGTGACATACATTTGGTGAGTTACTAACTATTTTATATTTTTACTTGCAAATTGCAAGCAAACAAAGGTAAAACATTCAACTTGCAATTTGCAAGTATTTTCACAACTATTTTTATGAAAGAGATAAAAACCCGTTCAGGATGTCCGGTGAGTTACACACTGGATTTTTTAGGTGATAAATGGACACTCTTGATTCTGAGAGACATGGTCATTAGTGATAAGTCGACCTATGGCGA
This sequence comes from Xanthocytophaga flava, assembly GCF_030068545.1. Lineage (NCBI taxonomy): Bacteria > Pseudomonadati > Bacteroidota > Cytophagia > Cytophagales > Rhodocytophagaceae > Xanthocytophaga > Xanthocytophaga flava. The sequence continues at coordinate 17,710 of NZ_JASJOR010000053.1, read as the reverse complement.
ATTTCTAGCCTCCGAAGAAAAAATTGCAACCAATATTCTCGCAGACCGGCTTACTATGCTGGAGCGGTATGGCTTTGTCACCAGAAAGGTATCTCCTGACAAAAAGTCTAAACTACTTTACAATCTCACGGAAAAAGGGATTGCACTGGTTCCGATTATAATGGAAATGGGAATCTGGGGATCTGTATTCAATCCGCCAGGCTTGAATAAACACCTACTGGATCAGCTTATTACAGACAAGGATGGAACCATCCGGAATTTCCAGCAAAAGTTGAAAGATCGTCTTCTCCAGGCCTCATAGCCAATGGCCGATCTGGATTTTATTCTATATCTCTAATATTTCTATACACTATGAACAGTCAAAAAGGGTTTACTACCCGTACACTACATTCGGATCGGTTAGCAAAACCTGAATTTGGAGCCTTACACCAGCCAGTACACAATGCCGTTACCTGGGGATATGAACAGGTAGAGGACTTAGTAAACGTATTTCAGAATAAGGCAAAAGGATATGCTTATTCACGGCAAGGCAATCCAACAGTTAGCGCTCTGGAGCACAAAATCACACAAATGGAGCAGGGTCTAGCCACAGTTGCATTTGCTACGGGTATGGCGGCTGTATCAGCTACATTGCTTGCTTTACTGAAAGCAGGAGACCATATCATTGCCAGTTCGTATTTATTTGGCAATACCCGTAGCCTGATGCAAACCCTTATGGGTATGGGCCTGCAGATCAATTTTGTTGATGCTACTGATGGAGAGCAGATCAAGGATGCCTACCAGCCAAATACCCGGATGGTGTTTGTAGAAACCATTGCCAATCCTGCCACACAAATAGCAGATCTGGCAGTGATTGGGATGTTTTGCCAGGAAAAGGGGATAGTTTATGTAGTAGATAATACAATGGCTTCTCCCTATCTGTTTTCTCCCAAAGCAGTACAGGCAAGTCTGATTATTCACTCGCTGACTAAATACATTGGCGGACATGGAAATGCGTTGGGTGGCAGTGTCACTGACACAGGGCTTTATCACTGGGAGAGATTTCCTAACATTGCGCCCATTTTACGGGAACAGATAAAACCTGATCTAGTAGGCATTACTCAGATTCGAAAAAGGGGACTGCGTGACAGTGGAGGAACCTTATCACCTGAAGCCGCTCACCATCTCTCAGTTGGCTCTGAAACACTGGCTTTACGAATGGAGCGAGCTTGTAGTAATGCGATGGCTCTGGCTGAATACCTGCAAAGCCAGCCACTGATTGCTAAAGTATATTATCCAGGTTTGAGTAATCATCCTCAACATACGCTGGCCACTCAACTGTTCAAGCATCCCGGCGCGCTGATGAGTTTTGCCTTACAGGATCAGGTGGATTGTCTGGCTTTTCTGAACCAGTTGCAACTGGTTATCAAATCGAGTAATCTGGGAGATACGCGAACACTTTCCATCCCAGTGGCGCAAACGATCTTTTATGAATTAGGAGCTGAACGACGGGTTGAGATGCAAATTCCGGAGTCTATGATCCGTTTATCAGTGGGCATAGAAGATATTGAAGATCTTATCAGTGACTTTGAACAGGCATTTGGCAAAATGGTTTGACTTACCCGAAAACACATCTATATATAGCTCAGGAAACAAGAGGCTACTGTATACTGTAACCTCTTGTTCATTACTTTATCCACACTTGTTTAAAATAGCGTTCATAGCCAAACGGGTCACGTCCCTCAATGGCATATTCCGGAATGCCTGGATGCTTAAGCCATGACGGATTTACGCCTTTAATTCTGAGTCAGGGGAAGGATAATAGAAAAAGTAGTTCCTTTATCTGGTTCGGAATTTACACTAATACTGCCTTGGTGACTACGCACAATCTTGCGACAATAAGCAAGGCTTATATCTCTACTTTCAGATGCCTGGTCATAGGATAGAGGATTCAATACATCAAAAATTTTTTCCTGTTGCCATTGGCTTATTCCTATACCATTATCCTTTACCTGAATTTCAACAAATTTTGCTCCTTCTAATGGTGGGACCACACTGATATGGACTTTGACTTGTTGTTCTGGCTGAGAAAAGCGAATAGCATTACGGATTAAAAATACAAACACTTGAATCATTTGCTCAGGTACTGCTTCAATAACAGGCAAATTATCCCATGTTATCACTATAGAGCTTTGCGTTAGTTCCATTTCAAGGTCAACCAGTGCTTCCTGAACCAATTGATTTAAATTAACTTTTGCAAAATCCTGTCGTTTATAAGTAAAATCCGAATAGCGTGACAAATCTGCTACTATTTCAGTGAATCGTAGGGCTTTTTCGTTTACTTTCAATGCCAGTGTCTTTGCCTTCTCATTTTGGTTTTGTTCAGTAGCCGTAACAAGCATGGTAGTAAACATGCGAAGCTGACGCAAAGGCTCTCTCAGGTTATGACTGGTAATGAATTCGTACTGGCGTATTTCATCCTGTGCGTCATTTACTTGTCGGTTCAGATTGTCGATACGGGTATTACCTTGTTCAAGGAGTTCAACACTTTGCAGGTAAAATGCAATCAGGTCGGAAAACAAATTGAACATACCGATTGTTGTCTGATTATTTAGCAGCGCAGGTTTGGGATCAATAGCACACAAAGTCCCAAAAAATTCTCCGTTTTTGAGGCGGATTGGCACTGAGATGTAACTCTCAAATCCATATAGTTTGGGTGTATGGTGATTCCGGAAATACTCATCTTCTGCTACATGGTCTATCACAACAGATTGATTATCGTGACGTACCTCGTTACAAATAGTCGTTTGGATAGGTAGTTCTTCACCTGATTTAAGTCCAAATGCAATTTCATCGTGTACACTGCAAGCAATCCAGTGTTTCTCAGTCACTCGGGCCACAGCCGCAAATCCCATACCCGTACTCCGGCAGATGACTTCCAGCATGTTTGGAATAATGGGGATTTGCTTTACCCTTTCTACGTCAGCTTTTAGGTGGCTTAGCTCACTATTCATTCTTAGTTGCCTATTTATTGTTTTACCTTTACGATAGATTAGTAATAAGATAAATTCTTAACAAAAAGTAGAAATAATAGTTTGAAATCAATGGCTTAAAGATAAAGAGAATACTTTTAGAAAAGCCATTATTTCTCTCAGGTACTAATTTTTATTCATAGAATTGCGATTTTGGATATATCAATTCCAAAGAAAGAAAAGACAAAGTGTATTCTACTTTCAGGATAGTATATGCTTAAACATGGCAACGCCAATGTATACACCTTTGTTGAATTTTAGCCTTCATAAACTAGATATAGTCGTCTTACATATTTCAATCTATTCAAGCAGGGAATCAACTCAGGCAGCGAATTCCTCAAAGATTTTATTTTTTCAAACCCTGACAACCTCCAGACAGGTAAATGCATTATAGCATATAAAAGGTAGATCTTCTACTACTTCTATACTTTCCTACGGCTATCCTATTTGCTTTGACAGCAGCAATACGATTTAAGAAAATAAACAATGAATAGAATCTATCTTTTTTTTCTACTACTTATCTGCCTGCCTACCTATTCGCTCAGGAGCCAGCATATTGGCCTGCTGAAGGGCCAAGTGTTAGATTCACTCAGCCAGCAGCCTTTAGCCTATGCACATGTAAAAATAAAAGATAAAGCCATAGGTGTACCGACTAACAGTGAAGGAAAGTTCTGCTTGCCAATTACAAAGCAGATGAGAGATGACACGCTGATAGTTTCTTTGATGGGATATATCTCTACAAAAGTGGCCGTAAACGAGTTATTAGCGAAGGGTTTTGACACCTTTCTGCTGAAGCAGGATACATTTGTACTGGAAGAAGTGGTGGTTGAAACAAAGAATGCAGAAAGCATTATAAAAGAAGTAGGCAGACACCTAAAAGATACTTTTCCTTCCAAGCCGTATGAGTTTGAAGGTTACTATCGAAATGCCTATCAGGAATTTGATACCTATGTAAAAGGTGTAGAAGTAGCCTTCACTGGCTTTGATGGCAACTTTCATCATCGTAGTGGGCATAGTGTAACGACCCTTAAGAAAAAAGAGAGCCCGGACTTTCGCAAATTCCGGTGGCGGCAAGCTCAGGGAAACCTTCCCTGGCATAGTCTGTGGCGTTTCAGGAGGCAGTATCATTATTTTTTCACCAATAAACAGTATCGTGACTATGACTGCTCTCTTGAAGAGAGCACCTATCTGGAAGGAGAAAAAGTATATAAACTCAATTTTGTACTAAAGGATAAATCCAAAAAAATCACAACATCCTGGGCTTTTATCCGGGCAAGGGATTATGCCATTTTAGAGATTGGTGGCAAAACGGATATGGTCAATCCCGAGAAGTTTCATTTAGCCGATACCTTGTTTATGGCTTATACAGGTGGTAGTGTACAGGTTAAATTTGCAGACTTTAAAGGCAAAATGTATCCCTCTTATAGCAACACCCAATATCTGCATCAGGTATATAATGGGCAGCTACTCCGGCAAGGAAACTTTACCATGAATGAAGAGCTGATTATTCATCAGATTAACACAGAAGGCATACATAAGACCAAAAACAGTTTTGAACAAAGTCAGTCACAAATCAGTGCTGGTCTTCCTGTGGACACATTATTCTGGAAGCAGTATACAAAGCCTGTAGAAACCCTTCTTTCCAGAAAAATAGAGCATGACCTTGCATGGCAGAGTAAAGCATTGGCTATCACAGATAAAACTCAGGCAAACTACTATATCCCACATGCAGATAGTATTGCAGTAACTAGTATTGCGGTAGATAAACTGAGAGAAGATTTTACTTTGTTCCAAAACAGCCTGGAACAGGCACATCCTTCGCTATACCGTTATACATCAAAACAGAAATTGGACAGCCTGTTCCTATCTACCTATCAAAGCCTGACAAGTCCTCTGTCAGAGATTGACTTTTACAGACTGCTAACACCTATTATTGCTCAGATCCGATGCGGCCACACAGGCAGTTGGCCATCAAAAAAATATGAAGAGAATTACACTGCAAAAAAATTGTTTTTGCCCATTCAGACTACCTATACAGGTGGCAAGCTCTATGTAGTTAATATATATGATACCCAAAAAACAATTCCAGCAGGCAACGAAATCCTTTCCATCAATGGTCAGCCTGTGGAAGCAATTATTCAGCAGATACTTCCTCATCTGACTACAGACGGATTTAGTTTTACTTCAAAAAATAAGCAATTGGCAAAGAATTTTGTAAAACTATACAGCCTTTACATAGCCCATGCGGATACGTTTGAGATACTAAGCAGAAACAAGAAAGGGTACACAGACACCCTATATATACCGGCTATTTCTTACCAGACTTACCTGGCCTGGAACACGTCAGGCAAAAAGGAAAATACGCTCAGCTTTCCCGATGCACAAACAGCACTATTGAAAGTAACTTCTTTTACCGACACAGACACAGCACCTTTTAAAGACTGGACCGAGGATATATTTGATCAGTTACGAAAGAGAAAGGTAAAGAATCTAATCATAGATCTAAGAGGCAATGAAGGTGGTAGAGATGATTATGGTATGTATCTGCTCTCATTTCTGGTAAAATCGCCATTTACATATCAGCTCTCGCTGCAAGCAGCTACCAATCATTATTCTTTTCTTTCTCATACCAACCAGCACTCTTCATTTAACACTGTAATGGAGCAAATAGTGAAGAAAGATGCGGATGGGAATTTTATGCTTTCCAAAACGCATCCTACACTCCAACTGACCTTACCCAGTGCAAAAAATCTTTTTACGGGCAAGCTGTTTTTTCTCATTGACGGAGAGACATTTTCAGCGGCAGCCGACTTTGCTGCCCTTGCCAGAGAACTGAAATTGGGTGTGTTTATAGGAGAGGAAACAGCAGGTGCTGCCGAAGGAAATACAAGTAATGGGGAAATCCTGCTGACACTACCCAACTCGGCCATAAGAGTAGGTATTCCGCTCTTTCGGATTACCAATGCCATATCTTTCTCTCATGCAACAGGGCGGGGTGTTATTCCTGATTACCAGACTGAGTATACAATTGATGATTACCTAAATGCGGTAGACAAAGACCTGGAGTTTGTAAAGACTCTTATTCTAAAAAGTTATAAGTAGCTGTTTTTTTATTTAACGCTATGCTACTGTTGAAGTATAGCTAACAGCTATGGACTAAAAAAACAGGCATACGGATAGCAAAAACTATACCTTTCTAGCTTTAGTAAGTATACTAAATAACTTTTATAAAAAAAGCATCAACTTTGGATAAGGTCGACGCTTGTTCATTACCGCTTCCAGACTTGTTTAAAATAGCGCTCATAGCCAAACGGATCGCGCCACTCGATGTTGTGCTCGGGAATGCCTAACTGCTTGAGCCATGTTGGCACAAAGAAACTGGGACAGCCTTTGTTATCAAACTGGTTATGTCCGGCTATCTTCACATTAGGTGCATAGCCTAACACCTCCCCTATTATATCGAGCATAGTAGAGATCTGCTGCGGTGTGCGACTATCCAATGGTGCTTTGTGAGAAGAGTCCAGGCCACCTACATAACACAAATGACGAGAGATAGAGTTGATACCTGCTACCCCATTGGTGATCTCAAACGAGTCAATAATCTGGTCGTTGTTGTGTTTGACAAACTGGTGACGAGAGCCATCGAGCAGAATCAGATCCGAATAGCCAACTTGCTTCCAGCCATTGCCGTAAGGCTTGGGTTTGGTGTGCCATTTTTTAACGTCTTCGGCAGATACCCAGCGTCCGGCGGGTGTGGCGGTGCAGTGTATGATCAGGTATTGAAATTTCATAGGTATGTGTGTAATTTAGCTGGTGAAGGAATGGATCACGATAGTTTCTTCCCCAAGTTGGTGTTATCCACCAACATGAACGATGGGAAAGTGGTCGTTGGTGATAACACCAACGACGGGAACGAACACAAACGACGGGACCGAAGGAAAGGATCATGTCAGTATGGACAGATAGTGTCATGATCCTGTGAATGATTACTCTTCCAGTAAGTCATCAACCTGTTCGGTCAGATCAATGATCTCGTCCTGCAAGTCGGCGACTTCCATATGCAGATCCTGGTTTTCACCATCCAGTTCTTCGTTCTCTTCTCTAAGCATGTCTATTTCCAGTTGGATGTCTTCTACAAGTAGCTGTAGGTGCTTATTTTCGTTTTCAAGCAGTTGTTTCTCAAATGCCAGATACTCGTTGGCAAGAGCGAGACAGATGTTGTCAACGGCTAGGTTGGTAGTAACAATCGGTTGAACGGCGGTAGTTGCGATAGTCATTGGCGTAGTAGGGTTTGTTAAAAGTGAGTATTCGAATAAGAAGGATAAAAACCAGAGGACAACGCTAGGTCTATCCTCTGGGGTATTACTTGGGATCTCGCATTGAGAAGAATCCGATGGTAGAGATAAAAGCCAGCAGCGATACAAACGATTGGGTATCGATCCGGTTGATCATCCAGAGAAGGTATCCTGAAAAAGTAAAGAGCCCAAGGGTGGATGTTTTCCAGTTGTTTAGCACAAACTGGATGTAGTCATATATCGATTTTGCCATAGAGATTTTAAGGGTTAGAGTTATAATAATGTAGGGGCGCACCTGCGTGTGCGCCCAGTTTCGTGCAAACCCGGTTTGGGATTTGTAAATCATCATTGTCAACTGTAGGGGCGATTGGCAGATCGCCCAGGCCATCGCCATCCGAACGTTTGGGGTTATGCCGACACTGTAGGGGCGCACCCATGTGTTGCGCCCAGTTTCTCACAGACCCTGATTAGGGTAATCGGATAATGTAGGGGTGCCCCTTGCGGGTACCCGTGTTTCCCACAATGAATGTCTGGGATTAATTCGAAACCGTGTCTAATAAACCGAATCATTCGCGTTGGGAAACCGGGCAGGGGCAAGCCCAGCCCCTACAATATCGGAAATGCACAAACGCAGTTTGCGACAACCAGGATTCGGATATATCCCAATCGTTCGGATGGCATTGTGGGCGACCGCCAGTCGCCCCTACACGTTTCGGATTATTACAGACATTGTTTGCACCATTCCGGGCGATTCATGCCAATGCGTGATAGGCTACGGTCCTTTACACGTATCTCTCACACAAAACACAGGCGCATACGTAAACTGACGTACATGTTTGATCTTCTCTACATCCAGCATCTGCACTGGATGACTGGCAACCTGTTTTGCCACAATCTGCTCAATCTGGGTGTAGTCAATCACTTCACAAGCGTATACTTCCAGTGGATTGAAATGATGCTCTGCAAACAAGCCACCAGCCAAACCCACCACAAAACACAAAGCCGAAATCAGAATCAGTATTTTCATAATCGAATGAATAAAGAGTAAAACAAAGCTAACTCAGGCAGACTCACAGAACGTTTACAAAAGAAGCAGCTGGTCAACTGACCGAACTGCTTCCCAAACCACACCAACCCCGTATGTACCTTCTCTACGCTGCCTCTACAACTACGCTTAGCCTGCTGGCAAAGCAGCCTTGCGAATGGTGACGTCGTTCATTGAGCCATCAATCACAGACAATCGCTGTTCGATCTCTCCCAACTCGGATTCGTACAGAATTACAGCGGTAGTACCAAACTGAGCTTTCCGTTGCTGTAAGGTAAACAACCGATAGTCGGCACGTACCTTACGGTTTTCCATCTCGGTTTTGGTCGCACTTTCGGGAAGGGCTGCGATGATGGCAATCAGCGAGGTGACTTCTGCTTCGGCAGCTGCCAGGTCGGCATCAATGCTGGATGCTCGGTCGGCTGCATTGTCTTTACTGCGGGTGAGCGAGATCTGACGGAATTCCAGATTGCCTTTGATGTCTGACAGCTCGTTAAGGACTTTGTCACAATCGGCTCGGGAGGTTAATAGGGCTACACTTAGTGCCATAGTTTAAAAAATGGTTAGATGAAAAAAATGGTTAAAAAATAGATAAAAAAATAGCCGGATACAGAAGAATGGACAGGGTAAAAAGTTGTGGTTGCGTTGTCTTTTTCTGACCGGATGAGTGATACAAAGATCGGGATTTGGGCAATATGAAACTGACCATAGTTCGGATCATCCGATCTATGGTCAGGGTAATTAGTAAGGTAGTATAACTGGCAGATCCAGAGTTAGTACGAAAGATCTGCCAACGACATGGCTACAAACGTACGTTCAGGCTTAGTACCGTTGCTGGTCGTTAGTTGGGGTCAGCGGATTGATTGGGTTAGTTTCCCCATTGATGGTGGTGCCACTGCTGGAGAAGGCACCAGAACGAGCCAGAAAATCATGAGGAAAGTTTAACTTAGGTTTGCTGACCTCATGCAGGGCTGCCAGGTGTTGGGGTTGCAGTTGAACATCCAGGGCGGCCAGGTTATCCTTTAGCTGGTCAAGTGTACGGGCTCCCAGAATGGTAGACGTGACACCGGGTTGTGCTTGTAGCCAGGCCAGTGCTACACGGGCCGGAGTAGTACCCAGTTGATCGGCAATGGAAACCAATACATCGATCACTTTATACGTCTGTTCATTCAGGTTATTTTCTACCCAGGCACCCCGGTCGGCTTTAAGTTGTCCGGCATTTTCCCGCCGGTATTTGCCACTCAATACACCTGATTTCAGCGGAGACCAGGGGGTTACGCCTAGTCCCATCTCTTTCGCCATCGGCATGAGTTCGCCTTCTACGGTGCGTTCCAATAAATTGTATTCAATCTGTAATGCAATCAACGGAGCCCATCCTCGTAAGCGGGCAATCGTCTGGGCTTCGGCCACTTTCCAGGCGGGTGTATCTGAAAAGCCAATATACCGTATTTTTCCAGCTGTTACCAGATCGTCCAATCCCCGCAACGTTTCTTCAATTGGCGTAAACTTATCCCAACAGTGTAGCCAATACAGATCGATATAGTCCGTTTGGAGGCGGCGCAGGGAATTGTCGCAAGCGGTCATCAACGATTTACGGTTGGCTCCCCCGGCATTCGGGTCACCGGAATAGAGGGTTCCGAAAAACTTAGTTGCAATTACGACCCGGTCCCGGCGGTGCGAGTGTCGGCCAATATGATCCCCGATAATTTTTTCGGAGTGACCAAAGGTGTATACATTGGCTGTATCCAGAAAGTTTCCGCCTGCATCCAGGTAATAATCCATGATGGTATTGGCATCTTCAACGCTGGTTCCCCAACCCAGGTCTTCTCCAAAGGTCATCGTTCCTAGGCAGAACGGACTCACTCGCAGGCCTGAATGGCCCATGGTAACATAGTGGTTTAATGGCATAGTGAAGTAAGTGTACAGGTTAAAAATTAGTTTGGCATAGAAACAAACCTATTGCCATACAATAGGTTAGCAGACGGATATCTCTATGAAATATTCTACAATAAGGTAAGTAAAGTACACTCACAAAAAGATTAGTCTGTTGTAACATGAGTCGTCCCGAATGTTGGATATGAGTAAAACCCAAGTCTATGTTTTTGAAAATATGGGCTTCGGTTAATTTTTAAGAGATGTTTCTTCCTTCGTTTCTTATTGTCCCTTAACATTATTCTACTTGCATCCTCTTCATTTTTGCTTGTCTTTTCTTGAATTTGTTTATTGTCCCTTTCATTGCTCTTCCACAGGCTTCTTCATTTTTTGCTTGCCCAAAAAACAGGGCACCAAATGAGAATTTGGTGAGCCAGATTTGTGTGTTAGCAAAAAAGGGCAAAAAATTCCAAAGCTTCGCCCCACAGGGCCAACGCTAGGCCCGCGGAATTTTTATCCTCACGCACCTACACCACCACTCGCGATTGAAGTGATCGCAATTATCTTTGTAGCTTATTATTCTATGCTGCTATTATCGCTTCAAAGTCAAATTCTTTTCCTCCTTGACTCTTACTACTCAAGGCAATACGTTTGTGAGTAGGGACGGTACGAATCGGATGCTTATGTTAAAATAGTATCTCTGAAAAAGTAAAAACTTCTCCTGTGTATAGTTTCGAATCGCTCACGGTTTACTTTTCAAGGCCATTTGCAATTAAGAGTAAGTAGCATTTATCCTGTATCCTCTTTTTAGTTTATTTGATATGTACGAAACCATAACTGTTGACGAAGCTATTGCCAAAGGTCATCGAATGGTCAATTATCCCGCTGTTGGAATTATAGTCGGGACTATTGGCATTACTTGCTATTTAGGAACTCAAGCCATTCTACCCTGGTGGGTCTTTCCGTTAGGATTTATTCTTGCCTTAGTACTGGGGTGGTTGTACTGGAGCATTATGATTACCAAATGGCGACTATGGGCCTTTGAAAATGTGCGTAATGTACATGAATTAAAAAAACGTGCTATTCAGGAAAAACTGATCTGGCCGGACGGTAGCTTTTATGAAAAAACAGAAATCCGTGGGGCACAGGACAAAGAACGATGGACTGGTTTGCAATATAAGTTTGCCCAGGATGATGTTTTCCATGACGATCCCAGTGTACCCAACGAAACCATTATTTACTACGCAAAAGGTAAAAATTTCATTGAAATGGCCATTATGCTGCTTATGATGGTTGGTGGTATCTTTCTGGTGGTGCGAACAGATAGCTACATCTTCGGTTCCCTTATGGCAGTAGTAGGGGCATTTTTGAGTTATCGCGAATTCAGAGAAGCAACCAATACAACTCCTCAGATTATTCTGAATGAGCAGGGAATACAGACCATTAACACACCGTTCTACAAGTGGAGTGAGATAACTGACGAAGAAGCCATTAGCGAAGGCTCTGGTAAAAATATCCGTTATTATTTAATCTATCAGTATTCTGGCGGTCACGAAAAATTATCGATAGACGAGTATGACATAAACCTGAAATCATTAAACAAACTATTGATTTTATACCGGGGAAGAAGCCAGAAACAAAAGGTTCGGCATTAAATCTGTATTTGCTGACTAGCCTAACTATACTATTTAAACTGCTTCTCCGAAAGAGGGTCTAAGTCGAATGGATACGCTCCAACTACTTAGTTACAGCGAATTAGATTAAAACTCTTTAGTAAACCTGACCTGGACCAGTTGCCATTTTTCCTGAAACTCAAGTGGAACATGTTTGACATCATACCAATGTATCCTCCGTTGTTGTAGATCTAAAACCTTTAAATGCCCCCTATTCGATGATTTGTGAAAATCTGCTGGATTAATCTTCAACGCTTCCTGTTGGTTTGTATCGATAAAGAGATAAAAGAAGTAATCCGGTACTGAATCATCGAACTCTCTTTTGAAGGAAGCCAGGATCTCTGCATCTATATACTTCACAGGATTAGCGTAAATGCTGAGCCGTATAACTGAGGAAGGGATATGTTCAATACGCTCTAGTTCATTTTCAGCTACATTTAAATTGGTAAGTGAGGCTAATTGGGTAAGTTCTGGTGGTAGTTGTCTGATGCGATTCCCAAAGAACTCCATACTCGTCAAACTTTGCAGCCCTTTTATTTCTACAGGTAATTGTTTCAATTGGTTAAAACCCAATTGCAGGTAATCTAATCGCTCCAGTTGGCCGATACTTCCGGGCAGATACTCTAATTGATTGTCAAAAACGTTTAAGATTTCAAGTTTGGTTAGATTGCCTAGTTGATCCGGAAGCTGTTTAAGCTGATTGCGCGCCAGCAATAGCTGCTTTAACTCTGTCAACTCACAGATAGATGCCGGGATTGCTTCTAAGTTGTTGTTCGTAAGGTAGAGTCTTTTTAAGTTTTTAAGATGATGTATTGTCTCTGGTATCTGTCCAATTTGATTATTGGTTACATGAAGGACTTCTAATGCCGGCAGGTGTGTTAATACATCCAGGTTAGTGATGGCATTGTTGTTTAAATAAAGCACTTTCAAAGATTGAAGCTCCATGATCCAGTCGGGTATACGATCAATGGTATTGTCATCTAAGTTCAGATTCGTAAGGTTAGTTGCCCTACGAATTTCTTCCGGAAACTGTCTTAGCTTCTTCCCCCTAAAATTTAAATGAGTTGCTTCCAATGATGTTGTGCAGCTTGGCTTGCTATAGATAAGTACAAATAAAAGTCTCCATATGGGAATGCAGCAAGTGCAGCTACATTTTCACACGGTTACTGCAAATATACTCGTTTCTGTTTTTCTAAGAAGCCTTACAAAATCACTTTACGAATCGACGAGCAGTAGTAGATAGGTACGTATATCAGAAAAAGTAGCCAGAGAATATGGGTATAGTATCAAAGGAGGATATTAAAACCACACAACTGAGCTACAAGACTTTTTCAACTTTCCGATCCTATCTATATCAACTTTCTGAATTTTGGTTATAGACATGGAATTACTTTAGTGAAAATACCGTAAAAACACCCTTTTATGATATGATGCTTTTCTGCTTCTTGCACTTAATCCAGACATATTTGAACCGATCAATGTAAGGTTTTCTGTATTTCTGTATACTATTTGTGGCCACAGTTTCAGTAATTAGGGTATGCTAATGAGAGTAGATGTAATAGCTCTACTAGTAGGTGTATGTTTTGGGTTGATTTAGAAGAGGTTGTTAGTGTAAATTACCTACTTTTGGGAATAGCGTAACATCTTAAAAATATAGATATTGCAAAATGTGTTTCGTATAAAAAATCTCTAAACTGAAAACTAAACCATAGCAAAGTTTTAAAGACATGAAATGAGGATAGGTAGAAGGCCGAAAGTACGTTTGATCATGCAACCTTGGCAAAGGCTAGGATTGCGTCGCTGTACAAATTAGTTGATACAGGAGACAGTTTTACTGTTTAATGCCCCTGGACCACACAAAGTTCCAGACAGGCGAGATATTATTATTGTCGTTGCTTCCATAAAGCATGATAGTATTAATAACCATTTAATATCCCAACTTGGAAGGGGCAGCACTTTTTATAGTGTTGTTATATGCATGTGCTTTCTAATTAACGCTTTCAAAAGCTTATAATAAGGCTTGCTCCGCTGTTAACTACCTATCCTTCATTTCATTTTTCATGAAGAAAAAAGAATTAGAAAAGAAAGAAAAAAGAGATTGGTTTCGCATAAAGAAGTATCCTCATATTGGAATGCCATTCCAAGTTTCTTCTAGAAATAAATGGATTGAGGAGTATGTGAAAGATGAAGAGAAAATAGCAAGACATGCATTTTTTCCTTTCATTCATCGTAAATCAAGAGTAAGAAAGTTTAGACGAGAGATAAATGATGACGGCTCTAGATCAAAACTAAGAAAACCGGGATTTAAGGATAGAGAGCTTTACTACGCAAATCATTTAGATAGCACTATATATAGTTATTATGCCGAAGTTTTACAGGAAGTATATGAGAATCAACTCTTAGCAAGAGGCCTGAGTGAATGTGTAACAGCCTATAGAAGAGTAAAGCTTAATAATAACGAGAATTCTAGAAACAAATGTAATATGGATTTTGCGAGTGATGTGTTTACTTACATCAAGGAGTCGCGCCCCACGAAACTAGTAGCTTTAACTTTTGATATCAAAAAATTCTTTGACACACTCAATCATGTTCTGCTGAAAAAATATTGGAAAGTAATACTAGATATACCACAAGAAGATGAATTGCCTGCTCAGCACTATAACGTTTTCAGAAATTTAACAAAATTTTCATATGTAGAGGAGAAAGATATTTTTAATGAGTTTAAAAACGAAATACTTGTTGCAAGAGCATCTCCAATTGATAGGAAGCGCACTATAAAAAGTGCTAAAATAGCAAAATTAAAATACTTAAAGAACAAGAGATCCGTAGCATTTTGTACTAAAAAGGATATATTGAGAATACGTAAAAAAGGTCTTATTAAGTCAAATAAATACGAATTGGATGAAAAGGGTCAGCAAACAAAAGTTTTAAGAAAAAAAGGTATTCCGCAAGGATCTCCGATTAGTTCAGTTCTTGCAAACGTGTATATGTTAGATTTTGACAGAGATGTCAATGACTTCATAAGTCAATTTGGAGGGTTGTATCGCCGATATTCAGATGATATGATTGTAGTAAGTAGCATTGAATATGAAAAGCAGATTATTGATTTTTTTAGGAATACTATAAAAAAATATTGTCTGGAGATTCAGGAAACGAAGACGCAATGCTTTCACTTTACATATGACAGCAAGGCGCAACGATACTTTTGTTGGGAAAAAAATCTGAAAACGACTTTATTTTTAAAAACAACTCAGTTTGAATATTTAGGTTTTCAGTTTGATGGAAAGATTACCCGCTTGAAAAATGCAAGCCTGGCAAGGTTTTACCGCAAAATGAAGAAGAACTTTGCAAGAGGACGATTCTATACTTTTCATAACAATACAAATACAAAAGGAATACTATTCAAAGCCAGGTTATACAAAAGATTTACTCACGTTGGTGCGCAGAGAAGAAGAATATATGTTCGAGATAAGAAACACAAAGACAGATTCAATGTATCAAATAAGTATGACTGGGGTAATTTCTTAACATACGCAAATCTGGCAGCTAGAGTTATTCCTGATAATGGTATCAAAAATCAAGTAAAAAGAAGCTGGAAGATTTTTCATGAATTAATGAAAGATATTGAAAAACCTAGAAAGTAACATGAAAGAATAATGTAGTAATTTTTTGTTACTAACTATGATTACACCCTCCTACTAAAACCACCAGATGAAAATATTAATAAAGCCAAGTAAGAAGTCTCCGGGTTTTTAGCCAATCCATCTTTTAAATGTGTGACTAATGACTGTAATAGTATAATCTGTATTATGAAAGAAGTTTCCACATCACAAAAGCCAAGAAAAAAAAGTAAAAGTAGCCATGTTCCTGGCCAATATCTGGGCTATTCTTTACAAACCACGCGTTGCTTATTTCATTTATTAAAAGTTCCAAAGCTTTCCTATTCAGTAAGTATAGAAGTTTTTGAGGATGTAGGAGTAGAAGATAGCTTAGGAAATAGAATTGCAGAACAAAATAAAAGCGCATTAGAGGGTAATCCTGTATCTGATAAGTCAAAAGACCTTTGGAAAACATTTTTCAACTGGATTGAGGCTGTTGAGTCAGATGAATTAAATCCAGACAAAACGCTTTTTATTATACATGTAGCACAGTTGAAAAAAACAAATTTAGCTAAAAAGTTTTCCGAAGCTTCTACTATAGAAATGGCTAGGATAGCCTTAGACGAGGCAAAAACTTCATTGTGGGGCGATGCGCCAGAATATAACTTGAAACCTTTAATAGCTGAAAGCATAAGTGAGTATATAACCAAATTCTTTGAGGCTGATAGAGATACAGTTTCTAAGATAATTTCAAAGTTCAATTTGACATTTGGAAAAGAAAGTATACATGACGAAGTAAAAGAGACTCTTCAAACAAGAACAAGGACTGATTTAATAGATCTTGTTTACATACATGCTTTAGGATGGGTAAAGAAATTTACAGATGAACTTATTGAGAAATCAAAGCCAGCTATTGTACCAGCTAAAGATTTTTTCAATGACTTAAATGCTTATATAAGGCTAATAGACAACAAATCGATCTTATATAGTTTTGCTAAGAATCCGGATAAAATAGATATTGATTCTGAATTAAAGAATTTACGAACTTTCATCAGGCAATTAGATCTAATTGATTTTGATAATGACTATAAGATTAAAGCAGTTGTAGACTTTTTAAAAGCTAGTTCTGATAGAACTGAGTGGAGTAGAAGGGGACTAGTTCATACTAATAGCTTTAATGATCTGGAAGATCGCTTAAAAAGGAAATGGGAGAATGAAAAATCATTTATTGAAATTATGAATAATAATCTAGACAGTGTCAAGCAAGGGAGGTTGATATATCGTGCTTGTAGTCAATATGAAGCAAAGTTAGAGGGGTTCGAATGTCCCCCGCATTTTATTCCAGGTAGCTATCATCTTTTAGCAGAGAGTCCTAGTGATGAGCCTGTAATAGGATGGCATCCAGATTATAAAACAAAGTTAAAAGAAACCAATAAACCAGATGGGGATACTAAATAAGGAATTTGAAATAGTACAAAATAAAGCTTTGGGTGCAGGGCTTTTATTTAAATTTTGTACAGGTTATATGGAGAGTCATATTACAAACAATCCGATTCCATTACCCTTGTTATATCTGGTTCTTCCCATTGTATTACATGAGGAAACAGAGAAAATTATTGCGTCTACACAAATGATTTCAGGTTTAAGGATGGCTGCAAATAAGTTTCTGGAATCAAAAACAGCAAAAAATGACTTATTACTTGCGATAAATCAAAGATCGGTTTTGATGAGAGATCTGACAACTCGATCATTGTCTATAGCTTTGGCTTATAAGTTATTAGCAATGAATGTTTCTTCGGCACATGTAATGCCTTTTGGTATAAAGATACCAGATTCAAAGATACCTAAGTCTGTACTAAGCTTGTATAAAAGTTCATATAAGTTAGGGAACTGGTTTTCTAGTTTAACATTGCAAGAAATAGCGGTCACCTTAAAAGTTGTTTTTTAATGTTTTTCCAAATAAAAGAGATAATAATCTGGCCTAAAAAGGATTCATTAGAACCCAGACGCCTATTTTTTGAAACGGGTAAAGTAAATTTAATAACTGGCAACTCTAGAACGGGAAAGTCTGCTTTAATTCCCATAATTGTATGCGCCCGACCAAGTACATATTGAAATGCGGTAAAATAGGTTTTAGCTTTGAAACATGAATAGTTTAGAAGCCAAACGAGAAAAAATGCTGTCGCTGGTAGAAGCCTGGCGAAGTAGTGGTCAA
>NZ_JASJOR010000052.1:0-35396 GCF_030068545.1 Xanthocytophaga flava | reverse complement strand
CATTACTTTAAAGGCTCTGTCATAGAGTTTTCGTGTGCTACTCATCTTGCTTACAGATTAAGTTCAACTATATAATAAAGATAGCAATTGATCTTAACTTGATGTCCACTTAAAGATAGCAACTACAAAATAGGTTTTTCATAGTCCCCGGAGTTCATGCTGAAATGAATCTTCCCATATTCAATTAGTTTCTCTGATATATTCTCCTCATAATAAGAATCCTTCAGATTCTGTTGTAATTCCGGGGTCATTTCCTCCAGCTTAATCAGGCCTATATTTTCCTTTATATATACCTGATCATTCATATACAAAGCCTCTGCATTGGAACACCGAACTACATACCCCATACGCGTCGGTATTTGATCAACACCTAAAGTAGAGGGTCTGATCTCGTGGGTGTATAATCTATTTGTAGAAAGTGGAATTATAAACACTGAATTTGGATATAACGTAACACTGAATTCTTTTTCCAGTGTATCATCCGAGACTGAGCTTTTTAATTTGAAGTGTAGCCTTGTTAACGCACTTGTCTGTTTATAACACAAATCATATCTGTCTGTAGTTGAACGTTTCAAGTGTTCGCTGGTAAGGTTATCATAGAAAGTGCAGAAGGCAATAAGTCCGTCTTTCGGCATATCCTTGGTTTTATCAGAATGTGCTTTAATTTTTGATTTAACCTCCTTTTCGGTATCAATCGTTTTCTTCTTATTTTCATAAATCTGTACTAATACATGGTTCAGTTCAGTTTCCTGCTCAAAAACATACTTGACAGAATCATTTAACAGATTGATGATTTTATGGTCAGTAGTACGGAAGTTATCAGTAGGCCCGGTCAAATTACTGGAACATCTTAAAAGCCGGTAATGCAGGATGGCACTTCCCTCTTTACTTTCTTCTTTTGTGATTTTGGTCAAATAAATTCCTTTTCGTAGAGCCTTAGATTGCTTATTTGACTCGGTTAATTCCTGAAACACATGTTCCGATTTGATCTTACTAAAATAATCATCGTCTGCAAACAGGTTTCTAAAATAGACACCCGCATTGCTAACGATGATGGGAACCTCACCAAGTGTTATGATCCAGACATTTTCATTTGTCTGATTTTCGTAATGAACAGACAGTTCTTTGATAATATATAAAGGGGTCTTCTTTTCAGTAAGCTTTTGTATATCACCGCATACATAAAGGCGTATATCGTTTCTTTCGACCAGATCGTCCGAAAAACTGTTTACCACTTTTCCACAAAAGGTATTGATCAAAGACTGAAGCTCAGAATTTGTATCCTGGTCATTCTGTAAAACAAGAAGGATATTTTTGTCTTTGGAAATTTTATTTTCGATTTGTGATGTAGCCATTTTTGGTAAAGTTTATATGTCTTTAAAAGTGAGGTTCGCACTTTTGTTTGAAGGGATTAGTCTCATTCCTAAAAAGACATTTTAGTGCTTAGTAGCAAAGCAAATAAAAAGGAGTGAGATTTAGTAATGAATCCTGTGCATGACATTACATGATATATACCTTTAGGATTCTCTATTATTTCGTTGCCTTTTGCTAGATTTTGTAGTTGTAGTAGCTTCATTTCAATAAAATATACCTCAAATTAGGTATTGATTTTTATCTTGTATTGATATTGCTTTCAGTCCTAAAATTGGAAGCATATGTCAAATAATTTCGACTCCTTAAAAGAGCAAATCAAAGAAAGTATTCAAGAACATAAGTATCATCAAAGCTTGGATGCATATACATATAATACTTCAGTTCTAGTTGCAATTACAGCAACAACAGTTGCAACACTTTTACCACCAACAATAGATTATATATGGTTTGTAAAAATACTTTCTGGTATTGCAGCTTTATTAATAGCTTTAGATAGATCGCTAAACTGGGGAGCTAGATGGCTTTACCATAGAACAATGCGACATGAATATTTAATAATAGAAGCAAAAATATCTTTCTATGAGAATATTACTCAAGATTTATCCTCAGAAGAAAAACATAAGTATTATCTGGAAATATACAATGATCTATATACTCTAAGAAGGCGTGAAGCCTATGTGCCAGGAGTTAAAGAGATTGAGTTGCCTAGTATACAAAAGGACAAAAAATAAAAGAAATACCCATTTATGTGTAAAAATTCAATAAGATATATAGAGGTAAGATGTGATAAAAATTATCTCTTTATTTAAAAAAGTTTAACAACATATGGTGTTGATATGAAACCAGGAAAAATATGTTATAGCATTTTTTCAGTTCTTTTACTCAGTTAACCATCACATAAAGAAATCCTACAGCTATTACACCAGCAAATGCCATAATAATCCCCATCAATAGATTGGCATATCCAATATCCTTTTTCTGGTAATCATTGGTTTTAAATACCATTACTACTCCTCTGACTGTAAAAAATAAACCAACACATGCGGAAGGAATCAAACTCATCAAAGAGATTGCAAAAAAGAACATCTTTGTCAAACCAAAGATATTAGCATCAATCAGATATAGGACAAATAAAACTACAGGTGCCAAGTAACTATACATTGCCCATTGATACTGTTTGGTTATTCTCTGTCTTGCAATCTGACTGCTCTTTACCTGATCCATTGTTGGTTATCTACGCTTATACTTGATTTCAATACCCTGAATGTTGAAGCTATGTATATAATGCACTCTTCACTTACTGAAAATGAATAGTCCATCTGCGTTTATATGCACCCTAAAAGTACATGTTTGGGCACAAAAAAACAGGAGATAAACATATATGCTTATCTCCTGTTTTTTATGTCTTGTAACAAACTGGTATCAGTAGTTAGTGGCGGAGAGAGAGGGATTCGAACCCCCGGAACCTCGCAGTTCAACGGTTTTCAAGACCGCCGCAATCGACCACTCTGCCATCTCTCCACCACAAAAGTACAAACACAATCCATTTCCGGCAAACTTTTCTAAAAAAAAATAATCTCACTACATACATACAACTGGTAATGAGATTATTATAACGAAAAATTTTTTATTATTTACCTACTACAACAGGAAAAGTAACCATTTTACTATTGCAATGCTTGCTTATATATGATCAAAAAAAGTGAATTATGTACTCTGCGTCTTGCGTTCTCTCCGTTTTATTTTAGCATGAATATCTCGTTGCACTTCGTCTATACAAGCATTGATCTCAAAGCCCAGTAGAATAATGAATGACAGCAGGAAGAACCATAACATCAAACCAATAAGTGTTCCGATAGAACCATAGAGACGGTTGTACGAAGCAAAATTGCTGATATAATAGGAGAAGAAGTGCGTGACCAGAATACACAAAACAGCCGCTGTAACGGAGCCAGTAGAAAAGAAACGCCAGCGTTTGTGAATGGCAGGTCCCCAATAATAAATAATAGAAATAGCCACAAAGAACAGCGCAAACGTAACTCCATATTGCAAGCCGGAAATAAGAAACAGGGATACATCGTCATTGAGCAGTCCCCAGGCATCATGATTGACCAACCATTTTAATACTACGTTCCCAATAATAACTACCACCACAGCCATGACCAATGCAAATACCAGAAGTCCCGTTAGCCCCGTAGCAATCAAACGTGTTTTTAAGAAACTTCGCCGGTCAATAGTTCTATAGGCTCTGTTAAAGGCACCCATCAGTGACATCATACCATTGGTTGCAGCGTAAAAAGCCAGGACAAAACCCAAAGACAGCAATCCGCTGCGTGGACGGCTCACAATATCAATAATAGTGGCAGAAAGCTCTTTGTATACACTGGCAGGTAGCACCTGTCCCATCAATTCCAGGATCTGCGTATCCAGATGTTCTACAGGAATGTAAGGTATGAGTGTAAACAAAAAGATAATAGATGGGAAAACGGATAAGGTAAAGCTGAATGCAACGGCATTTGCACTAGGCCCTAAATCGTCCTTGTCAATCTCTTCTATCAGCTTTTTCAGTACTAACCAGAGAGGAGTTTGTCCATCCCGCAAATGAATCCGTGACAACCTCTGCTTTATTGGGACAAGCTTCCGAAATAAACGTCTTTTATACTTATTCACCTTTTTACAACAACTACCAGATGTAAAACAACAATTATAGATTCTCTATCTTTGACCTCACCTAACTCCCATACTATTTTATATTGATCCGATCTTAAAAATAGCAGGTTTTCCCAATAAAAGGGAGACAATGTGAGGTATTCGTATAAATTACATAGAAATGTTTACTGAAGATAGGGCTTCAACTTTTGTACCAGATCTGCGGGAGCTTTGGTGATTTTATTCGAGTGTTTGTCTATAAACACCAGTGTAGTTTCTCCGGTATTTAGTAAGGTCCCTTCTTCATTGTAAATCTCATAACTGAATAACATCCGTACAGTGGGCATTGTTTTGATCAGCACTTTTACTGTTAACAGATCATCATATTTGGCAGGTTGATGGTAACGGGAGCTGTGCTCATACACTGGCAGCATTACGCCTGAATCTTCCAGCTTTTTATAACTAAAGCCCAGGCTACGCAGCGATTCTACCCGTCCTATTTCGTAATAACGGGCATAATTGCCATAGTAAACATATCCCATCTGGTCTGTATCTGCATAACAAACGCGTATTCTTTCTTCGTGTATATACATAGTTTTGGGTTAATACAACTATTGTCTGGTGTTCGTCAGACAGGTTTATATAATGAGTGGGCAAACTAAAAGGTTTTCCAAGGAAAAAGCAAAAGAGAGGAATGTAGCAGAGAAGAGATGCTGATCCATTTTTTGATAGTACAAATAGTTATACACAGCAAACCATTTGGCCTGAACAATATGCATAAAAACTTGTACAGTGAATTCCGCTCAAAAAGAATTCTTGTAGTGAATTCAATGCATCGGCAAATTTGTAGTGAACTCTAGGCAGATTATTTTTGATCAGAAGAGTAACAATTATTTTCTCATCTTACTACATGCATAGAAGAAACTGTAAATCTCATCTGAGCATAATTCAGTTTAACGCCTCGTTCAGCAGAAATCAACAAAAAAACTATAGAAAGCTATATTCATACTATAAAAAGAAAAAGCCAGAATACATGACGAACAATAAAATTCTATATTTTCTTTCTTTTATCTAAAAATTATATTACTATCCTTCGTTTTTTTATTACATTAGCATTTAGAGTTAGTTCATAGGCAGGAATTGGTTATAATCAATTGGTGATTGCTTTTTCCATTGACAGCACATCATTTGACAGCACGTCCTCTGGTTCAAATTTACCACAACGGATCAGGGTTTGATTAAGGTATGATCAGATAACACGCTTTGAATGGACTTGTTTCCCATTTAAAAGATTTTTGTTTTTGCCCTTTTTCGTTTTTTTATTAAGATATAGACTCATCCTGGGACGAGATACGTGTAATTTATAGTAGAGCTGCAAATACAAAAATTTGCAAAGTAGAGAATTAACTTTCAAAATAACTAATGAAGAAAAGTTAATAATACGCTAACGTCGGGCTCATATCTCCCTTGTCTATAACTCGTTTCTTTGCACGTTATTGCAGTTTTTGCTCCAATTTGTTTTATCCTCTTTGGCCGTAAAGCTGCACCTTATTGTCAAACCATTTTATCTTTCTTAACCGTAGTATGCCTACAATTACTCACGTTTTCAAATTCCGGCTGCAACACATGATCTGTCTATGGCTGCTTGGAGTTATTGTCTGCTGCAGCATGCCTGTTGCATTTGCCCAAAGCCAAAAGACCGTAACGGGTACCGTATTTGATGCATCCAAAGAACCCTTACCAGGAGTAGCCGTTACCATCAAGGGGAAAACCATTGGTACACTGACCGATAATTTCGGAAAGTACAGTATCGTGGTTGGCGGGCCTGATGACGTATTATTATTTTCTCTGATTGGAATGATGCCCGAATCGGTAGTGGTGGGCAATCAGACACAGGTTACTATAACCATGACACAAGATGTACGTACCCTCAACGAAATAGTAGTGGTAGGGTATGGTACACAAAAAAAATCTGATATAACCGGTGCCATCAGTTCTGTTAAGAGTGAAGACTTTAACCGTGGGGTTGTCACCAATCCGGGACAACTTTTGCAGGGAAAAATTTCAGGTGTTAATATAACCAATTCCAGTGGTGAGCCTGGTGCTGCCCAAAATGTCATTATTCGTGGTATTGGTAGTTTGCGTTCAGGAACACAGCCCCTGTATGTAGTTGATGGCTTTTTGATTGACAATGCCTCTCAGGGCTTTGAGACCAACCCGCTAAACTTTCTTAACCCCAATGATATCGAAAGCATGGACGTGCTGAAGGATGCCAGTGCTACGGCCGTATACGGAGCCAGAGCAGCCAATGGGGTGGTGGTTATTACGACCAAGAAAGGCAAAGCCGGAAAAACGGAAATGAGCTTTTCAGCCTCAACAGCATGGTCTTCATTGTCCAGAAAAATAGGGGTGTTCAGCGCCGACGAGTTTCGTAAACAAGTAGTAGCCAATAAGGGTAATCTGGTCGACGGAAAGGGGAATACCGATTGGCAAGACGAATTGACTCAAACCGGCCTGTCCAAACAAATCGATTTGTCTATCGGTGGCGGGTCTAGTGATAAGTTTTTCTACTATGCATCCGGAGGTTATCAGGATCAGGAAGGCATTCTGAAGAAGAGCAATCTGAAACGGTATTCCGGCAAGCTGAATATGAATCAGAAGGCAATCAATGGCAAGCTGAACATTGACTATAACCTGACCGCATCCCGTACTGAAAATTTGCGTCCCAATATCAGCTCCACCATCACGGATATGATTAGTTTGAATCCTACGATTCCAGCTTATACCGATGGTCAACCTACTTTGCTGCCTACCAATAACCTGAATCCATTAAAACGGTACGACATTTACAGTGACAAGGCTGTTAATAATCGTATCCTGGCTAGCATTTCACCTTCTGTAGAAATCGTAAAAGGTCTGGTGTATAAGCTGAACCTTGGTGTTGATTATTCCGGTACTACTCGTGACCAACAGTACAAGCCGTTCCCATCGGTTGTGAATGAGTCTAATGTGTCAAACGGATCATTGACTACTAGCATTAGTGCAAATACGAATAAGCTTGTAGAGAATACCCTTAACTACAACTGGAGTAAAGACAATCATAACCTTATTGTATTGGCAGGGCACTCCTATCAAAGCTTCCTGGAGGAAATTAGAAAATTTACATACAATGGATTTGTTAATAATAACATCGACCCAGTATACCAGGACCACACCAGCCCTGCGCCATCTTCTAGTACAGGTCTATTACCAACAACAGTAGATGCAGTAGCTACAAAGAACGAACTACAGTCGTTCTTCGGAAGAGTAAACTATACATTCAAAGATAAATATCTGTTTACAGCCACCCTGCGTGCGGATGGATCTTCCAAGTTTGGAGCCAATAACAAGTATGGGTATTTCCCTTCGGTTGCCGCAGGATGGAATATCAGCAATGAGGCCTTCATGACCAACTCGTTTTTCAGCAATCTGAAGTTACGGGCAAGCTGGGGACAAACAGGTAATCAGGAAATTCCTTCCAAGATTACGAAAACCAGCTACTCAGAAGATCGGTTGACAACAGGCAATCAAAGTTATAATACATATCCCATCGACCCTACTACTACTACCATTAACGGTTATCCATACGGAGTGGCATATACACGTATCGCAAACCCGAATCTGAAATGGGAGGTATCTACCCAAGTCAATGTAGGTATCGATTTCGCGTTCTTTGATAATCGCCTGACAGGTACATTGGATTATTTCAACAAACAATCTTCAAACATCCTTCTGGAAGTGACCCCAATCGATCCGGTGCAGCCTACCTCTTTCTATTGGACTAACATCCTGGGTATGAAGATCCAGAACAATGGTCTTGAGTTTGCGCTGGATTACAATGGTAAAATTAATAACGATTTCTCGTATAACATCGGTGGTAACGTTACCTACATTCAAAATAAGGTAAAAAGATCGCCTTATAGTGTGTTAACTACTGGCGCAGCTCAAGGTTCGGGACAAACCGGTGCCACCATCAATGGTTATATTACCAATGAGCCAATAGGTGCATTCTATATGTATGAGTTTGAGGGAATTGGAGAAGATGGCCGCAACAAATTTAAAGATAACAATGGCGATGGTGCAATATTAGACAATGACCGCCGTGTGGTGGGTAGTGCGATCCCTAAATTTATCTACGCCTATCACATAAACCTTAGATACAAAGGCTTTGACTTGGGTCTCAACTTTAATGGTGTAGCCGGAAACAAAGTCTACAATCACACGGCTATGAGTCTGTTTACCAAAGCACAATTGACCAAATCCAATAACACAACAGATTTTGCGACTCAGTATCCTACTGAAGTTACGTCAAACGCTAACGCTGTATCTACCCGGTACCTGGAGAATGGTTCTTTCCTGAGACTAAACAATGCCACACTGGGCTATTCACTGGCTCCTGAAAAAATCGGATTGGCTAATGTTGTTCGTAACATCCGTCTGGCAGTGACTGGTCAAAACCTGTTTGTAGCCACTAAATATTCAGGATTTGATCCTGAGATCAATACAGGGTCAACGATAGGTGGAGTGCAAACTTTTGGTATAGACTATTTTACCTATCCTAAAGCAAGAACATTCCTGATCAGCTTGAATGCAACATTCTAAGCAACAAACCATTCTCTTACTATCATAAAAAAATAAACCTCAAATGAAAAATATAGAATTGAATAGAATACTGCTGGTGGCTGTATTTTTACTCACATTTTTCGGTTGTACCTCTTTAGATGAAGAAATTCTGGACGAGTCTCTGACTGGCTCCGGTCAGGCAGAAGTAGTGAGCGGGTCGATAGCCCCTGCCTATGGTATGCTCCGTCAGGTATGGCTACATACCAATAACTTCGGTCTACAGGAGATTGCTTCTGACGAAGCTATTCTGCCTTATCGGGGTGGTACCGACTGGTATGATGGAGGCAAGTACATTGCGGTTCATCAACATTTAATGACTCCCAGCAATGCGTTGGTAGGAGATACCTGGACTGCTATCACCCTGTGTCTGTTCAGAACGGTAATTGCCCAGGAAAAACTAAAGGTAGAAGCTGACAAAGGTAATACAGCAGCAGCAGGTGCACTGAATGAAATGATTGCCATGAATGCCTATCTTAACATGATGGCACTCGACAACTGGGGTCTTATTTTCAAAAAAGAACGTTCAGACGCTATGTCCGAAATCCTAAGAGGACAAGCAGCCATTGACTACCTAGAAAGCCAACTTCTATCAGTTGTAGATGTGATTGGTACTAACAACGGACCAGGTCGATTTACGAAAGATGCTGTGCGTGCGTTGCTGGCTCGCCTCTACTTAAATGCTGCTGTGTATCGTGATCCCTATGGCACACCTAACTTTAAGAAGGAGGACATGGACAAAGTGATACAATATACAAGCAGTATTATTTCAGGTGCTCACACATTGTCTCCTGAATACTTTGCGCTGTTTAACGATAATAACAATAGCAACTCCGAACTGATCTTTTCACTTGACCAAAAAGGCTTATTGCAAACAGAACATCAGCGTTGGGCGTATTGGTCTATCTCCGGTGACCAGGTTCCAAGACCAGAATTCCCAAATACCCGAGGCACCGATGCCGCAGCAGCTACCCCTGACTTTATTCAGACCTGGGCTGATGCGTATGGCAGTATAGAGCAAGCGGAGGCAGATGCCCGTTTTTATCAGAAGAATACGATTGTGCCAGAGAATCTGAAAGATCTTACCGGAGTAAATCCAACAAATGACACTGAACATTACTATTGTGTGAAAGCTACCGATTTTGAAATCGACAGAGGATTTATTCGTGGTATTATATGGGGGCCCAGAAAGGATGCGAAAGGCAATATCATAACTTGCTCCGATGGAACAGTGAGAATATATCCTGTTATTAACAAGCGGACAAGTGGAGCAAACCTCCGGTATGTTGACCATACGCTTCAGGTGGATTTTACCACAGAGGGAAGTTTGCATAACACCGGTTACCGATTTTCGAAATACCAGTTCAGCCATACAGCCAATGACTGTTGTTCCTTTAGCAGCGTTGATCTGGTTATGATCCGTCTGGGAGAAATTTATCTGATGAGTGCCGAAGCCAAACTGAGAAATGGCGACAATGCCGGAGCACTGGAAGATATCAATACGTTACGTACTTCCAGAAATGCCCGTCCTGCACAAACTCCGAAAGCATTGACATCTATTGACCTGGATATATTATTCCGTGAAAGCGGATTTGAACTGTATTGGGAAGGACTGAGAAGAAACTATCAGATACGGTTTGGCAAATACGAAGGAACCTGGACAGGTAAGGATGACAAAGATGTACACAAAAGATTGTTTCCAATCCCTCAGAAAGCAATCGATGGTGCCTCCAATTTAGAAGGATATATGGTACAAAATCAGGGATATTAATCCAAAATAGACTCAAAAAAGAAACCGGCAAAAAACAGATTTTCTTGTCGGTTTCTTTTTTATAAGACCACAAATAGATTACAAATAAGGCAGCCTATTGGATAAGAAGTAGAGAGCTATACTCAAAGCAAGGAAAGTACTCAAAAATTAGGGTCAAAATTAAAGCATATGGGATTGGATAGAGCGACCATGTTTTCACTCAGAACCATTGACCCAGGAACCTGTGGATAGGCAGTTTGGGGACCTTCTATTGTAACACGATAATAACTCCGTTTGCCAGTAATGGGTGTGTCGGTAAACTCAACTACAGGAAGTTTTCCTGTAGCCTGAAAAGTAGCAAACGAGCCTCCATTTTTTACAATAGTTACTGTGTATGTTGCTTCCGGAAGTGCGTTGCCACTTAGTTGTACCTGAAAGTGGACTACCTTGCCTGTTGATTTGGCATTGTCTCCCATCATCATATCCATCTTTCCGTCTTCATCCAGGTCGGCATAAAACTCAACACGAGGTGCGTAGGGGTTGGCACTTACCGAAACCCGTCCATTGGTGAGTGCATCTATTACGCCTTGTAATGTACGGGTCTTGGCAAATACCCAGGTAGTTGGTGTTCCTACATAATTAGCCGTAGCCTGCACACTGTTTTTGGTAGCCTTTTCCGGCGAATCAGGCACCCCATGATGGGCATCACTTCCACCTCTTCCGGTTAGTTTGCGACCTGAGGAAAGCATATCGTCCCAGATCATGATAGCATTCGCATTTTTAGGCCATACAGCCGAATTCCAAACTTCAATCGATTCGATCATATCATAGGAGTACCCAAAATGATCTTTTCCGCTTGGGTGGTTAGCTGAGAGGTGAATGCCCAGTTTTTTCTTTACTCCGGCTGTTACTACATCCCTCTGATCCCGAACGTCGTATAGCTGTTGGTGGTCATACGGTTTAGCAGAAAAGGTATTGCCATGACCTCGGGTAGTGGTCCACTCTGCTCCATATAGCAACAATAAAGAATCTGTTTTAAACTCCGGATCTACCCAGGTATGGTGTGCAACATCTCCATTGACATGGTTATCATGATCGGTAATGCCTATGTAATCCATGCCAACTGATTTAGAGAAGGCAACAATTTTTGAGATAGGGTTATTAGACGACTCAGTACTATGCCGGGAGTGGAGGTGGAGATCCCCTTTTAGCCACATACCTTCTGTCAGGCTGGCAATGGGTGGTAGTTTGCCAATGTCTTTCTTTTCCCATGGATTCACATGGCCGGATTGTGCCATTACGGAAGAACTAAGGCTACAGGCCATTGTCAGCAACATTCCTGTGCAAACGAAACTTTTATGCAGAGCTATTTCCAGAAGACTCATTCTGTTGGTTGTCTTAAACACTTTAGTATGGTTTATAGGGTTTGACTATTGATTGGTAGCAAAGGTATAGACAGATAGGAGGCAATGCTGTTACGCTTTTGTTAAAAGACCGTTGCGTATAATTTATGATTTTATGATAGCTTTGAAAGATAAGGCATATTTTGCTTCATCCAGGTAGTACATACCTATTCAAAAACAGATTGAATGTATTATCACAAAAAAATAAACTCTCCGGTAGGTGAATTGACGTTAGTAGCTACTGACAAAAGCCTTATGGCTGTGCTTTGGGAGAATGATGACCCTACCCGAATACAGCTGGAAGAAAGTATAGAACAGGAAGATCATGTTCTCCTGGTTGAGGCAGGCAACCAATTAGCTGAATACTTTGAAAGAAAAAGAACAGGTTTTGAACTCCCTCTGGAATTTACAGGAACAGAATTTCAGAAAAAGGTATGGCAGGCCCTTCTGACTATTCCCTTTGGTGAAACCCGGACGTATGGTCAGATTGCCCAGCAGATCGGAGATCCCAATGCGGTACGTGCAGTAGGTGGGGCAGCCAACAAAAATCCTATCTCTATTATTGCACCCTGTCATCGGGTTATAGGTGCTTCAGGTAAGTTAACCGGATTTGCAGGAGGACTCAAGACTAAGTCGTATCTGTTACAACTTGAGTATACAAAACGTAATCTGACTCTCTGGCAGAGTTGGGAGTAAGCAGTACTGTCCCAACAAAAATACCCGACCTTGCGGACGGGCATTTTCTAAAATAGCTTATAGTTTTACTTATACTTCCGCTCTTAGTACCTCAAGCGGAGGGCGGGATAGTACTTCACGACTATTGAAAATACCTATAAGTACTGTCAGGATAGCAACTGACAACGCAACAATAGCTAATGGCATATACACAGGTACGAAAGGTGTTTCAAATACAAACTTTGCCAATGCCCATGTACTTGCCGTCGACATAATAATTCCTGCCAGCGCAGCTAATAGACCTAAAAACAGATATTCTATGGAAGTGATCAACAGGATCTGTCTGCGATTAGCACCAATAGTGCGCAGCAATACACTCTCCTGAATACGCTGGTATTTGCTGATAATAACAGAACTTGCCAATACCAGCAAACCCGTCAGAATACTGAACAAGGCCATAAAGCGAATAACAAACGAAATTTTAGCCAGAATCTCGTCCAGCGTTTTTAATATAAGCCCCAGATCAATCGCTGATACATTTGGATATTGAGTCACCAGTTCCTGTTGGAATCTGGCAGCGATATGTGTATCAGGAGTACGAGTCACCAGTACATTAAACTGTGGGGCTTGTTCCAGTACACCGCTTGGAAATACAACCAGAAAGTTAGTCTGCACTCTATTCCAGTCTACTTCGCGTGTACTGCCAACCCTTGTTCGCATAATAGCCCCTTGTACATTGAATGTCAGTTCATCACCCAACTTTAGTTTTAATCGTTTCGCAAAAGGCTCTTCCAGAGAAACAAAGATAGTATCAGTGGGCGAAGCTACTTTTCGTAACTTTCCGGAAGCTATTTTTTCGGAACCAATCACGGTGTCTCTGTAAGTAACCCGATACTCCCGGTTCAAAGCCCATTCAGGGATATTGGCACTTGTATCTTTCTGAATCGATTCAATGGATTTACCCTTAATTTCTGCTAGTCTCATGGTTACCACAGGTACCTGCTGAATAACAGGAAAGTTATATTTCTTTACCAATGCGTTGACCCCTGCCTTTTGTCCGGGCTGAATGTCAAACAAAACCATATTCGGCTGGTTACCACTGCCTGTAAAAGAAACCTGATTAAGCAATTGTGTCTGTGTCAGATTTAAGGTAGCAATCAGAAAGGTTCCCAATCCAATGGATGTAATCAGTACCAATGTCTGATTATGAGGCCGATACAGATTGGCAAGCCCTTGTCTCCAGGCATAGCTCCAGGATGTAGGAAAGAACTTTCGTACAGCCCACATCAGGCTATATCCAACCAGAGATAGAATAGTAAATGCCAGAAACATTCCCCCTGTAAAGCTAACAGCTAAGATTACGTTATGGCTTTGTAGATAGGAAAATGTAGCCACAAATAAAAGAATAGAAAGATACAAAAGCCATCTCCAGGGATCACGCGACGAGGTATCACCTTCATAAGAAGAACGTAAGGTGCGTAAAGGAGATATTCTCCGAATAATCAATAAGGGCAGTAAGGCAAATAATACTGCCATCAGCAATCCAATGCCTATACCTTGGATAATAGCACTCCACGATAAACTCAGACTTACACTCACAGGCAAGAAATCGCCAAATACAGTAGGCAATACAAACTGGATAGCAGACCCCAGTGCAGCACCTGCAATAGCCCCAAGAAGCCCCATTACGGATGTTTGAATCAGGAATA
The DNA here is from genome assembly GCF_030068545.1 of Xanthocytophaga flava. NCBI lineage: Bacteria > Pseudomonadati > Bacteroidota > Cytophagia > Cytophagales > Rhodocytophagaceae > Xanthocytophaga > Xanthocytophaga flava. Next base: position 21,177 of record NZ_JASJOR010000052.1, on the reverse strand, counting down.
TCAGGAATGTCTGCCAACCTTTTGCTCCCAGACAACGCAATACGGCAACAGAAGCAATTTTTTCTTTGATATATAAATGTACGGCACTGGCAACACCTACACAACCCAGCAGCAGTGCCACAAATCCCACCAGATTCAGAAACTGTGTGAGGTTGGCAAATGCTTTGCCTGTGCTTTCTTTTCTACCTTCAATAGTCTCAAAATTTATCCCGCTTTTGTTCAGATGATTTTCTTCTTTTTTCGCCCATTGTTCTGCCTGAGCAGGAGAATTAAACTGATAGTAGAACCGGTAATTTACCCGACTACCTCGTTGCAGCAAATGGGTGTCATCCAGAAAGGCATAGGGGATATATACAGTTGGAGTAACCGTAGTAGCTATGGCCGTTTGCCCAGGCATTTTATTGACACGCCCTGCAATGTAAAAAGTCACATCACCAATCTTTACGGAATCACCCGGTTGTACACCAAATTGTACCAACAGTGCATCGTCTACCAACGCATGACGGATCTTCCTCTCATTAGCAGTCTGGATAGCCTTTGAAGCTGAAGCAGGCACAGTTTCGATGGTACCATAATACGGAAACTCTCCTGACATGGCTTTTACTTGTACCAGACGGGTTCCATTGTTATGAGGAAACAATACCATAGAGGCAAACCCCACCTCTTCGGAACGTTTACGTCCAAGCTTCTGAAACACATTGCGGGTGGAATCAGGCAGGGGCTTGTTGGAAGAAAGAGACAAATCTGCCCCAAGCAATTCTTTCGCCTGATCGTCAATACTCTGTGACAGGTTATCAGAGAATGATTGGATGGCTACCAATGCCGCTATTCCCAGCACAATCGCAGACATAAATAATAGTAATCTTCGGCGGCTCTTTCGGCTATCGCGCCATGCCATCTGAACTAACCAGCGAAACATGAAGTATGACAATTAGGATGATAAGTATACAAACAAAGTGTGAATAAGAACGTTAACAAAACCAAAACCCGCAAAGTTTGAATACATTGCGGGTTTTGGGATAAAGACGGATGAATGGTTGTTTTATTGTTTTTCCGGTAATGGGATAACAAGTTTCTCGCCTCTCTCTGTACGATCGGCAGTCTTTTTATTGGCAGCCATAATCAGATTTTTGGATACGCCATACTTTTTAGACACTACACTCAAAATATCTCCAGCTCCTACCACATGTTCTGCCTTTACTTTTACTTTTAGCTTGGTTACATCTGATTTAATATCTTTTTCGACATCCTTGATCTGCGGATTAAGCGATTTTAGTGTTTCATATTTCAGGTTATAGCGGTTGGCAATGCCCCGGAATGTCTCACCTGCTTTAACAGTATGTGTGATGGTAGTTCCTCCGGCAGGTATGCTCACTGTGGTTTTAGGTGTTTCCTCCGCTTTTGGCTTTTCTGCTTTAGGCTTTGGTTCTTCCTTTTTAGGCTCCTCTTTCTTAGGCTCTTCCTTCTTTACAGGAGTGGAGACAGGCTTGGGTTCTGCTGTCACATCAGGTATTTCTTTTTCCTCCGTTCCTTCCTCTTCTGTAGCCTCTGTGTCTGCGTTTGTTGCCCCTGTTTCTGTATTGGCTTGTACGGTATTGAGTTCCGAACTCTCAACAGGATCACTGGATATGTATTTCCAGCCAGCAATAAACAGACCTATGGTAATAGCGGCCAGGCCACACAATAAAATTAAAGCAAGATCTGGTCTTGAGGATGTTTTTTTCACAGGTTCTTCTGATATCGTTTGATTGGAATTAGGCTTTGTCTCTGTACTCTCTGTTTGATAAGAGGTAGTTTCTTTTGCGTAGGTGTTCTGTCTCGGAGTCTCATAACTCTCGGCGATTTCGCTTTTCGTAGGAGTCGGTGTTGGAGGAAAATCAAAAACGTTCAGAGGAGGTGTAATAAGAGGTTCCGTAACCACAGGTTCCCCCTGTGCCTGGAATCCAATTACCTGTACTGTTATATTATCAGCTCCACTGGCATTGTTGGCCATCTCCACCAGTTGCTTGGCTTTGTGGTCTACAGATACACTCTGTGAAAGTACCTGACTTATGCCATCGTCCGTTATGATTCCGGATAAGCCATCACTACACAACATAAAGATATCGCCCGGATTAGGCTGTACCAACTGACCAATCTCTACATCAATATCCTGATCAATGCCCAAAGCTTGTGTCAGTTCATGACGACGAGGATGTGAAAGAACTTCTAATGTAGTAATCTCACCACGATCTACCAGCTGTTGTACAAATGTATGATCTTTAGTGAGGCGTAGTAATCTGCCATGTGTAAACCGATACAATCTGCTATCGCCGATATGTGCGTGATAGACTACACCATCACGTACCAGCATAACTACACAGGTAGTGCCCATTCCTTCGAGTTCAGGGCTCTGCTGGGATGCAGCAAATACTTTGCTATTGGCATACATAAATGCCTGCCGCAAAGCTTCTATAGGATTTTCATACCGTTGATGATCAAAAAATACACGAATGCTTTCAGATGCCATCCGAGCCGCAGTTGCACCACCCAGGTGACCTCCCATTCCATCGCAAATCACGAAGACCTCTCCATTAACTGTCCTGTAATGCCCATAATAGTCTTCATTTGTCTGACGAACTTTCCCTATGTCGGTATAGCTGCTTGCTTCAAATTCCGGTTGTGTCATAAGATCAATAGGCTGTGAATGATTTGTTGTATCTGAATATATTGTTTGTTTTTACTAAGGAAAATCGCTTTTTCAGCTTTTGGACTATATCATAACCCCCTGAATATGACATCTCTTCATTATACATTCATATCAGTTTTGAGATAAATGCATTGATTTGTGTCACCTGCCGGATAATCATCAAATGTCCACCCGCATGTATCGGAATGGTGTTCCTGGTATATTTATACGGCAAAATGCGATCTTTGTCGCCGTGAATATGCACTAAATTTTCTATTTTTTGAATACTCTGCCATGTCAAAATCTGCCGTATAGCCCATTTCAGGAATATAGGATCTGTATTTCTGAGGATATCATTCAGTAAATCTATCTCCTGTTTGCTTCTAACTCCAAAGCTATAATAGGTCAATAGAGTAGGAGTGAGAAGCCATCGGGCTGGTATCCAGCGATCCAGTTGCAACATACCTATCCAACGATAGTATATTGGCAATTCGTGTTTATTTTTTACACTCGATATCAGAATGACTCTTCTTGGTTTCAGAATCTTTGCTACTTCTGTAGCAACAATCCCACCAAAAGAAACGCCAATCAGGATGAGATTGTCTTTCTGCTGAATTTGCTCATGTATTAGTCTTTGTGCATATAACTCCAACGTCTCTGAAGGAAACGGCAACACCCATTCAATTGTTTTTGTTGGGTAATCCTTCAAGTCAAGAAATTGAAACACGCGATGATCTGCCCCTAATCCACTGAACAAATAAATCATGCCAGATGCAAAATCATATATTCTGAAAGATTATACCCACCGATACGATTGGTCACTGTAAAACTCCTGTTTCCATACAGGCAGTTCTGCTTTGAGACGATCTACAATATGTTCCAGTGCTTCAAAAGACTGTTTCCGGTGGCGACACGAGACAAATACAAACAAGGACACTTCGCCTGCTTTTACTTCTCCCAGGCTATGGTAGATATGCAGACAGGTCATGTCATTGTACTGAGCAAAAAAATCTTCCCGCATGGCAGCCATGATTTGCTCAGCCATGGGCTGATAGGCGCTATAGTGGATAGAAGTAACCTCAGAACCATCTTTTGCATCTGCCCGTACTTGTCCTAAAAAAATAGCATGTGCTCCAATATTCGTTTTTGTACTATGCTTGGCAATAGAGTCAGCAACAAAATCAGGCTGAATAGGTCCATCTATGAATAATTTCTTTGTCTTCTTTACTACTTCCATTTTTAATCAGGTTAAAATTGCCATGAGATATTTTCCACCACACATTATATTCTCTTACACTCTAGACCAGTATTTATTGAGTATCATCTAAATAATCAATAAACCAATCGAAGTCATTAATATTTTTGTATTCGGCCGGAACTTTATCCATTGTTATAGTTTCTTTATTCACTCCTTTAAAAACTGTCTTTTTAAACTGTAAACTATCTGGTGAAAAGATTTCCAATGTATCTATTTTCTTTCCTTCCCATTTAAGTTTACGAATATCTATCATACCAGGATGTCCATATTCTAATGAATAAACTAACTTTTTCTCTGGATAAAAAGTAGGATTTAGAAAAAAGTATTCTTTTTCAACAACTCCTTTTTGACTATCAAAGGTATATACATAGTATGCATTTCGCCGACAACAACCTGCAGAAGAATATTCGTATATATAAAAATCATTATTGTTATCTCCATTTAGATCTTTGAAACCTGTTCCAAAAAAATCTAGGTCATTCATCTCTTTTTGAAAAATAGATATCAGCTTCTGATTTTTGAGAATAAATACATCTATGAACCTCACTCCATGATGTACTCTTGTGATAACAAGGTGCTTTTTTAAATCACTAAATAAAAAGCCAAAAAAATATGCGTAAGAATCTTTCTCTTCTTCGGAAATAACATTCTTGGCAGAAGCATTTTTTATAACCTTCTCTTTAATACGGGGTAACAATGAAGCAAATCCAATACTATCTGCTATTTCAAATTTTCAACGCTGTTCTTCTGAAATATATCCTTCAGAATCCGCAGTTGAAGTCGAATTTAACTTTGGCTGACAGAGAGTGTATCTTCAATTTTTGCGTTTAAGTTCTTTTTCTTGGCTTCATATGTCCAGAAACCAATGGAAATACACATAAATAAAAGAAAACGCATTAGTATCTATATTAAATTTTGATCCTATCTAATCCACCCTCCAGGTTTTCGACATTCATTAGTCCATATTGCTGGGTCAGCATCTGTACTGCCAGGTTACTCATCCGCCCTGACTGACAGAATACAACCAATAGTTTATCTTGAGGTAAATCATCAACATACCCTGCCAGCTGACTCAAAGGAATATGCAAAGTCTTCTCTTTCGGAAAAATTGCATTGTCTAAATCTTGTTCGCGGACATCTATAAATTGCACCTCCGGATTCTGAAGAAATTCTTTCACTATATCAGAAACAGGAACTCTAAGACTATTTTCTTTTAAAGATACCGTTTTCGCTTCCTGAAGATTACTTGAAATAATAGGTTGACGACGTTTTATCTTAATGGTTCGATGGATGTTGTGCAGTGTATTGATCATTAGCAACTTCCCTGACAGTAGCTCGCCTATGCCTGTAATGAGCTTAATCACTTCCAGTGCCTGATACATACCAATCACCCCAGGCAATACACCCAACACTCCTATATCGGCACAGTTAGGTGGTTCAGCATCACCTTCGTCAAACAGGCAACGGTAGGTAGGACCATTCTCGTAATTAAACACAGCTACCTGCCCTTCAAACCGATGGATAGAGCCATACACAAATGGCTTATTGGCTTGCACACAGGCGTCATTGATTACATAACGGGCTTTAAGGTTATCTGTACAGTCTACTACTATATCATAATGCAGAAGTAGTGTCTGAGCATTGTCTTCAGTGAATTTTTCAGGATAGGTTTTGATAGCGATAGTAGGATTCATGGAATGTAAAACCTCTTTTGCTACTTCTACCTTTTTACGTCCTACCGAATCCGTTGTATACAATATCTGACGTTGTAGATTGGATAGGGAGACAACATCTGCATCTATAATACCAATAGTACCTACACCCGCAGCTGCAATATACTGCAATACCGGACAGCCTAGTCCGCCAGCCCCCACAACAAGTACTCGTGCCTGCAACAACTTTTCTTGTCCTTCTATTCCGATTTCTGGCAACAGCAGATGTTTCTGGTATCGCTCATAGTCCATATTCATAGCGATTATTGGATTAATACCTAAAAATACAAATTTCTATATGATCTTCTGATTCTGACAACAGAAAATACATAGAAGAGGTTTAAGCTGGTTAATAGGTTAGAGGATTACTTGTTTTTATGAATCTTTATAAGCTATACGCACCGGTTGTAACAGTTTTGAAGAATCTCTCTGCCTTGCGCATAGTTCACGGCACGGCTCCTGTCTGGCTCCGGATGGGTCGCCCGACCATGAAAGCAGGTTTTGATTAGAACTCACGGCAATTTTCTGTTTGTGCATAACTCTGATCCTTTTTCATTTTGACTGGAATTCCGATCATTTTTTCTGTTGCGCATAACTCACCGCAAAAATAAAATCTGATCGGAATTCACCGCAAAGTTTTTCTTGCTATGAATAAAACGCAAGAGTAAGGCTTTCTCTCAATATAGTACACTTTGCCTGAAGTGGTAAATAACTTGGGATAGATTAGCTTATAAAACACGAAAGCCTGTTTCATAGACAGGCTTTCGTACAAGAAGGAAATAATGTGAAGTTAGTTGATTCTAATTAACTGGCTTTTCATTTCACCAGGAATTTCATCTACAGACAATATACGCAAAGATGGACTCTCTTGCTTTATACTGGAAGTAACTTGTGGTAATACACCTTCCACCTTCTTCTGATTGATTCGATACATAGCGCCTGTAGCAGGATCAATAATCAAAAATCCCAAGGCGCCTCCAATAACAATATTGCCAAAGTACCATCCATTGACGTCGCTTTCCAGAGTAACTACTCGAGGCTCATATCCGTCTTTTGTAAACTTAATAGAATAGATTGCTCTCTTAAAATATCCACCACTACTCTTTAACATGACAGTTGCTGGTGTTGTACCTACCGCAACTTCTAATCCTTTGCGATTAGTAATAGTAAAAGAGGCCTGATCTGGCGCACTTACAATCTGTACAGGATATTTTGTACGACTTACAATACTGGCACATCCTGAAGCCAGCAACATACATGCAAATGCAGGTAATAAAATTCTTTTCATAGAAATGTAGATAAAGTATAGATGTTAGGACGGTAGTTTACACGCAAAAGTAACGGATCATCTCTATATATTTTTTACATTTCATCAATCAATCTTACTTTATCTTGGCAAAAACAATCTAACAAATCACTTTGCAAAAATTAAAAAGACTCAATATAATCACCTAACAATGAATAATTAATAAAAAAGCCGTTTAAATAAACCGTTGCAGTTTCAGCATATTTCATACATGCTTGTTTACAAAAGGATATTATTGATAACTGTCTCTATTGTAATAGATTAGACTTTATAGAGAAGTAAGCTAGTAAAGAAGCCATAACATAAAAAAATCCTGACAACCTTAGTCATCAGGATTAGAGTTATTGAGTATCAGAAAACCTTACTTTGTCAAATCCAGTGTACGTTGGATGAAGGATGTAAGATGGCTACCAGATAACAGGTTTTGTGAAAGCAAAGCCAGGTCATACACATGACGAATCAGTTGTCCACGTTTGGCTTCATCAGCTTTCAGAATTTCCTGAGTCAGCGTATGGTTTTCGTTGATCGTTACCTGATAGGTAGTAGGGAAGCTACCAAACATTGGGTTGCCTCCTGTCTTAGCCATATCCTGCATACGACGCATAAATTCTGGCAGAGTGATTGTCACAGGCAACTCATCTGTTGGAAGTGGTGATACACTGATGCTCAAGTTTTTGTCGTTCAGTGTTTGCTCAAACCACTCTTTCAGATTTTTCTTTTCCTCATCATTCAGGATACCACTGATTGTTTCTTCTTTGTTGATGAGTTTGTCTATTGTATCAGAATCGACACGTTTCAGGCTTACCTTCTCAAACTTAGACTCAAGAGTATTGATAAAGTGGCTATCCAGTATACCGTTCAGTTGCAATACATCGTAACCCCGCTTTTTCGCCGACTGAATAAATGTATCCTGTTTTCCTGGATCTGTTGTATACAACATGACTACAGAACCTTCTTTATCTGTTTGAACAGGTTCTACTTTCTGACGATATTCTTCGATAGTAGCATATTGATTATCTGTATTTTTTACCAGAACAAAATCTTTTGCTTTCTCATAGAACTTATCATCAGCCACCATACCATATTTGATAAACAAACCAATGTCATCAAATTTCTCTTCAAATCCTTTACGGTCAGCTTTGAATAACTCTGATAACTTATCAGCTACCTTTTTGGTGATGTGGGTATTGATTTTCTTTACGTTGCTGTCTGCCTGAAGATAACTACGAGAAACGTTTAACGGAATATCCGGAGAGTCAATTACTCCATGCAACAACATTAAAAATTCTGGTACAATATCTTTTACCTCATCTGTGATAAATACCTGACGTGAATACAACTGAATTTTTTCACGGTGCAGCGACAGATCATTTTTCAGTTTTGGAAAGTAGAGTACTCCTGTCAGATTAAATGGATAGTCAACATTGAGGTGAATCCAGAATAACGGATCTTCGCTGAAAGGATAAAGCTCTTTGTAGAAAGCTAGATAATCTTCATCTTTCAGATCATTGGGAGATTTTGCCCAGATAGGAGCGGTATTGTTAATTACCTTGCCATCAAATTCAATGGCTACAGGCATAAAACGGCTATATTTCTTTAGAATATTCTCCAGACGGAATTTATCCAGAAACTCTTTGGAATCTTCAGCTACATGCAGGATAATATCCGTTCCTCTTTCTGTTCTTTCGCCTTTGGTAATTTCAAACTCGGTGTTTCCTTCACTTGCCCAACGAGCCGCCTGTGCACCTTCGCGGAAAGATAGCGTTTGAATTTCTACTCTCTCAGCCACCATAAAGGCAGAATAGAAGCCTAAACCAAAGTTACCAATGATCTGATTGCCTTCACCTGCATCTTTGTATTTCTCTAAAAACTCTTTTGCTCCGGAAAAAGCGATCTGGTTAATATATTTTTTAATCTCATCTGCAGTCATTCCAATCCCATTGTCACTTACTGTAATGGTTTTGGCAGCCTCATCAAAAGATACTTTTACTTTTAATTCACCCAGTTCACCACTGTATTCACCTAGAGAGGATAGTCTTTTTAGTTTCTGAACAGCATCAATAGCGTTTGAAACCAACTCACGCAGGAAAATTTCGTGGTCAGAATAAAGAAATTTCTTAATGATCGGAAAAATATTCTCGGTATGAATCGAGATCGTACCTTTTTCTTCTGTCACTGTCATATGTATAAATGATTTAATGGTTAATGGCGAATGATTGGTCCTGTAATAAGAACTTGCTTTTAAAGACAAGCCATACTTATCCGCAAGTCACAGGACAATTTTTTTGCCAGTTACCAGAATCTGACAGAGTGACAGAAATTAGTAAGAATAGAAGTAGATTAACTGATAATTTTACTGATATCAGCTTGTGTAAGGGGTTTTACTAAATAGCCTTTGACAAATGGATAATCTTTGACTCTGGCTCTATCCTGATTAGAGTCGGAAGAGGAAAGGATGAATATATTCAAAGCGAGTGTTGACAAATCAGTCTGTTTGGCAAAGGCAGACAGCCATTCCCATCCTGTCATGTAAGGCATGTTCAGATCAAGCAATACAATTCCAGGTTGTTGAGTATTTTCCAGAATTGTTGTTAATGCATCTCTGGGATCTATGAAATTCACAATCTCTGCATCCGGAAGCTGACTCTTAATAAAACGATTGTGAATAAGATGAAACAGATCATCGTCATCTACTAAGTAAAAGAGAATACCATTTTTAGAAAAAGTAGTTTCCTGACTGGAAGTAGATACGGAGTTCATTAACAAATAGGGTGGAAAGAGAAATAACGGAATAGCAGTTAGCAGGCACAAAAATAGAAGAAATCATGTTTATATGTGCATCCCCATACAAATATATGATTAATTAATATTATCAGATTTTACCTATTCCAACAAAAACAGATATATAGATAAAAATTACATACATCAACTAATTAACTATATACTAGACTTTTGGGATCTTATATACCTCTATTTTTAACTACCTACAGGGCTTCATCCGACTGGCTACATGGATGGAATTTCTACAGTAAACTCAGTAAATTCTCCTATCTGCGAAACTACATTAATATGTCCACTCATTTTCTGTATAGATTCTTTGGCTATATATAAACCAAGACCTGATCCAGGTTTCACATGAGGCATCTGGTTCCCCGCACGATAAAACATTTCAAAGATGCGTGTCTGATCCTCTGCGGCAATACCGACTCCATTATCTCTTACCTTTAATAAAGCCCGGTTGTCATCTACCTGACACGCTATATGCATTTCTTTGGGACTCTGGTATGGGTTCTGATAGCGAAAGGCATTGGATATCAAATTATTTAAGACTATTCTAAAGCGGTATCGATCTGTAAAAAAATCTGTTGACTGTTGAATATTGGTACGAATTTCTACCCCTGCATGCAGATATTGATATTGCCGGATAGACTCTTCAATCTCTTTTTCAAATTCAATCGGATCTCTTCTAATCTCATAACGTGCATTACGTGAATATTTCAGGATGTCCCCCATAAGTAAGTCCAGACGCATTAAATTCTGAACCATAATGTCATTGTACTTCTGTATTTCGTCCACATCCTGCTCTTCTCGAATAAGATTTCCCAAACCAATAGCTGAAGCTAGTGGTGCACGGAGTTCATGGCTAATACTATAAACAAACCGATCCAGTTCCTGATTGATTTTTACCAGTTCTTCATTTTGTGTTCGCAACATTTTTTCAGATGTACGAAGCTGGTAAGTGCTTTCTGTGTTATGCGAAATAATCAGATAGGCAAAAAACTGACAGAGAAAAACAACAAATCCGAAGTTAAATATTGTATATAGATCCTGAACTTCTGCTGAAATCTGTGGGAGACGAGGAGGAATATCTCCAAAGTTTATCCATAAGGCATGAATAGTAGGGTGCAGAATATGCAGAATGAGTTGTGTGTTATTATTACAGTCAATTAAATAGGGTATTACAACTATCAGTGGCAGAAAATACAAATGGGCGCCGGTTGTTTTACCTTCCATCCAACAGATAAGAAACAAAAACAAGCTCGTTATAAAAGATAAAACATTGCCAGCAACAATAATCAAACCTTTCCGAGTCAGATAAAGTACTAGCCCCAGAAAAAAAACAAAACTACATGGAGCAAAAAGAACAATCCAGACCTGATAGTAAATAGCAGGTAAAGAGGCAAGGATCAAAACGGCCAGGCAAAACCAGGCTATGTTACCTAAAAACTCCTTTTCTCTTTCCTGTACAAACCTTGAAGGATTTTCCGATCCTAACGGCAGTTTAATAGTAGAAAGCATTGATTAATTTTATAGAGAATACTGGCTCAGATTACACAAAAAAATAGGGCACTCTTACTTATACTAGATGCAAGTGAATGTGTTCTGTCTCTAACGAATGCGCCTGCTATAGGCAAAGCTCTGCGTTATCCGGAAAACAGGATAATAAATACAGCCGGGACATACAAAAATAGAAGTATAATAAGGAACCCTAAAATGAAACATTTTTGAAATATTACTCACTCCTTACATTTGGAGATAATATTGTCTCTATGAACCTGGTAATGGATTCCAAACAAGCAAGCTAGCCTTTCTAAAATTCTATACAACTATAGAAAGGCTGGCAGTCATTATACTATATAACTTCTATATTAGGAAAAAAATTGAGGAGATAGGGTGTTGTATAATTTACAATACTGATCAAATACTTGCTGATATAACTGATGGTTAGAAGAGTTAGGTTCAAATACTTGAGATGACTTATCTGCCGGTACTAAGCGCCATGATCTAAGTGTTTTTAACGCATAACGTCCCACTAATACCGCTCCATAACCAGAACTCTCGACTGTATCTGTTATAGCAATTGGTTTGCCATATACATCAGCCAGCAACTGCACCCATTCTTTGGAGCGGGCAAAACCACCACCTACATATAGTGTATTTATTTCAGGAAACTGATCAAGCAAGGCTCTCCCTGTATGATAGATAGCCAATGCAATACCCTCGAAGGCGGCTCTGATAAAGTGGGCCTGTGTATGCTGAATGGTAATACCAAAATAGACACCTTTTGCATGAGCATTGTATACAGGTGCCCGCTCCCCCAATAAATAGGGAAGAAAAAGCAATCCATCTGAACCGGCAGGAACAGACAAGGCTTTGGTAATAAGTGTTGTAAAGTCACCTTCTTCAATATCAGGAAAAAGATTTTTGTGCAGCCATTCGGCAATTATACCTCCATTGTTCATCCCTCCACCTGCTATAAATAATTCAGGAGTAAGCACATAACAGAAAGTTTGCATCTTACTGTCTGTCCAGGGTTTCGGAATACCAATTCTTACAGCACCACTAGTGCCTACAGTTATGGAAACCTGATCGGGTGTCAGAGCACCAGTGCCTACATTTGCCAGACAACCATCACTGGCCCCAATAACAAACGGGGTTCGATCAGGAATTGTCAATTTTTCAGCCCATTCAGATGAACAATGCTCTATATGAAAAATATCTACCAGAGTTGAAAGCTTTTCAACCGGCAATTGTATTTTCTGTAAGGCCTGTTTATTCCAGTCAAGCGTATGGATATCAAATAATCCTGTAGCAGAGGCAAGAGAATGATCAATAACATATTTTCCAACCAAACGAAAGAAAATATATTCTTTAATACCAATAAACTTATGAGTCTGTTTAAAAAGATCCGGATTGTGCTCACGTAACCACAAAAGCTTACATAAGGGAGACATTGCATGAATAGGAGTGCCTGTGGCCTGATAGATCTCCATACCTTCTGGTGCTGCTTTCAATCTATCCGCCACAGCTCCTGCCCGGTTGTCAGCCCAAATGATAAGTTGTGTCAAAGGTTTTCCCTGAACATCTACAGCCATAAGGCTGTGCATAGCCGCACTAAAGCTTACTCCTTCTAACGTTCCCTGAGTCCTAGCTTCGTTCTGTACCTGCTGGATTGTTTCTATTACTGCTTTCAGGATCTCATCAGGATCTTGTTCGCTTTGTTCAGGCTCCGGGTGGGAAATAGGATACCCTATATTATGGTGAGAAATGATGTGTCCTTCTGATGAAAATGCAATGGCTTTTGTACTGGTTGTACCAATATCCACTCCAATAAAATACGACGACATAGAAAACAGAATAGGTTAAAGTACAAACATACACATATCCTGTAGCTGACAAAATATCTCTATAAAAAAGACCATATAATACGAACCCAGACAGTAACTCTGTATGTTGCGTGTTATATCTGGAAGAATAGAAATATCAATTACTTAAGCTTTATATTAGCCAGATTTCCAAAACTACATGAACAATCAACTAAAAGAATTTGCCTTTAAACGGTTTGGTATTCTGGATTTAAGTGTGTCCGAAAACCTTCCAGCAGATCGGGAAACGTTAATGACCTTTATCCGAATTCTTTTCCTGAAAGCTGGAACCCAAATTACAATTGACTTTAAAGACTATTCTCTACAACAAGATGCCCTGTTTTTTGTTAATCCGGGTCAATGGATTCAGTTGGAAGAAGGTCTACAAACAGGCACAATACTCTATTATAACAGGGACTTTTATTGTGTAGAAATTCACGATCAGGAAGTATCCTGTGATGGAATTTTGTTTCGTAATGTATATGAAATCCCTGTTGTTTATCTGACTCCAGAACAATCTGCATCCATACAGGATATTCTTAATGAGATTACTGCTGAACTACAAAACGAAGAATCTAATATGGAAGAGATGCTTCGAATATTACTCAAACAAATTATCATTAAATCGACACGTATCTGGAAGCAGGAACATGAACTGGTCAATGAAGAGTCGCACCAGGAAGTAGATTTTATCCGAAAGTTTAGCCAATTGGTAGAAAGCAATTATACCCGTCTGCATGCTGTAGCAGATTATGCCGAATTGCTACAAATGACTCCTAAAAACTTGAACAAACGAATTACAAAATACAGCGATGTTTCTCCCAACGATCTCATCAAGAACCGTATTCTACTGGAAGCCAAACGGCTACTGGCACATACGGATTTAAGTGTGAAAGAAATCGGATACAAACTCGGCTACGATGACCCGGCTTACTTTGTACGTTTCTTTACTCAGCAAACCGAATTTTCGCCACAACACTTTCGTAAGCAATACCAACAGTCAGAGCCTTTTGCCTAAGCAAAGGCTCTTCTTTTTTATAAGGGGGAAAAAGTACAACGAAAGGAGTTCTTTGTGCATTGAAGAGCCTTACTGCTTACTATATCTTTGTATCATCAAATTAATTAAAAACAAAGAAACAGAAGCACAACATGAAAATCCTTAAAAACATCGCCAATCGTCTGCTTGAGACAATTTTAGCAAATCGTAGTGTAGTAGCACCTGTGAGAGTAATTGCTCACAATAAGCGCAGACCTTTTTAAGAAATCGCTTCGAATCTAACCCACTCAATACATATATTTTAATTAAATCATACAAAACCAACTCTCTATACTCATATGAAACGCACAGCAACCGCACTCTGGAATGGTACTATTAAAGAAGGAAAAGGCCACTTAACTACTCAAAGCACCGTTTTAAATCAAACTCAGTATTCGTTTAATTCCCGCTTTGCAGACGGTGTCGGCACCAATCCTGAAGAATTAATGGCAGCAGCTCATGCAGGATGTTTTACCATGAAACTAAGCCTTGACCTGACAACAGCCGGTTTTACTCCTGAATCACTGGAAACTCAATCTGCAATTACACTTGACAATGGCGTGATTACCCGTTCTGACCTGACATTGAAAGCTCGTATTCCAGGTATAACAGAAGAACAATTTCAGGAAATCGCAGCAGGAGCAAAGGCTACTTGTCCAGTAAGTAAGGCGTATAATATGGAAATTACATTAAACGCATCTCTGATCTAAAAATCAGACTCATGCTATGCAAATACAGGATGTTTTCATCCTGATACACAACTAAAACAATACAACTATGTCTCAAATATTCACAGACGCTAATTTTCAGAAAGAAGTTCTGGAAAGCGATCAATTAACCGTTATCGATTTTAATGCTGACTGGTGTGGTCCTTGTCGCTCTCTGAGTCCTGTTATAGATGCTTTGTCTAAAGATTATGAAGGCAAAGTAAACATTGGTAAGGTAAATGTGGATCAGAACCCTGCTTTGAGCGCAGAATATGGAATACGTTCCATACCCGCCGTTTTATTCATAAAAGGAGGCAAAGTAGTAGACAGACAGTTGGGAGCTGTTCCTAAAACAGTACTGGATCAGAAAATACAACTGCATCTGTCCTAACCCTGCCATTTTTTCAGATAGATAAGAAGGTTGAAATTTAGGCGTTACAACCACCTCTATGTTAAAATCTCCGGTTGATCAACCGGAGATTTTTTGTGATAGACAGAAGCCCCTTTCCTATTGCCTTCCTGATTTTAAATTTATTTTTTCAGTTTAATGATCTGTTATAAACTTATTTAGCCCTTAAGGGACATTCATATTGATTAAGAGCATAAGTTTTTAGATTTTATTTTCAGTTTTGAGGTTAGTCTACAAAAATTGTCTCTAACTTATAAGAAGTATTCATGAGAGATTCACTTTAACAGAAAGTTGATTCTTCAGTAGAACTCAGACTCTGGCCCTAAAGCTTATTCAAAATTTTGTTAGTATGAAATTCATGTTTATTTCGTACATAATTATAGCATTCTTAACGGCTTGTGGTAGTTCTTTCAAAGAAACACCAGTAGAGAAATATCGACCAAGTAGGAGAGAATATAAAAGCAAACTATTTGTCAAAGACAGAGCAATCATGAATGCTCAAGATTTCCTAAGAGGAGACAGTATATTGATTTCTCGCCTAAAAGAATATACTACAACTTCTTTTGTGGAAATTAATTCTTCAAGCTTTTATTTAAAGATTTTTAAGCACCCACAGATAAACAAGCCTATTGCTGTTCTTATAGATTTTGATCATGACATTATGGGATTTTACATAAGTCACCATAAAAAATGGCACAGTATGAATATTTATGAGAGTAGCTTTGGCAAGACATTTTCAGTATTTACCCGATTATCTGATTTTAACTTTGATAAGTATACAGACTTAGCTTTACATACGTCTTCATCGAATGGTTGCTCAAGTGCACATTTTGCCTTTTATTTCTATGATCCAAAGCAGCATATGTTTATCAATGATATTACATTCGAAAAATCAGTAAGAGGAAATCCTATTGCTGATAAAAAGCATTTGATAATCAGATCCAGAGAAGCATCTTGTGCCTGTGGGTGTTACACTATTTATGAACACAAATGGACCGATAATAAGCTAAGGTTAGTGAGAACATTGAATAAAGATCCATATGCAGATACTTTATTTATTACAAACTATTCAACTACAGGCCAAATATTATCCAAATCAGAAGAATATATGTCTTACGGCAAGTCCCAAAAATTGATTTCCGATTTTGAGAATTATAAGAAATATGATTTGAGATAGGTTCTAGATCTTTTCAAGATCCATAAGGAAATGCAACCGGATCAGGAAACTGAAAGGTATACTTCAAGTCCTGGCCTAGTTTTTCATTACTGATAATCTTGTGTGCAGGCAATGTAGAATCATCATAGACAGGAGGGAGGAAGCCCAGATCTTTCACATTCTGATCATATACAAGTCTGCGAACAGGATGTAAAGGTGCTACAACATTATAAGTTACACCCCATTTTTTCTGCTTAATTACCTCACAAATAACTTCTACGACATCATCTCTGTATATAAAGTTAACAGGTACATTACCAGTTGTAATTGTTTTGCCTGCCACATATTTTCCAGGAATACGACCATATCCCATTAAGCCGCCACAACGAAGTATGGTTGTAGCAGGAGAAATATTCCTCAACAAGTGTTCAGCTTGTACCATTGCATTACTTTCTATTACTTCTGTTTCCTCAGTAGCAACCTGATTATTATCAGGATATACAGAAGTAGAACTTATGTATATGATTTGAGGTAGAGGTATTGATATGGATTCGGCTAAAGATCGAATTTGTTGTACATGAAATTCATCACCATGAATAAGAGTACGTGGCGGAATATCAATAATCAGAATATCTGCCTGTAAAAACTTATATAACTCACTCTGATGTACTTCTGCAACACTGGGTTGAAGATTAATTAAGAAAGGTTGTACCCCTGATTCAGCCAGAACACCTAACTTTTCAGTAGTAGTAGTACTTCCTTTTACCAGATACCCTTTTTCGAGTAGTTTTTTTGCTAAAGGTAAACCCAACCAGCCACAACCCAGAATAGAGATAGTGCTAATAGTAGTATCAGTCATATTTGTGTTTTATAATATTTCGCCAATGTGTTTTTTAATGTTGCTGGCTATTTTGAAAGTTGGTAGGTCATTGGCGTCTCCACCAAATGGATCTTCAATC
Source organism: Xanthocytophaga flava (assembly GCF_030068545.1). Classification (NCBI taxonomy): domain Bacteria; kingdom Pseudomonadati; phylum Bacteroidota; class Cytophagia; order Cytophagales; family Rhodocytophagaceae; genus Xanthocytophaga; species Xanthocytophaga flava. The sequence continues at coordinate 3,820 of NZ_JASJOR010000052.1, read as the reverse complement.
TCCTCAGCAATCAACTCTATACTAGCCAGTACATAGAAAACAAAAATAACAACTGGTATTACCCAATATCCTAATGAAAAGACAAACCCAAAAGGCATAGTCATTACATAAAAGAAGATAAATTTTTTGATGAATATACTATAGGAAAAGGGGATAGGCGTATTCTTGATTCGTTCACAAGCACCACATACGTCAGTAAACGAAAGCAGTTCTCCATTTAATACAATTAGCTGAGCCTCTTTGATTTTGTTTTCTTCATACAATTTGTTTGTCCGTCCGAATAATAAGGTAGCTACTTGATTAGGCAAATGTTTACTTTTATCCAAATCCTTCAAGTCCGGATGTTCCTGCTCATCCAAAGCCAATCTTGTTGCTTCTGACTGTAAGTGTGCGGCTAAAGTAGAAGCATACAATGCAATAACACGTTTAAAAAAATGACGATTGGATGCATCTTCGGGTGGCAATATTGCGGCTAACTTAATAGCCAGATTTCGGCTGTTATTTACTAAACTACCCCATAATCTACGTCCTTCCCACCAACGGTCGTAAGCGGTATTTGTCCGAAAAACTAGTAGCATGGAAATCACGAACCCTAGTAAGCTGTGCACGACTGTTAAATTGCGAAGATGGTTATTCTCTGATAGCTTCCAATATTCCAGTTCCACATAGGCTACTGCCCATGAATAGATACCAAGTGCAGCCATAAGCGGTGCCAACTGGCGTAGTGTATCAGATTTGTGAAAACGAAAAATAAATGTAAACCACTCTTTGGGATTGTAAGAGATCATTTGAGTTATTAATTCATGTAAATAATTATACCGATCAAAAAAGCTAAAAAGTATTCAAATAAGTGCCTGGATAAATCTTCGACTAAGATATTCCATTATATTTCTTGTGTAGTCTCATTGCCAGATCTTCAATATCCTGACGACGTGCCAGCTCTGCTATCCATGATTTAGGAATTTGCTCAAAGCCATACAACAAACTGGCAAGTCCACCAACAATAGCTCCTGTAGTATCTGTATCACTTCCCAGATTTACTGCCTTCAATACTGTCTCACTATACGAATTGCTGTTTAGTAAACACCAGAAACTAGCTTCCAGGCTACTTAGCACATATCCTGAGGAAGAAATTTCATTCTCACCATATTCATAAATCGGTTTTATCTCATAATTACTAACCGGATTCATTAGAATACTATGAAATTTATCTATTTCTTCCTGCCTACACACAGCCTGACTTTGTAAGAAGTCATTCACCAGGTTTTTAGTTATCTCAAAGGCTTCGAACTTTTCCTTTCCTTCTATAATCTGACGGGCATATTCCAAATAAATAAAACAGGCAATAACCGAACGGATATGTGCATGTGTTACAGAAGATACTTCTTTGGTGTATTGATAGCGTTTCTCAATAGGCATATCTTTGATATGTAGCAACAGAGGCAGTATCCGCATCAGTGACCCATTGCCATTGCTTCTCTCATCTGATCTGCCGGCCTGCAAAGGGTTTACACCTCTTATCAGATCACTGATGGCATCAGAAGTAGCAAATCCAATATCAAACACATTTCCATGAGGAGTCCAATAATCCATTTCCCGCCAGTTAATAAACCGACGTCCCAGATCGTTAAGATCATATCCTTTGCATAAACTTTCAGCCAGGCAAAAGGTAAGCGAACTATCATCCGACCAGGTTCCAGATGGCTGATTGTGGCTTCCATATCCTATCATACCTGTAACTGGATTAGTATGTAATTCTATTCTCTCCTGAAATTCTACAGGCACTCCCAAAGCATCTCCTACAGCAACTCCAAATAAAATCTCTCTGGCAAAATTTCGTTGTGACATAAGTAGTTTTAAATAAAAAAGCACCCTGTTGCCAGGATGCTTCAAAAATAGCAGGATTTACAATTAAAATTTACTAAAGCTGGATTTATAAGACCATTAGGCAATCACCATTTTTTTAAGTTCATCATTTTCCATTTTCAACTGCTCGACCTGCTGCATGTATTCATGTCGCTTGCGTTCCATTTCTTCCTGAGTAGCCATCATCTCTTCCATATTCTGACGCATCTCCTCTTCCTGTGCCCGCATCAATTCTGTCATATGCTGAGTCTCAACCAATAATCTACTGGTCTTCTCGGAGATTTTTGCAGAAGCAAATGTAACTGCCATGCTCTCGCCCAATTTTTCTACGAAGGCAATTTCATGAGGTTGAAACGTCTTGAAAGAAGCGAGTTCGATTACACCCTGAATCTTATCATCATATTTAAGTGGCACAATCAATAAGTTGTTAGGTCGGGCATCACCTAAACCTGATGAGATTTTTATATAATCCTGAGGAATCTGTGTTAGATAAATAGTATCAGCTTCCTGCCATGCTTGTCCAGCTAATCCCTCACCAGGTGCAATTTCTTTGTTCAGGTATTTCTTTCTATTATAAGCATAGGCAGCTCTCAGTTGTAATACAGGTTTAGCTGGATTCTCATCCTGTAAGATAAATAAAGCTCCCTGATTGGCATTCAGATATTTAATAAGCTCAGCCAAAACACGATCTGAAATTTTAGTCAGATCAGACTCTTTTCTAAGAATCTCGCCCAGATAACTTAGACCTTCGTTTATCCAGTTACGTTTCTGATCTTCCTCTTTTACCTGTTGCATTTGCTCTTTCATTTGCAACAATTCACCAGCCAGTGTGGTAGTGTTTTTCTCCCGTATGGCCTCGGTCATTCCTTCCCATGTCACACTATAATTTCCATTAGCTATATTCTTTACAAAATCAGATGCTCTGCGAATATTCTGAATGGAATTATCCAGAATGTCCTTTACACTTATCTCTTCTGTAGCTTGTTCGGTCTGTGTTCGGGAATGGAAGAAATAATTCTGGTTATAGTTTTCCAGTTCCAGCAATAACATCCTTCTTTCTTTGCTCTCTTTTCTCAACCGATAGATAATGAAGTATACAGTAGGCAATGTGATAATCAACAATATGATTTGTATCAAAATATTCTGATACATGGCCGTCTGATAGTTTTGCTGTGCTTTGTACTTTATTTGGTCCTGAAAGGCAAACACCGGTTTCTCAAATGCAGCATATTTTACCCATACATCATATCCTTTGTCTTGTTTGAGCATCTTGGTAAAAGCGGCCATACTATCCTTTTCAGCTAGTGCCACCATTTCGCCCATAAACTGTATGTATTTATCTACTTCATGCTTGACTATCTGAAGAGAATCCAGTTTATCATATTTTTGTTCTCTCAGTAGAGAATCTATTTTGCGGAATAAGGGCTCATGTTTTACCAAAGCTGACTTATATGGTGATAATAAGTTGGTATCCTTAGTCAAAGCATACCCACGAACACCCAGATCTAAAGTGTGTACTGTTCCATTGAGGATGCCTTGTGTAGCCAGCTTAACCTCTTCAGTATGTTTTTCAAGTTGTGAATTTTGTTCAATGACTTTATTGTTACGGATGGTAATCCAAATGTTTACTAATATTAGTAATACTATAGCAGCAAAAGATACGATAAGCCAGTTATTTTTTATGATCTTCCTCATAGAGAAAATGGTTACATAGTTGACTTTAAATTCTTTATTGTTGCAGCAGTTTAGCAAACCAGATTAAATAATCCGAAATCTGTACTCTTAATACAACTATGCAAAAAAGATGTGAAAAGGAGGGAGTAGTTACCAGTGGTGGTCGGAAGAAATTCCGACCCCTTACGTTTTAAAGACTTTGTTGGGATCTCCACCCGCCAGTGTGATCATGATAGTGGTTATAAGTTCTCTGAGTTGTAAGACAACTCTTCTTTTTGCC
>NZ_JASJOR010000051.1:0-37085 GCF_030068545.1 Xanthocytophaga flava | reverse complement strand
GTATTGAAAGAATAGCCTACTCAACATATCTATGTTTCTTTTAGGGCTCTTACAAGGGGTGAATAGTTTACTAACCAAGTATTTTATTCAAAATTGCACTTTTTCTTAACCTTTACAAGATATGAGTATTCTTTCCAGGCTTCGCCCAACCCAGGTTCTTTATAAGCTAGTAAAAGTTTCATAGTTGTAGTTGTTAAGGTTAGAAAACCTTATTGTTTAACCCACTGTACAGCGAAGTCAATAAATGCCTCACGTACAAATGGAAACACGGTGACATTGGGGATATGATTTACTTCCAGAAGATACTTCTTTCCATCAAGACCTATCATATAGTCAATGCCTACTATCTGAAAATGAAAGTAGTTTGCCAACCGTTTAGCATCTTCTTCCAGGTCTGAATCAACAGGCATTTGAGCTGCATCCGGGTGATGAATAGACTTGAGCCTGTCTTCCCCTTTCAGGTGAATTTGCCAGACTTTATCACCAATAAGCATAATCCGAACCGCTTCCCCTTCTATAAAAGGTTCGTAAACTGTTATCTCATCTGGAGATGTCCATGTATCCTGAATACGTGCTTTATTCTCTCCACAGTGCCAGTTACTCCATTTCGCTACAGTAGGCTGCCGAGCATGCCATTCACCTGAAGTAAGAGACATTCCTCTTGGAATATCTCCAAATTTCGTGACACGTAGCGCTCTTACCAGTCCAGAATGTCGAAGTCGACAATCCATCATACCTCTGGCGTCTGGAAGGCAAGGCCCATTCCATAGAGCCAATAGTGTTAGAAAATCAAAATCATTTTCGAAGATGCCATGATAGATTACTTTGTCTACCTTTAGGAAAGTACCAGGATGTAAACGACTCTCCACATACAAGTTGCCATCAACCAGTTTAATTAATGGAAGATGTTCATATACAACTGTCAGGCAGTCGAGTTGACTGGTAATTGCGGTAACTTCCGGCGGTTCAAGGCCAACCAGAAGTAATCGTGGTTTCGGACTAAGCATAATTTCATAGTTGTAGATTCATTTTTTACATTTTATTCAGTACATCCAGTAAAGCCTGGGTTTTCATCTCATAAAGATAGGTTTTCACAGAATGCACTTTTTGATCCCGTAACTGAAAGAACACACCTGGAATTTTGGTGCTACTGGCACTGATACCAAAGGTTTTTCTATCCTCAATATTTTTAATCTGACTCCAGTGAGTTTCCAGTTCGGAAATCAGTGCATCATATTTCAGCTTCAGTTTCTGATAGGGGTCTGTATATTCTTTCATATAAGAGAGAAACTCTGAGCCTTCATTGGTTTTGATAATTTCCAGCAGATACCGATGAGTAGTTTTGTCTTCAATTCCTCTCAGAAAGCCGATACTTACATATTGCAGAGACTTGATTTTAACCCGGTTAAAGTTTGCATCACATACTACAAAGCCTTCCTGTTTCATTGGATTCAGCTGCTTGCCAGCTTCCAATACTTCTTCAAGTTTGGTTAACGGAAAGAACGGGACGGCATCCCATTTATATTTCGCTGCGATTATCTCTGGGAATTCTTCCTGCAGGGTTTTCGTATTTCTGGCACCTATCAGAGTCAGATTGTTTTCTGTATAAGGTACTACTATTTGTGTATAGGGAGAGGTAAGCTCAAACACATAACACCAGTCTGTGTCAGTAGGTAATTCATATCCCTTACTTTTCCATGTATTCCAGAACAATTCACTCATAGTAAAAGTCTGGTCTCTGATCTGTCCTGAGGCATCAGGTAAACTGGCAGATGCTATGTGCCAGGCTCCATTATAAAAATAGAGTGTCATAATAGAGCCATCTATCTTTTCATATACCCGTGCCTGAGTCCAATCTATCGTAGATGCATAAAACTCATCATAATTGAAAAACTTTTTGAAAGGAAAAGATACAATCTCCCAATTGTTTGACTCATCCAGAATAATCCCCCGACATTCCTGAACCACAGGTTCACGCATAGAGGATTCAAGCTGATCATATTTTAATTGTACCAGATGAGGATATTGTTTGTGCCTGTTGGCTCTGATCCCATATTGTGTAGTCAGGTCATTCAGAGACTTGCTCCGTAAGAATGTTTGTACCTGTAATTCCATATATATAAAGAGAGATTTTCGTTTGAATCAATTTATTCGTATTTCAATAAGAATTCCGGATTGATGGCTTTAAAAGATACCCTGCCCAGTGTACCCACCTTTTCTGTCAGAGGTCTGATCACAATACCTTCCCGCCAGACAGCTGGATTCAGTACGGACTTTGCTTTTGATTTTTCAACCAGTGCCTGGATATCATTGCTAAGAGCAAAGTCAGTTTCCAGAATAGGCACAGGTGTCAGATCCAACTGAGTTATTGTTTTCTGAAAGCCTTCGAAGTCGAGGTACTTGTACTGATCAATATCAAATACATTGAAGAATTGTACTGTCTGACCTTTTAATTTGTACAGGTTACCCTGAATGCCTTCCCCAATGATCTCACCTTGCAACGCAAAATTTCCAGTCAGGCTTCTGAGTTTTTCTTCGATTTTTAATGTTCTGGCTACTTTCCATAAGGAGTTATCCGGTGTTTCGAACAATTCCAGGTTTCTGCTGCATACACCAAATTCTCCATTTCTGAGGTAGTACGTTACAGAAGATCCATCCAATTTTTCTGTGACGTAACATGTGTCACCCTGACAGGCATCCAATAGTTCCTGAAGTACCTGCACTCTGGTTTCATCTGTTTTTGGAATAAAACTGGGAAACAGGCCTTTGGCTATTCCTGCCAATTGAGCAGGTACAGGTGGTTCATATTTGATAATGCCCAAAATATCCGTTACATCCAGATCCTCAGTGATAGGTGTATCTTTTGGCAGAATATGTAATGGAAAACAAATACCCTGAGAAACCTGACCTCTCAGCCGTACTGTACGTATTCTCATACCCCTGGCTTTAAGAAATTCAAACTCAGGTTTTTCAGGCAGCAGACTGTCGATTTCACAGTATACACAGAGGTCGCCAACGGCAAATTCGCCTTTTTTGACCACCAGTTGCCAGCCGAGGACAGTTGCCTTCTCAATGGCGTCTGCTTCTGGAATAGGCTCCAGATTTTTGATTCGTTGAATCGATGCTAATTTTCTCATAGTCGTAGTGTAGTATTGATTGATACCATTAATTGAATAAAAACTAAAAGGGTAACTGGCAATCAGAGTCTTATTACGGGCTTTTACCGCATCTTCCTGTATTATACAGGACGCTTTGTCTCGATTAAGCTATAGCATACAAGGGTATGATAGAAGTATCTCTGATTTACGACACCTTTTATATAGGAATAAATTCAGAAAGTTGTTACTACATTGAGGAGTGACAGGCAAAAAGAGCACATTTCTCTACCATTGAGCTATTCTGCCTAAGCAGAAGCAGGAATCGAACCTGCAACCTTTCAATTTTGAATCGAACGAAGTATCTCTTTTTTACGACATCCCATGTAGTACACTCCCTTGGTTGCTTCGAAACGAGTCGAACGTTTATCTGCTGGTTCGTAGCCAACTGTCCTATCCTTTGAACGACGAAGCAATAGTATTTTAGGTTCGCCCGATGGGATTTGAACCCATGACTCCCTCATTAAAAGTGAGGTACTCTAGCCACTGAGTTACGGACGAATAAAAAGAGGCAATAAGCGAAAAATGGAATAATCAATTTTAGATCCCTAGTCTAACGAAGTAACATTTTCCAACGGCACTCTTTGGTTGCGGAAGCGGGACTCGAACCCGCGAGGCACAAGGCGGAGGCTTATGAGACCTCTCAGATACCAGCTACTGTCATTCCGCAATCATATGTTTTCTGTTTGAGTCAAGAAGAATTGGGGTAACTAACGAAAAGAGACTATTACATTGCTCTACCACTGAGCTACTCTATCATAAATAGTGATAAAGGCAGGATTCGAACCTGCGACCCATGGCGTTAAAGGCGAAGTAACTCTTCTCTACGACACCCAATATTTTAGAGGAGAGTGTTAGTTTACAATCGTACACTAACACTCCTTACACTCTTTATTCTTTTACAGTCCAGTAGAACTTGACACAAGAGGACTTAATGGTAATGCCACGTTGTTGTTCTTCGGGCATACTATCTGTAACTGTATTGCCACCGTCTACACTACCACGCCGATGAATGGCCTCTGCTAAGAAGAGTATTTCTTCCGAGAGGGTAGTTTTACCAGAGTCGACATGGGCAATAAAGCCGATATTGCGGAGGTTTTGTAAATCTTTCATAGTTTTCAAGTTGTAGTTTTCAAGTTGTAGTCTTTCAATAATTGTAAAAATTTATAAGTGAAAAGAATCTTTTCCGATTACAACTCTATACGATGAGGTACACTCATCAGTCAAGTATTTCTTTTCTACAATACCTTTCTTGTAATCAATTTTGTCTAAGCTTATTTTTTTCCTTTCGCCAGCGATAAAGTAGTTCTGCTTTTCTCTGTCTTTGTGTATCCACTTGAATTGAATTAATGTCTGCAATCCTATAACATGCCAGACCATTATCTTCTCCAAGTGTACCAATAGAGTGAATAATCACACAATCATCGCCAGTTTCGCGTACAAAGCCTGTTTCAAGCGTATCGTTAACTTCAAGAGAAATCAGCTTTTCCTTTTCCAGAAATTGTTTGAGTACGTTCATTGGCCATTCGTTGATAAGAGAGCTTTCCAGTTCCTGCACTGTCTGTGTCTCCAGTAGCTGGCTATTTTGAATCAAGTGGTCAAAGGATTTTGTATAGTCATTCGTAAATTCTACTCTTTCAATGTTATAGGTCTTTATTACAATGATTCCATCCGGTTTCCCAAGAGTGCTAAAGTGTTGAAGATCTATGGTTTCTGATGTATAGTTCAAAATATAGCCCAACCAGAATTTGCTATCTCCCCGTAAATAGATAGAGAGTAACTTTTTCTGTGTTTTCGAAATCTCAAATAGTTTTTCCATTGGGAGTTAGAAGTCTGTTAAAACTCTATTTACAAGCAGGTGAGTAATGCATCATCTCAACCTGCTATTCGAATATTAAAGGATAATCTTTTCAATCTCAGCTACTGCATTGCTGCCATTTTCAATGGCCTCCAGTATGTCAAATACTTTGTCTGACCAGCCTGCAATCATGAATACATCATTGCTTTCAGTCCGTAGTGGCATTTGTCCGTAGCCTGCCAGATCAAACAGATAGATTTTAGCATTGGGAGCAATCTGTTTGTATTTGCGCCATAGTTTGGCAATGTTGTTGCCATCACCTTTGCTATTCCATAGCTGACAATCTGTGAAGAACATGACTTTGTCCACTATCTGGCTTTTGTCAATCAGCTCCTGTATTACCAGATGACCATTCGTTGCGTATCCTACTTCACCTTCCCGTCTGCGTAGTTCAGTGGTGTTAGCCAGAATATGGTTGCTTGCCAAATTGACTACTTTCCACCGATCACCGAAGAAACCTGAGATTACTGATTTGCTACGGGATTGCAGAAGCATAGCCAGGATTAGACCGATATCATAGTTTTGTATTCGGCTACGTGGTGAGATAAAAGTTTGCATGGAACCTGAAACATCACAGGCAAGCAACACTTTTGTATTGATATCAAATCCTTTGATATTAGCTGCACTAACTTTTACCGCATCTTCCAGTGCATTTAGTATCAGTGAAGTGTATACTGTATTTACTTCTTTCAGTTCTCGGTATGCTGCCAGAAATCGGAATGGAAGCTGTTTTGAATTTTTAACTTCCCGCTCATTGGCCAGTCGGTCTGCGACCCGATTTATATGTTGTTCACTAACTGTTGCCTGTAGAATATTTCGCAGGTTTCGTAGCAATGCCATATAACCTAGTTTACCAGAATCAATCAATTCTTCCCATTTTGCTTTAACTGCTGCCTGACGAGCTGCTTCATTTTCAAAGGATTGCTGACCTAGTGCAGATAGTTCAACCTCCCATGTGTAAGGTACTGTCAGTCCATCATTCACGATTTTATCGAAGAGCAGTTGTTGGGTTTCATCTTTTGCTTTTGGGTGTACCAGAAACAATGCGTCTCGTAGTTTCACTTCAGCTTCCCGGTTGTATTTTGCAAACTGATATTCGTCAAATTTATTGAAGGCCAGGGCAATTCCTCTCTGTAGCTGTTTGGAAAGTTTTCCCAGTTTTTTGATTCCATCCCGACGATTGGCAGCCTGGTAATAGGCTAGAAGCTCGGTGATTTCATCCGTACGCTGGATAATCCGGCTTACCATTTTGGAAACCAATTGATCTCCAGAGTGTATTCTTGCTAGCTCAACTGCTAGTACCAGAGGTATGTATCGTAGGTGCATTTGTTCCCGTGCGTATACAGCAAGTTGTGCTACAAACACCGGATCAACCTTCTGGATCAGCGTTCGGATGCGATCTATTTTCTGATCTGCCTTTTCATAGAACTGATCAGAAAGTGACGATGTTACTACTGCTGAATAGAGTTCCAGTTCTGACGTGATTGTATAGGCAGGTGCACCTTCATGGTTTACAATCTGGTTTTTGTTTTTAGTAAGAATATTAAATTTCATAGTTGTAGTAATTGGTTAAAGGTAATTAACGACACTTTTTAATGGTAATGCATAGTTTATAGATTGAGGCAACAGACGAAAAGTGACTTTTAAAATTGCACCATCACACCAACGTGTGAGCAGGATTTACACCTGCAAGCTCCGACTTCCAAAGTCAGCGTGTCGAAGTAACACTTTTCTACGGCACTCATGGTGGAAGCAGTAGGATTCGAACCTACTCAGCCCGAAGGCAACTGATTTACAGTCAGCTCCAACTCTCCATCTTTGGCGTGCTTCCATTTACACTCTTTTGTCGGGGTGGCAGGATTCGAACCTGCGACCTCCACATCCCAAATGTGGCGCGCTAACCTGACTACGCTACACCCCGAGACCTGAGCGGAGAAGGTGGGACTCGAACCCACAATACGCTTTGACACGTACGACAGTTTAGCAAACTGCTCCGTTAACCATTCTGGCACCTCTCCATTTTTTACTTAAAAAAAGGCTACAAGCGGGAAGAGATCTGGCTTTTCGCCGTCGTCCTTATCCTGAGTCCAGGACAGTGGACACGCCTTCGACATCCCAACGGGTGGGACTTGCACCTTTGCAGGCATTGGCTTCGCTCTATCGGTTACCCGATATACGCTACCTTAGGACCATTATAGTATGAAGTAACTCTTCCCTACGGCACTTTTTGTTTCAATGATATTTTTTTTCGCTTTCAGTGTGTCCTTTTTGAACGATCCTGTTGGCAAACAGGAGTGGTTGAATTAACCACATCTCACTTCTGCGAATGAGGCCCACTAAGAAGGCAGGCACTACTTTGGGGATTTACACCCTGGAGGTTTATCAGGGAATTGAACCCTTACCATCTGCCAATAGCAGATATAATCAGCCATGATTTGATAAACCAAAAAGAAGGCAATTGGCATTATACAAATTAGCTTTACAGAAAAGAACGTCTTGCCAATTGCCTTTTGCTAATCTGTATGCTGAGGTTATATGCTGCAAGAGTCTTTCTCTCAGAATGTACTTCTGGAGTATCCGGATCTATCTGTTTTGCAGACAGTCCGGTTTTGGAATCGAACCAATATAACCGAAGTAACTCTTGCATACGACACTCATTTTGTGGCAGATATCCTGCCTTGGACTCCTTACAGGGATTGAACCTGTATCTCCGCATAGAAAATGCAGTGACTTTTTCCTTAGTCCAAAGGAGTAGGGGTGATAAACGAAAAATGTACATTTTGCTACTCTAACCACTGAGCTACCATACCTGAGTATGAGAAGGATTTGAACCTTCGACCTGCCGATTATCATTCGAAGTAACATTTTTCTACGACACCCAATAACCTTATCTGAAGTGTGTCTTCAGACTTGTTTGTTGCTCTGGGACGATTCGAACGTCCATCTTCCAGTTCAAAGCCGGAAATCTTAGAAGTGGTCTAAGATAATTTTAAAGAGGCGAAAAGGATAGATTTTGTAGCGAGCCAAGACTATTTTGAGGGGCGTAGCCAGCGGCTACGGGCCGAAAAATAGGCGAAGGCGCAGCACAAAAGATACCTTTGGAGCCTTTAAGAATTATTTTTGACCACTTTTTTAGCCCTTAGACGACAGAGCAGAGTGCGCCATGATTTCAAAGAACATTTCCCGATCGTTATCGAGACAAATTCAGAACTTTCGAATGTTCTGAATAAATTGAAATTTGTTAACTATAAGCTTTCGCTTGTTTTCTAGCCGTTTTTCTGCTTTAGAAGCTGAAATCGTGAATTGAAAAGGGATAGAAAATAAAAAAGCCCGAACTTTTTGGGTTCGGGCTATATATCTGTGTGTTGATTGCTAAAGAAACCTATGTTGGTTATTTAGAGGGTCACACTTACATACGCCCGAATATACCTCGCCTACGCGGCTATCGTTACTTCTTCCGAAGTTTATCAGCATCGCCGGCTTGGTTGAACAATATGTAATGTGCTGTAACATCTTTGTAGTTATTTACTGGTTAATACCAAATGTGATACAAAGGTAAGCGACATGAAATCACATTTGCAAATTTTCAAATGGAATATTTTTTTAGAAAATTACTTCGTTGGCGTGTTTCTTTGCATGAAAAGAATGAAAAATACAAACCGGGGAAGTTATTATATACTTAATATACTGCGATGATTAAAGGGCGGTTACTTCTGGGAAAAGTGCAAGAAAAAATATTTTCATTTTTTCCCTAAAGAGAGCGGGAGACGGGGTTCGAACCCGCGACCTCGACCTTGGCAAGGTCGCGCTCTACCAGCTGAGCTACTCCCGCTTTTGTGCCACAAATATATAAACAAAAAATTAATTGTCAATAACTGTGGCTATACGTAACAAATCATTGGTCGCTTTTAAGCGATGTTGTTCCAACGAAAGTTTGTGTAATTCCAGTCGTAACTTATTATTTGTGTCTTTACTAAAGCATAATGTACTTCCTTTACAGGAGTTGTCGGATTTCTCGCCAATAAGTAATACAGGAAGCTTAGTTGCATTAGTGATAATTGGCTGCATCGCCTGGGTTTCTTTCGTTGAAAAGTATAGTATGTGATAATTTTCGATTACACCTACAGCATGACTGGCTGCTATCTTCTTTACTATAGTTGTTCTGCCGTTAGTGGCAGTAGTATTGGATATCATCTTATCCAGTTCACCTGCAATAGAATTGTCTCCTACAATACCTATCACAAAATCACCTTTAGGGGCACTTTCCGGCCAGTTGATATTCTTGGCAATGTTATAAATAAATATTGCTCTCATTTTACTTTCGATATCCTGAGCAAAAAGATGGCAGTGAGTTAAGAAAATAAAAATAATTGCCAACTGACAGGTTTTTACAGAATAGAGAGACGTATGTCTTTTCATGCTTGTGATTGAGTTTAGAGGCACATATATTGGCAGCACAATAATATTCTGCATATGCTAGATTACTACTGCTAATGCCAAAAGCTCAGAAGATGCTTTAAGTTTATGGCTTTCCAGCATCTTTTTGTTGAGTTCCAGTTTGATCTGATCCGTTTCTTCGTCTATATATATACTTATGGTACTGCCTTTGTTGGCCATACCCATACCTTCACTAACTAGTAGAGTAGATGAGCTGCTTAGTGTATTGCTCAACTCTTTAAGTGTTTTGCTTTCTTTTTTAGATATATACAAAATATGGCAAGTTTGTAAAGTACTTGCATTGGCATCTGAGCTAAATTTTTTGACGGCAATGTTTCGTACGCCATTAACTTTTAGTTTGGACGTTAATTTTTGTAGTTCAGCCTCTACTGGACTATCACCCAAAACTCCAATCACAAAGTCACCACTTTCTGTGTTGGGAGGCCATTTAATGTACTTGGTAAAGTTGTAAATGAAAATGCAGGTTAGTTTGCTGTCTACCTGTTGAGCTGAAGCTTGTAATACAGGTAGTACGAGACTGAATACTACTATATAAATCAGGGAATAATATCGTTTCATATTCTACGAAATAGAGATTAATTAGTTTGTTTCAACGTATAGGAAACACGAATCAGAAACTCTCGTGATGGACCTGGTAGTGGGGCGTGACCGCCATTATAAGGTTGAATAAAAGCAAACTTTTGATTTAGGATATCATAGATGCCTAATCCGACTTCAAGACCAGAAGTAAGAAGGTTTTGTTTGCGAATAAACGTATTCAATAAAGCGGTAGGGGTAAATTTTCCAACTGTTTCCGGTGCAATATAGCCGTACCTGTTACTTAGTAAAGTACCAGAAAGACTTGCAGACCAGCCTGAGCCCAGGTGTACATTGCTGTTTATGCCTATCTGATGAGCAGGATTTCCAAGCGTGACATTGTTTTTGCCTGGCACACTATAAAGAGAAATAGTTTCTTTCTTCCATGCAGTCGTATAAAAAGCATAACTTACTGTCAGGAATCCCCAGCGCTCTTTTAGTTTGTATTCCATTTCCAAACCACTACTGCCACTTCTGGGAAAGTTTTGATAGGAATCACCTTCTTCAAAATTGTAGACAATAGGGTCTTTAGTCGTTATGTCAAAAAGATTGATTGTCAGGAAAGAATTTTTACCAATCTGGTACCCGGCTTCCATTTCCAGGACACTGCTTTTTTCAGGATTAATACGATTATCAATACTAAAATTGATATTTTCAATTCCAGGAGCACGGAATGAGTTGGAATACAATACTTTGAGGTGAAGTTTATCAAACTTACGGGTAATACCTAAACGAGGGACAAACGCAGATCCAAAGGCATCATTGTGATCATAGCGCATACCTATGGTAATATGTGCTATAGAGAATTTAAGTAGTGTTTGAGCAAACAGCGCTTTGTTATTGAAAGTGACATGTCTGCTTCCATTGTAAAACAATGTATCACCATCCTTAGAGAAGTTATATCCTCTATCATTGAAAAATTCTCCCCCACCTATAATGTTGACGCGGCGGGATAGATCATAGGTAATGGTGATGCTTCCCCGACTACGATCTGCCTGTTTATTGTAAGAGGAGTATTCTTCTGTGTTACCTGAATATTGCCAGGGCAGTTGCCGTTTGAAACTCAGACGTGGAGTTATAGTAAGTTTGCTGTTAATTTCCCATTTGTATTTGATTTCTCCCAGCCATGATTTGAAATTATTGGGATAGGCACGACTCAGACTAACATCATACCCATCTCGTATAGTGGCTTGGTAGTCATCATAAATTCCCCGGACCGTCCAGTTTTTGTATGTTATACCAAGATTTACATTGGTTGGATTCAGTGCCGAATTATTTTTCATGGAATACGTCTGTGGCACATAGGAAGTATCAATACGCTGGATTTCCTGCCCATTATATACTGTGTCTATCCGACTTATTCCCTGATAAAATGAAGTGAAAGGTTGATCACTACGCTGGCCTTGTCCTGCAAATACTGCAAGAGAAAGTCCCCAGTTTCCTATTTTCTGACCAGCAGAAATACTGATATTGCGTCGGGCATAGGCATGCTCCATAGTTCCATAGGTACCTGTAATCTGTAGTCCTTTCAGGTCATCATAGCTTTTGGTGATGATACTGATTACTGCATATTCTGCATAGCCACCATAAATAGCAGAACCGGGCCCTCGGATTATTTCAATCCGTTTTATCTGACTTACATCAAAGTGATTGCCAAATTGTAAGGTACTGTACATTGTTTCATTCATCTCTTGTCCATCCAGCAGTAGTAGCACTTTCCCTTCATGTGCCCAGTTTCCTCTTATACTAAGGCCTGTA
This sequence comes from Xanthocytophaga flava, assembly GCF_030068545.1. NCBI lineage: Bacteria > Pseudomonadati > Bacteroidota > Cytophagia > Cytophagales > Rhodocytophagaceae > Xanthocytophaga > Xanthocytophaga flava. The sequence goes on along the minus strand of NZ_JASJOR010000051.1, from coordinate 25,280 downwards.
ACGCCTTGGGTATCCATACCAAATTGAAAGCCAGGCACCATACGTAAGACATCTATGAGGTCTCTTGCTCCTGAAGATTTGATGTCTTCTTCTGTAATGAGTGAAACAATACTAGGTGATTTTCGGGAAGACTGGGCTTTTTGTGAGGCAACCCCAATCAAAGAATTTATTAACTTCTCAAGTTCACTGGACATAGTCACTCCGGAAGCTTTTAATTTCAGCAGTTCTTCCAGTGACATAGAGTAATAGTCATATGTAGTAGTTGTATCAATCTCGGTTTGGGCTGTTTGCTGGGCGCTTACTGAAATGAATGTACCAAGGATTAGGAATCCTGTTAAAATAGAATAGTGACCTATTTTTTTTAACAAAATAGTGAATGAATTATACATGGATATCCCGACAATAAAGTAAGTATGTTGTAGTATAAGAGAATGGTCGTATTGTAACTATTCTACTTTTTAGTGAAATGCCGCTTGATTATCAAATACATAAAGCAAAACTCGTATAAGATATGCGTAGGAAAAACACAATTATACACTACTGCTTTTTGTGTAATATATTTGCAGAAATGAATGTTTTATCATACCTCTATCAGAGTGAAAAGAGCTACGGATAGTTTATACTATGCATCAGGAGTTATTTTTTGTTGTTCCCGTAACAGTTTTTTGTTGTAGCTATAGTGTTCAGATATATTGATTTTTAACAACTTGCGAATAGTTCAGAGACATTTAAGCAATATTATTACATGGGGGTTTACCGGTAGACCGAGGAAATCCCTGCAAACTCAAATAAAAAGGATATTTCACAGAATATTGTGGTATTGAATCAAGATAGGTGGCAAATAAAATATCGTTATAAATCTCAAAGGAAAAATATAGTAAGTTTTGTTTGGAGAAAAAGAAAATACTCCAGAAATTAGCAGCGTTTTTACAGTACTTTACTAAGTGAAAATACTCATTCAACATATTATTTTGGTGGTGGTGCTACTCTCTATTATTAGTGGGTGAGAAAGGCATTGCATATCTGAAAAAGACCTTTCTCACCGTAGGAAGGTCTTTTTTTTATCACTACAATCCAAAAAATATGAAAAGCGCAACAATAAAATCGTATCAATCTCAGGATGCTGCCAAATGCAGCAATCGGACATAAATATATGCCTGACAGCCTTTCATGCTCTTATGTGTGAAAGGCTGTTTTGTTTGTTAGAATCTAGCTTTTGAAAAACTTATTTATTACTACTATTTCGATCAAGAAGAATGAACGAGCCACTGAATAAATATTCGCGCACATTAACACAAGAAGTGACAAATCCTGCTGCTCAGGCTATGTTGTATGGTATCGGTTTAACAGAAACTGATATGGCCAAAGCTCAAATTGGCATTGCCAGCACTGGATATGAAGGTAATCCATGTAATATGCACCTAAACGGCCTGTCTGTATATGTAAAGAAAGGCATTCAGGAAAATGGAATGGTAGGATTGATATTCAATACGATTGGTGTTTCAGATGGTATGACCAATGGAAATGATGGTATGTCCTATTCATTGCCTAGCCGGGATATTATTGCTGATTCAATTGAAACAGTTGTAAGTGCTCAGTGGTATGATGGAGTTATTGCTGTAGTAGGTTGTGATAAAAATATGCCAGGTGCTATGATGGCTATGGGGAGGTTGAATCGTCCGGCAATTATGGTGTATGGTGGAACTATCCGTTCTGGTAATTATAATGGAAAGAAGCTGGATATTGTTTCTGCCTTTGAAGCGCTAGGTCGTAAGTTTGCTAATAACATATCCGATGAAGAATACAAAGGAGTAATTCAGAACTCTATTCCAGGACAGGGAGCTTGTGGTGGGATGTACACTGCCAATACAATGGCTTCAAGTCTGGAAGCTATGGGTATGAGTTTACCTAATAGCTCTACCTATCCGGCTACACACGAAGGCAAGCTACAGGAATGTGTACACATTGGAGCAGCCATGAAAAATCTGTTGGAAAAACAGATCCTGCCAAGAGATATTATGACACGTAAAGCGTTTGAGAATGCTTTGACAGTAGTAATGGCTACAGGTGGATCTACCAATGCTGTGTTGCACTATCTGGCTATTGCACATGCCGTAGGAATTACCTTTACTCTCCAAGATGTACAGGCTATCAGTGATCGTACACCGTATCTGGCAGATCTGAAACCTAGCGGAAAGTACTTTATGGAAGATGTATTATCTATTGGGGGTGTACCTGCTATCATGAAATATTTGTATCAGCAAGGATTGCTTCATGGCGACTGTATAACTGTAACAGGAAAAACGGTTGCTGAGAATCTGGCAGACGTACCTGATCTGGATTTTGAAACGCAATCTATTATTCGTCCCATTTCTAATCCGATCAAGAAAAGCGGACATATTCAGATATTGTTTGGTAACCTGGCTCCGGAAGGTGCAGTGGCAAAGATTACAGGTAAAGAAGGGGAGTTTTTTGAAGGTATAGCAAAGGTATGTGAAAACGAGGAAGCATTGATTGAGTTTGCATCTAAAGGAGAAATTAAACCCGGACATGTGGTTGTAATTCGTAATGAAGGACCAAAAGGAGGACCTGGCATGCCTGAGATGCTAAAGCCAACATCTGCTATTATGGGTGCTGGATTAGGTGACAAAGTAGCTATGATTACAGATGGACGTTTCTCCGGAGGTACACATGGTTTTGTGGTAGGACACGTTACACCTGAAGCACAGGAAGGTGGCCCTATCGCATTGATTAAAGATGGAGATACAATACGTATTGATGCAATAAATAATACAATTGACGTTCTTATTTCAGATGAAGAAATGGCGTCTCGGAGAGCTGCATGGGTGCAACCTGCTTATAAAGCCACTCAGGGTATCCTGAAAAAATACATTAAAAGTGTATCTTCTGCATCACAGGGATGTGTGACAGATTTATAAGACATCAGGATGAGAAGGTACAATAGATAGGTTGTGGAGAGCTCAGACTGAAAGACTAATAGCGTACATTTTTTATATTTATACAACTATGCTTACAAAAGAAATTGCAACTGAATTCGCCCAGGATTGGGTAGATTCCTGGAACAAACACGATCTGGATCGGGTGTTAGATCATTACACAGATGACTTTGAGATGACTACACCTTTGATTGTGAGTCTGATGAACGAACCTTCTGGTACTTTAAGTGGAAAGGATCGAGTCAGAAACTATTGGGAAAAAGGATTAGAGAAGTATCCGGATCTGCATTTTCAGATTATTGATGTTCTCAGCAGCGTTTCTTCTGTAACCATTTATTATACGTCAGTACTGAATAAAAAAGCGGTGGAATTTTTTCTGTTTAATGAACAAGGAAAAGTGTACAAAGCAATTGCTCACTATGACTAGTGATTGAATATATCTATTTATCTTACCATTTAATTTATTTGAGAATTTCTGCAAGCAGTTAACTCTCATTAACGAATAAATTGATCATCAACTGATAAACATATGCAGACATTACAAGCAAAGAGTGATAAAGAAACCAGTGTAAAACAAGATCCTATTTCCGGGTCAGAAGCTGTATTACGTTGTCTGATTGAAGAAGGCGTTGAAACGATTTTTGGCTATCCGGGAGGTGCTATCATGCCTATTTATGACGCTTTATATGGATATGCAGATAAGCTGACTCACATACTGGTTCGCCATGAGCAGGGAGCTATTCATGCTGCTCAGGGGTATTCCCGTGTAACAGGTCGTGTAGGAGTTTGTTTTGCTACATCAGGACCCGGTGCTACCAACCTGATTACTGGTATTGCCGATGCACAAATTGATTCTACACCTTTGGTATGTGTGACAGGCCAGGTTGCCTCTCCTTTACTGGGAACAGATGCTTTCCAGGAAACAGATGTGATTGGTATCTCTATGCCTGTAACGAAATGGAATTATCAGATCACGAATGTAGACGAAATTCCTGCTGTATTTGCCAAAGCATTCTTTATTGCTAAATCCGGGCGTCCGGGACCTGTTCTGATTGATATTACGAAAGATGTTCAGAATGCAATGATGCAGTTTTCTTACAAAAAATGTGAGAAGATTCGTAGCTATGCGCCTTATCCAAAGCCTACTCAACAGAGCTTACAGGATGCAGCTGAATTAATTAATACTGCTAAGAAGCCTTATATTCTGGTAGGGCACGGCATATTGCTTTCAGGTGCCCAGAAAGAGATTGTGGAATTTGCTGAGAAAGCCCATATCCCTGTTGCTTCTACCTTGATGGGTCTATCTGCATTTCCTACTGATCATCCATTGTATGTAGGCTATCTGGGAATGCATGGAAACTATGGTCCTAATATCAAGACGAATGAGTGTGATGTGTTGATAGCGATTGGAATGCGTTTTGATGATCGGGTAACAGGTAATCTGAAAACATATGCCCGTCAGGCGAAAGTAATTCACATCGAAATCGACCCTGCTGAGATTGATAAGAATGTAAAGACGGCGGTAGCCATTAATTCAGATGCAAAAGAGGCTTTACATGAACTAACTCCATTGATCAAAAAACAGAGTCATACAGAATGGCTACAGGAGTTCAGGGATTGTGATAAGATAGAACATGATAAAGTTATCCAACATGCACTACATCCTGAGACTGGTAAGTTGAAGATGTCTGAAGTAGTGAATGTGATTTCTGAAATGACAAATGGAGAGGCTATTGTGGTAACTGATGTAGGTCAGCATCAGATGGCAACTTCCCGTTATTACAAATTTAAAGTAACAGATAGCAACGTGACTTCAGGTGGTTTGGGGACTATGGGCTTTGCTCTGCCAGCTTCTATGGGTGCCAAATTAGGTAAACCAGACCGCCAGGTGATTGCTGTGATTGGAGATGGTGGGTATCAGATGACAGTACAGGAGTTGGGAACTATCATGCAGTATAACATCGGGGTGAAGATTGTGGTATTGAATAACAGCTTCCTGGGTATGGTACGTCAGTGGCAACAACTGTTCCATGAAAAACGGTATTCTTTCACAGAAATGACCAATCCCAACTTTATCAAGCTGGCTGAGGCCTATTCAATTCCTGCAGAGAAAGTTGAGCAGTGTGAAAACCTGAAAGCAGCTGTTCAAAAGATGCTGGATGCCAAAGGTCCTTATTTTATGGAAGTAATTGTAGAGACAGAAGAAAACGTATTTCCAATGGTACCAGCTGGAGCATCCGTAACGGATATTCGTTTAGAGTGATTTAGTGAAAGTATCCGTAAAGTTTTAGCCTGCTATGGGAAAACTTTACGGATCTTTATCGAATTTTACATAAAAATAAAAGATGCCCTATGCCTAATCCTCAGAATGAGACTCAGCAGTGGAATGCACAGTTTTATGATACAAAACATGCCTTTGTGTTTCAGTATGGTGAAGATGTGATTAACCTATTGAATCCACAAGCAGGTGAGCGAATTCTGGACTTAGGTGCAGGAACAGGACATCTGGCAAAGAAAATTGCCGGTTATGGTTGTGAAGTGATAGGTATTGACAATTCGCCGGAAATGGTTGCGAAGGCTCAGGTTGCGTATCCGGAAATTGCTTTTTTTCAGAAGAGTGGTGCTGACTTTGCGTTTGATGAGCCATTTGATGCTGTGTTTTCTAACGCTACATTGCATTGGATACATACTCCTGAAAAAGTAATCGAGTGTGTATACAAAGCGCTAAAACCAGGAGGTAGATTTGTGGCTGAATTTGGTGGAAAAGGAAATGTGCAGCGTATCTTGGTTGCTTTAGCTGAAGCTTTACGAGCTAAAGGAATAAACACAGATGTGCATACCAATTATTTTCCAAGTATTGGGGAATATACACCGTTGCTGGAAAGAAGTGGCTTCCGTGTGACATTTGCTGCTCATTTTGATCGTGATACTGAACTGGATGATCCTGAAAATGGAGTTATTGACTGGATTCAGATGTTTAGAGGATTTGCATTGAAGGAATTATCAGAAACAGCTAAGACTGAAGTCTTTGCCCAGATTAAAGAGTCTTTGAGATCAACCAACTTTCATGATGGAAAGTGGTTTGCAGACTACAAACGTTTACGTTTTGTGGCCATCAAAGAGTAGTATAACAAAATAAATTTTGACACTAAGGTTTAGTCCATAATCAGACGTATTTATGAATACTCCACAACCGGATAATGAACGGACGTTTATCATCTCCGTTCTGACTGAAAACAAAAGCGGGTTGCTTAATGCAATTACCATTATCTTTACGCGCCGGAAGATAAACATTGAGAGTATCAATGTCTCAGAATCAGAAGTGGCAGGTGTGAGCCGTTATACGATTGTTGTGAAGCTTACTCGTGAAAAAGCTGAAAAGCTGGTAAAACAGATTCGCAAACTGATTGAAGTATTGGGTGCCTTTCTGTATGAAGAGGAAGATACGCATTATCAAGAGCTTGCTTTGTATAAAGTTCCTCTGGAGCCCTTCCTGAATGACAGTCAGAATACTATTGAAAATCTGATACGTCAGCATTTTGCACGTATTCTGATGGTAGAGCGTGAGTATATTATTATTGAAAAAACTGGTAGAAAGAGCGAAACCCAGCAACTGTTCGAAGAACTAAAAGCATTTGGTGTTTCTGAATTTGTTCGTTCTGCCCGAATTTCCATATCTAAGTCCAAGCGTCGTACAGAGCGATTCCTGGAAGAGCTGGAAGAACTTAGTGCCAGAACATCTAAGAAAGTTGAGTATCAGGATTAATTCTACAGTTCTGAAACATATGTTCTGATTTTAACCTGTAGAACAAACTAAAAGTCTGTCATTATAAAGTAAATTAACCTTAACCTTTATTTAATTAACAATTCAAGTATCATGGCAAAAATTAACTTTGGCGGAACCGTAGAAGATGTGGTAACCCGTGAAGAGTTCCCAATGGAAAAAGCAAGAGAAGTTCTGAAAAGCGAAACCATTGCAATCATTGGGTATGGCGTACAAGGCCCAGGACAAGCGTTGAATCTTCGTGATAATGGCTTTAACGTAATCATTGGACAACGTAAAAACTCTAAAACATGGGATAAAGCAGTTGCTGACGGTTGGGTGCCAGGACAAACTTTGTTTGAGATCGAAGAAGCTGCTGAAAAAGGAACTATCATTCAATTCTTGCTTTCTGATGCAGGACAAATCACTCTTTGGCCAACTATTCAGAAATATTTATCTCCAGGCAAAGCGCTGTATTTTTCACATGGTTTTGGTATTACTTTCAATGAGCAAACTGGTATTATCCCTCCAAAAGATGTAGATGTAATCCTGGTTGCTCCTAAAGGTTCTGGTACTTCATTACGTCGCTTATTCCTGGCTGGTAAAGGCTTGAACTCGAGCTTCGCTATCTATCAGGATGCTACAGGTCGTGCGAAAGACCGTGTAGTAGCTTTAGGTATTGGAGTAGGATCTGGTTATTTATTTGAAACAGATTTCAAAAAAGAAGTTTACTCTGACTTAACGGGTGAGCGTGGTACATTGATGGGCGCTATCCAGGGTATATTTGCCGCTCAGTATGAGATCCTGCGTAAAAACGGACACTCTCCATCTGAAGCCTTCAACGAAACAGTAGAAGAATTAACTCAGTCTCTGATGCCATTGGTTGCAGAAAATGGTATGGACTGGATGTATGCCAACTGCTCTACAACTGCACAACGTGGTGCATTGGATTGGTGGAAAAAATTCAAAGAAGCTACTTTACCTGTTTTTGATGAGTTGTATAACTCTGTAAAAGATGGCAAAGAATCTCAACGTTCTATTGACAGCAATAGCCAGTCTGACTATCGTGTGAAACTGGAAGCTGAATTGAAAGAATTGCGTGAGTCTGAAATGTGGCAGGCAGGTGCTGCTGTACGTCAGTTGCGCCCTGAGAATAAATAAGGAGTTTACTCTGTTTGCAGGGTTGTCAGGGTATTATTATCCTGATAACCCTGCAATTTTGTTTTTAAGACAGGTATTCAATATTTTTATACTCCAGATAAATCAAGTATTCTACAATATTTATACTCAGTGAAGTAAGAATTACATATTTTTTGCTCATGCGTTTTTGTATCATACTTACACTATTGCTTGTCATGTCTTGTAAAGGCAATACAGAACATTATGACTGGAAAGTATCAAAATATAAATATGTCAAGGCTTATGTGATACCTGATCATTTAGCATGTCTGTGTTTTGTAAATGAAATGCGAAAAAAAGAGTTCATTGCCAGACTAGATAGTGCACAGAATAAACTATTGCCAGATAAAATATTATCTGAGAAACAGGTGCTAGAGATAGAAACTTTGTTTACAGAAACAATTGAAAATGATACGGAGAGATGGGCAGACTGTTTTAACCCCAGACATGCTATTGTTTACTATGATGACCAGCATCGTCCTACAAATGCAATATTGGCCTGTTTTGAATGTAGCAAAATAGAAACCTTTCCTAATGCACAGGAAAATTTGGACCTTTACATTGAGAATTTTCGTTCTTTCTTTGAGAAACTTGGATTGCCTGTATTTAATAACCCAATTGAACATCAGGCTTATATTGATTCGTTGAAAACATTGAAGAAAACCAAAAAGTAATATGTCACAGAAACCCCAAACCTTGTTTGATAAAATCTGGGATAGCCATGTCGTAAAGCGGCAGGAAGGACACCCGGATGTAGTGTTTATTGATCGTCATTTTATCCATGAGGTTACCAGTCCACAAGCCTTTAATGGCCTGCGTCAACGTGGTATTCCTGTTTTCAACCCACAGAGGACTACAGCAGTACCGGATCACAATGTACCTACCAAAGATCAGTTGCTTCCTATCAAAGATGCCTTGTCTCGTCATCAGGTAGATACGCTACGTAAAAACTGTGCAGATTTTGGAATAGAATTATACGACTTAGGTCACCCTTATCAGGGCATTGTACACATCATAGGACCAGAGTTAGGATTGACCTTACCTGGAATGACTATCGTGTGTGGTGATTCTCATACAAGTACTCACGGGGCTTTTGGAAACATTTCTTTCGGTATTGGTACCAGTGAAGTGGAAATGGTATTGTCTGCTCAGTGTATTATGCAGTACAAGCCTAAAAAGATGTTGATTGAGATTAATGGTGAATTAGGAAAAGGAGTGCTTTCTAAAGATATTATTCTGTACATTATTGCTAAGATTTCCGCAGGTGGTGCTACCGGATACTTTGTGGAATATGCAGGTGATACCATCCGCAATCTGAGTATGGAAGCCCGTATGACCATCTGCAACATGAGTATTGAAATGGGAGCACGGGGTGGTATGATTGCTCCGGATGAAACAACCTTTAACTATATCAAAGGCAGAAAATTTGCTCCTCAGGGAGAAGAATGGGAAAAGCAACTGGCTTACTGGAAAACATTGAAGACAGATGAGGGAGCTGAATATGATACTGTATTGAGATTCAATGCAGAAGACATTGAGCCTATGATTACCTATGGAACCAATCCTGGTATGGGTATCAAAGTAACAGATCGTATTCCGACACTGGCTGAACTGAAAGATATTGCTGAACAGACTTCTTTCAAAAAATCGCTGGAGTATATGGGACTTGAAGCGGGTGCTCAACTGCTTGGCAAGCCTGTAGACTATGTGTTTATCGGAAGCTGTACCAATGCCCGTATCGAAGATCTGCGCCTGGTTGCAGACTTTGTGAAAGGCAAGAGAAAGGCCGATAACGTAGAAGTATGGATTATTCCAGGCAGTAACCAAGTGGCAACACAAGCTAAAGCAGAAGGACTGGATAAGATCTTTGCAGAAGCGGGTTTTGAGTTGCGTGATCCAGGATGTTCTGCTTGTCTGGGTATGAACGAAGACAAAGTGCCAGCTGGTAAATACTGTGTTTCGACCTCTAATCGTAACTTTGAAGGGCGTCAGGGGCCTCAGAGTCGTACCTTCCTGGCAAGCCCGCTTACAGCTGCTGTAGCTGCTGTGACAGGTAAGGTAACAGATATCCGGGAGTTTGTATAACGAATCATTAGAATAGATTTTATTACATAAAGGATTGACAATCTTTATTGACGCAACAAAGTCTGGTATGGCATTGTTGAAAGTCTGGAAAGGCTGTCAATCCTTTCTTTTTTAGTAGGTTAGCAGTAGCGTATATTTTTTCTACATGCCATGAACGTAATTAGTGACTGTTGGCTGATTGATGAAAAATGGGTTGAAATAGCTCTGCATATTGCTTATTGTGTTACTAGAGCCAGTGTTACAAAATTCTCTGCCAGGGTATAAAATGAAACTAGCAGTTACTATGTTGCCTCTATTGCCTAGAAAATAGAACATTGTTTACCTTATAATCTTTCTGCATATGTTCCGCTTTGCTTTCATCATACTTGTGTTTTTTACTTGTGCAGGATTCACAAGAGCACAAATTTCTGCAAATCAGCTAGTTGGAAAATATTGGTTGTATTTGAAAGAAGCCAATCAGAAGACAGATGAGTTTTTTGAGATTAAGCCAGGAGAAGGACAGAACTATGTGTTTATCTGGCCTGATCAGTCTTCCTGCAAACTGGTTCCTGAATCCGCTTCGTCGTATCGTCTGGATTGTAAGGATGAAAAGTTGCAGGTTACATTTGAAACTGATGGTAGCAAAATAAAAGGATTTACGCTACATTCAGCAAGTAGCCCTATGTATGGTCTTAAAAGCGAATAACGCTTTTCCTATAAAAGAAGGCTGTAGTCAGTGTTATAGAAGTGTATTGGAAACTTCAGGTAAATAAGTACCTTGCTTTCCACTTGTCTATATCATAAACTGACTGCAACCTATGTCTGATTCCTCTTTAACAAAAGATCGTGCTTCCATGCCTTCCGGTACAGCGCCTGTACTGGATCGTCGTACCCTCGAAAATAGCAATCGCAATCTGTTATCTTTAGTGAAGCCTGGACTTACTGTGCTTGATGTAGGTTGTGGTACAGGGGCGATCACCAAAGATATTGCCAGATTAGTTGGTGCAAATGGAAGCGTTGTAGGGATTGATCTGAGTGAAGAGTTGATTAACGCTGCTAAAACAAATCATACCTTTTTCAGTAATCTCTCCTTTCAGGTACAGGATATTTTTACATATGAATCAGATTTACGTTTTGATCTGATCACAACTGCCCGCACCCTCCAATGGATGAATCGTCCTAAAGAAGCCCTTCTGAAGATGAAAAGTCTGCTTGTGAATGGAGGATGTATTTCGGTATTGGATTACAATCATACTAAGATTGAATGGTTGCCGGCTCCTCCTGCCAGTATGCAACAATTCTATGAAGCCTTTCTTCTATGGCGTGCTGATGCTGGCATGGATAACAAGATCGCCGATAATTTACAGACTATATTTTCGGAAATTGGATTAAAAAACACTACTATTACCAACGAATCGGAATTCTATCATAATAAAGAATCTGATTTTTATGATACAGCTGGCATCTGGAACAAAGTAGCTGAAACCAGAGGAAATCAACTGGTAAAAGATGGTTACATTACAGAGTCTCAGCGCATCAGCGCGATACAAGATTATGATAAATGGTTAAAAAATGACGCAATTTCTATGAAGCTGTATCTACTGGGAGTTACCGGATATTTGTAAAATTATTGAGGGCTTTACAGAATTAAAAGCCCTTTGTGTCCGTTACAGTGGATATCTTCTATAGACTTTAGGCATGCATACAATAGTAGGTATTCTATTTGTATGTTATTGCAGTTATACATTTATCTTCGGTTTTGCATGATTCAGATTATTCCGGCTATTTCTATTTACCAGGGGAAATGTGTGAAAGTTCCACCTGGTGATTTTGAGAATCCTATTATATATGGCGACAGTCCTGTAGAAGTCGCACAACTATTTGAAGAACATGGCATTCGTCGTGTTCATTTGGTAGATCTGGATGGTGCAAAGAAGGGCACGGTAGTGAACTTTAGCGTGTTACGTATGATTTCCGGCTATACCAGTTTGTCCATTGACTTTAGTGGGGGTATTCATACCAGTGAAGATGTACAGCTTTCTTTACAGAATGGAGCTACCTATGTAGCTGCGGCCAGTATTGCCGTTACGAATCGGAAAGAGTTTAGTTCATGGATAGATACCTATGGAAAAGATCGTATCATTCTGACTGCCGACTCCCGAAATGGCAAGATTATTACAGATGGATGGCGACAAAGTACACAAATAGATCTGTTTGAGCTGATTGGCTACTATCATAGCCTGGGGATAAAATATGTGAAATGTACAGATGTAGGGAGAGACGGTACTATGGAAGGACCTGCTATCGATCTATACAAACAACTGTTAAAAGAGTTTCCGGATTTGTGTTTACTGGCAAGCGGAGGGGTGAGGTCTGTTGCGGATATTGATAAGTTAGCTGTAGCAGGAGTATATGGGGTGATTTTTGGAAAGGCCTATTACGAAGGAAAAATAAAACTCTCAGATCTGAGGCATTATCTTGGGTAAGAGGTTTCTATAGTATACCACTTCATAACAACTTTTATCTCGCTTTATGGAATTCTTGCAAACTTTGTTCATGTCTTTTTTCAATGTAGTACCCACACTTTTTCAAATAGGAATCTGTATTTACTACTATTCAAAGAATCGTTCTACGGATGGCATTCTTCTTATAATAGGGTCAGGCATTCATTTACTGACATCTTTTATGTATGTTGCTATTCCATTTATTATGCAAAGCAATAACCTGCCTGTTTCCAACGTTTCTTCTATCTATCAGATAGTTGGTGGATTTAATTTTATTGGTACTATAGCCTTCCTGGCTGGTTTATTTATGCTTATTCAAAAGATGGTAGCTCACAAGGAATCTACTGATAACGCACCAAAATGGTAAAACAGGATGTAAATTCACGTTACCATTTCAAAAATCTATTGTCTAGAAGTTATTTTAGGATAATTTTTAAATAGCAAAAAAGCTAGAATTTGTAGTAATTCTCACTTTCACTCCTCAGGTTGTGTGTTATCACCAACCTGAATGATGGGAAACAACTCGTTGGTGATAACACCAACGATGGGGAAAAATGCATCAAAATGGTAAAAGCAGATTTATATTCTGCTTTTACCATTTTAGAATCTGTCTCTTAATGATGATCCGGGTTTCCGTCTGTATGCGCTGTTTTCTTGCAGCAATCATCTAACTGCTTGTAGGCTTTCTCTTCAGCAGGGACATTATCGGCATCATATCCTGTTTTAGCTACTGCTTTACGGATTTGATCAGGATTCGTCTTCTTTGGATTATAGGCTACAGTCAATACTTTACTATTTACATCCAGGTTTGATGACTGAACACCTTTTTCATAAGAAAGAGATGTTTCAAGCGTATTTTTACACATTTTGCACACGGCAGACGTTTTGATCTTAACTTCTGCATTTTTTGATTGTGCCATTGCAGATCCTGCTATAAACACACTCACGAAAAGGAATAAAAGCACATTTTTCATGGTACTAAGAGAGTTTGAGTAAAACAAAATAAACTGATATAATGAGTAAATAGATTTGTATTTATTTGATTCTGAATCGGAAACCCGTGTAGATCATTCGTCCTACGATTGGTCCCCATACTAAGGATGCATCAAAATATTGACCAAAAGGGTCGTTAGCTGCAATGATTGGGTTTGACTGGCGGAAGTTTCCGAGATTTTCGCCACCTATATACCAATCCAGATTTTTGAATGACCGGGTAACCTGTGCATTGAAAATCAGATAAGAAGGGGAATTTTTCTCCTGTTGATACTCAGATGGACTTACCTGAGTGTCCGGAATTCGTTTGCTTCCTATCCATTGAGTAGTAAAGTCAAATTTCCATTTGTCCTTCTTGGTTGCATAGGCCACATTAAACAGCGCTCTGTCTCTACTTACCAATGGTCGGCGACGTAGTTGCTGATTAATAGTGGTACGAACATCATACAACTTATACGCTAACTTAACATCCAGCCGTTTGATGGGCTGATAGTTGAGTTCAACCTGAGCGGTGTTTGCAAAGGAACGCCCCTCCAGGTTATAGAATCGGATTTGTTGCGGATTGGCATCTAGGTCTGTCACTACCTGATTGCTAAACTCTGTGCGGTACAGATCTATCAATAGGGAACCGTATCTGCCAAATAGCCGAAAGTCATGCGACAGATTGATACCATAATTCCAGGCTTTTTCTGGGTTTAGTCGTTGTGTAACTACCAGTTGCCGTGAGCTTACTAGTACAGCTGTATTTTCTGCAATAGGATTGGCAACTCGGAAGCCTCTACCTGCTGAAGCCCGCAGAGATGTATGTCGTCCTACATCATACTTCAGATGCAGACGTGGTGTTACAATTGTGCCAAACAGATTGTGGAAATCTGTCCTCAACCCTGCCACAGCTGTAAATTTATTGGGGATTGTATACGTATACTCCCCAAAAATGCCTGGAACCGATTCGGTGCGGGCAAAGGAAGAGTCTCTGTATCTCTCATTGTACTTATCCATCATATAGCTTATACCCATACGTACTGCATGATTGGTATTGCCAATAATGGTCTGATAAATCAGATTGGCATATAATGTCTGTTCCTGGCCTTTGTAGGTATTAGTGCCAAAGAAGGCATTGGTTTCATGATCAACACCAGAGACAATGATACCTAATCCCCTGTAAGGTGCTTCCGGGAAAATAATCCCTAGCTTTCCAAATACTTCATTACGGCGTGTGGTAGTACCTGTACCATAAGGAGTTTTATGCTGATAATTTGGATCAGGCATAGAATGGCCCATATCCGGATCATAAATCATAGGTATTTCCTCATGGGAAGGGTCGTAATAGGAAAGTTGTCCTCCTCTGCGATTATCGTACAGCGTTTTGATACCAAATTGACCTTTTACTCTTTCCCCGTCATATTTCCATCTGTTCAAGGCATTAAATTGTTTGAACATCGGCAGATCCAGAAATCCGTCTTTGTTACGATCCATCTGATCCATAAAGGATTCTCCCAATGCACTACCGTGTAGTAAAAGTCCTGTACTCCATTTTTTACCTACCTTCTGAGCAGATTGGATATTTAATTCTCCTCGTCCCATCTGATTCAGGTAACCATTCACAAATAGCCGTTCACTCGCTTCTGGTTTTTGTAACTCTACATTAATCTGGCCTGTAATGGATTCATAGCCGTTCACTACCGAACCTGCTCCCTTACCAACATCTATAGAGCTTACCCAGGTACCCGGAGTATGATTAAGGCCATATATAGCATTCAATCCACGTATAGATGGAATGTTCTCTGTCTGCATTTGTACGTATACACCATCCAGCCCCAGCATTTGTATTTGTTTGGTTCCTGAGATAGCATCACTGAATGACACATCTACCGATGCATTGGTCTCAAAACTTTCAGATAAGTTACAGCAGGCAGCTTTCTGCAGCTCTTTGGTCGTGATCTTTTCTGTCCGGATCGGATTTAAGGGGTCAATAAACGAACTGGCTCGACTATCTTCTATGACAACCTCTTTAAGGGTTTGTCCAGGTTTTAGTGTTACAAGGATTTCCTGTTCTGGAGAGTGGACATGAATTGTATCATTGGTATAGCCCACAAAGCTGATAATAAGCGCATGCGCATTAGCTGGTTGATTAATGACAAACTTTCCATTGGCATCTGTAGTGGTACCTATAGTAGTTCCCTGCCAGAATATGCTGGCTCCTATGAGAGGAGATGCTTGCTGCATACTTCCATCCTGTATAGTTCCCCGTACAGTTTGTGACTGAGCAGCTACAGTATGTATAACCAGATAAACTGCTAAAAGCAGAAAAGCTTTTTCTGAAAAAAGACCGAAAGAACGAATGGATAGCCGAAAAGCAGATACGGGTTTTGATCCTATATCTGTATGCCCATTCATCCTGTCATGTCTGACAAAGATGTTCATTGTAGAGTAGATTAAATATGAAATAAATAGAAAATACCCATCCTGGACTATCAGGACGTGAGAGCCTATTACTTCATTCTACTAAATCTGGAGAGTTCTCTTTTTGGTCAGGGTATCCCTGCCAGTTTGTGGGGGAGATGTATTGGTATATCCACAAGCTTCCTCTTCACTGATTACAAGCTTGTGTACAAGGGTAAAGAAGTTCTGAACAACAGCAGTAAAAGCCAGACTGATAAATTTAGTCAGCTTTTGGGAGTATCCAGCCAGGTCTACATGCAGGTAAACTGTTTTGTCTTCACAGCAGGCCGGCTTTTTGAAGGTTGTCTGAGATTGAGAGGTCGGTTGCTCACAGCTTGTTTTGGCAGAGCAACAGCTTTTCTTCTTGGATAAAACAATAACTTTCTCTTCTTTCATCTGGCAGGAGTGCTCAATAAAGCCCATGCCAGTGCTGACAGTGAAAATCACTCCCAGCATAAAGAAAGCCACTATTTTATGGATAAGAAGACGCATACTTACAAATATAAGCCTATAGATAGTTAAAAAACAAATTTTTATTGTTTTTTAACATTTGTTTAGTATGCATATCTTCCCATCCAGGCAAAATAAAATAAAGAGATAAGATAGTATTGAATGCAGGTGAAATATGTAAGATGGTTTCTACAACCATAACTACCACTCATCTGATTATAGGTAGTTGATTTTATGTTTGCAATATGTTTGCACCCATAATACAAGCTTTAGTGGGTCCGGAATACGGATACGTTCCTGCATAATCTGAGAAGCAGGCAGGCGTTTGATCTTTTTAAAGAGAGCCTTATAATAAATGTAAGCAAGGTAGACACCCCATTTTGCACCGCTGGGCAACCGTTTAATGCCTTCGTAAGCAGCATCAAAATCTGCCTGTATATCTGCTTCTATGGCATCTTTGGCTTTGCCGTTAAATATAGTAAAGTCAATTCCAGGAAAATAAACCCTTCCGCGGTCGATATAATCACTCTTCAGATCTCTCAAAAAGTTTACTTTCTGGAAGGCTGCTCCCAGTCGTTGCGCGGAGGATTTCAACTCTTGGTACTTTTCTTTGTCGTTTTTACAAAATACATGAAGACACATTAATCCTACTACTTCTGCCGAACCGTAAATATACTCTTCATAGCCTTGTCTGGTATAAGAGGTTTCGTACAGATCCATTTCCATGCTTTTAAGAAATGCATCAATCAGGTTATATTCTATACCATACTCATGTACCACTGTCTGAAAAGAGTGTAATACAGGATTCAGACTGATTTTTTCTTCTAGTGCTCTATAGGTGTCCGCTTTGAACCGTTCAAGTAAGGATTTCTTATCAAAGCCATGAAAGGTATCTACGATTTCATCCGCATACCGGACAAAACCATAAATAGCATAGATAGGAAGATGAAATTCCTTATCCAGGGTTTTTATACCTAAAGTGAAGGAAGTGCTGTAACACTTAGTGATTAGCTTACTGCACTCAAAAGTTGTTTGATCGTAAAGTTGCATAAATTCAAGTAAGTGTTTGATAGGGAAGTAGTGGAATCAGGATTTTTCAATGGATGAATTAGCCAAACTCTCTGATAACCTCCGAAGCGACTACCTGACCTGATATCAATGAAGGGGGGACCCCTGGGCCAGGCACTGTAAGCTGACCTGTATAATACCAGTTTTGGATGTTTTTATTTTTAAGTACAGGTTTCAGAAAAGCAGTCTGCATAAGAGTATTCGCTAGTCCGTAGGCATTGCCCCGAAAAGCATTATAGTCATTTTTGAAGTCACTATGGGCATAGCTTCTTTTGAAAACGACTGAGTCACGTATAGAGCAACCTGTGTACTTTTCCAACCTATCCATGACCATATGATAGTATTTTTCACGGATGTCCTCAGTATCAGTCAAATCAGGCGCAACAGGAATGAGAAGGAAAAGATTTTCGTATCCTTCCGGTGCTACTGTAGGATCGGTTTTACTGGGAGCCGAAACATAAAATAAGGGTTTACTTGGCCATTGCGGTTCTGTATAAATCTCGTGCGCATGAACTGTAAAATCCTCATCAAAAAATAGGTTATGATGCTGTAATCGTGGAATGCGTTTATTGATTCCCAGATAAAACAACAAAGAAGAGGGAGCCATAACACGTTGCTTCCAGTAACTCTCGTCGTAATTACGCATACCTGGTCCTAACACATCGGCGTCTATATGATGGTAATCTGCTCCTGCTACTACCACATCTGCTTCATGTGTATTGGATTGAGTAATTACCCGACTTACATTTTTGTTTTCTACGACAACCTGTTGTACGTTCTCGTTAAAAAGGAATTTAACCCCTTTCTCCTCTGCCAGTTTCACCATGCCTTTGACGATTTCATGCATGCCTCCCATAGGATACCAGGTTCCCATACTGATTTCTGCGTAGTTCATCAGACTGTACATAGCCGGTGTATTCTGTGGAATAGCTCCCAGGAAAAGAATCGGAAACTCCATCAGCTTCAGTATTTTCTCATTATGAAAATACTTCCGGATATGCGTATGAAAAGATTGAAGTACATCCAGCTTAACCACATCAATGAGTAGTTTCATACTCAGAAACTCACTGATGCTCTTGCTGGGTTTCCAGACAAACTGATTCATTCCTACCTGATACTTATAGGCTGCCTGTTCCAGAAATTCTTTGAGCCGCTTTCCGCTACCCGGTTCCATCATCTCAAATAGCTGAGCTATTTTGTCAGTACCAGCAGGTAGGTTAATAACATCATTCTCAGAAAAAATAACAGAATATGATGGATCAAGGCGTATTAATTGATAATAATCAGATGTTTTTTTTCCAAAGCGCTGGAAGTATCCTTCAAATACATCTGGCATCCAGTACCAACTCGGACCCATGTCAAACGTAAAGCCTTCTGCCTGGAAAATACGTGCTCTGCCACCAGGAGTGCTGTTTTTTTCAAGCACAGTCACTTCAAAACCGTCGTTTGCAAGGCATGTCGCAGCCGAAATGCCTGCAAAGCCCGCCCCGATGACAATTACTTTCTTCATACTTAATGAAAAATGATTGGAATATTGAACAGGTGAACCAATGTAATGCTAAAACTCTAATTACACCAGAAAGTTTAAAAAAAGATCTAGTACTACCGATAATACTAAACAACATAAACCCAGGTTACAGGCCTGGGTTTATTACTTTATATTAATAAGCATATACTTTTAGATGGTCTTTGAGCTCCTTACGGGCAATATGTATACGATTCTTCACTGTACCTATCGGAATTTGCAATTTCTCCGCAATCTCATGGTATTTAAACCCACTAAAATACATAATGAAAGGGGTTCGGTATACCTCATCCAGCAATTGCAATGCCCGATTAATATCTTCTATTGCAAATGAAGAGTAGGCCAGATTGTAAGTGGTTGCGTTTGTTGAATTAATGTAATGAAGATTGTTTGTATTGTCGATGAAGGTATTCCTCTTTACAATACGCTGATAGTTTGTAATAAAGGTATTTTTCATAATCGTGAACAGCCATGCTTTCAGGTTTGTACCCTCTGCAAACTTCTCACGATTGATATATGCTTTTAGCAAAGTTTCCTGTAACAGGTCATTTGCATCCTCAACATCTTTGGTTAATCGTACAGCAAAAGGCTTAAGTGATTTAGCCATTTTACCAATAGAACAGGAAAACTCTAAGGCAGTCATAGGGCTTCGAGTTAAAGGTGAGAAAAAAGTTTTGTTTAACAAATATAAATCAACATTAAACAAAATAAAAAGATAATATGATATTTTTTTATTGTAAGACCTTATTTGCTTTCTATTTTGTTTAAGTATGTGCTTATTTTAGTTTAACAAAAATCATTCCCTGTACGCCAACAAGATAGATACGTAAGGTGGTATATATCGGATTTAGAAAAATAGGATAAAGAAAGTACTGAATTACAGCGCTATCAGATAGATAGGGTAGAGGATTCGTTACACTTGGTTACACAGGGTTACAGTTATAGGCACACTACTAAATGATTGTAAGTGAAGAGAGTTACATGAGTTACACTGATTTCTTCTATACACATGTTTTAGTATAGTATAATACTATATATAAAGGGGGGATAGCTATTGCTCTATTCTTCTTAGGGACTTCTGCGAAAAATGGCAAAACTGTGTATCCGGTGTTACTTTTTTCATTATCAGTTTGTTATGCTGTAACCATAAGTGTAGCCAAGTGTAGAAAGAGTAACAGGTCTTTAACTGTAGTAGTTTTTAAGGGATTGAGGAATCCAGTACTAGTAAAGTAAGAAAGTTCTTCTCTTCTTTTTGTATTCATTTTTGCTCCTTTGGAAAGAATTATTTTCTTCTTTCTGTGCTCTAGGAAGGATCTTCCTGCTACAGCGAGACAAATATGACAAGAATGAGACCTTTCCTTTTTGAAAATATTTTTTCTCTCAAAAATCAAACATAATTCTATTTGTCGCACGTGTCCCGCCGTGGCAGGCAGATCCTTACAGAAGGACAGAGAGGGTAAGATCCTTATAAGATAACAGTAAGGAGTCTTTATTTACAGAGTTCTTTCCAGAAAAGTTATAAGAATGCCATACTATCAAATGCGGGTAAGAAGGGTAAGAAGCGGGTTAGTTGCGGGTCAGATGTAAAGTACTGATAATCAATTAGGGTAAGAAGGGGTAAGAATATTTTCTATACTACGTGTGTTATATATATAATATAAAAAGAAAATACTAAATATAGTATATACTAACCCTTTCTGCTCCCATTCTTCTGCTACCGTTTAGCCCTAAACATCTTACCCTTCTTACCCGCATTGATTATCAATCACTTATATCTTGCCCGCAACTGACCCGCATCCGACCCTTCTTACCCCTTATAAATAGGCTATGCGATTGCCCTTGAACCCAGAAAGGAAATATTAGTAAGTAAAACAGATCCTAAAAACTTTTGTCTTCCTAAAAGGATCTTTCTACCATGTCGAAATAGGGATGACAAGGCTGGCAACTTCTGGAATTGTATCTTTTGAGCATAACTAACTTCAGGTTTTTAGTTTGCGCATAGTTCATGGCAAAATCTCTTTTGATAAAGGCAAGATTGTCCTATCGCTCAATGAACAAATCGTATATACTTCCAATCACCTTTTGTTTTGACCAGAGTTCCAATCATTTTTTAGTTTGCGCATAACTCACGGCAAATTATTTTTTGACCGGAATTCTGATCATTTTTTCGTCTTGCGCATAGTTCACCGCAAAATCAAAATATGATCAGAATTCAACGCAAAACTGTTTTTGTATAGAACTATGTACAACAAAATTTTTGCCCTGCTTTGCCATACATGCATTTCTATATATTAAAAGGTTAAATCTATCGGGATTTCCCTTATAAGAATAAAAAATGCCCGACTTTGTTGCCGGGCATTTAAGTTTATGTGCTTGATGATACATTATCTTTTCGTTGTATCCTTTGTAGAAGTCCCTTTGTTAAATAATGACTTCAGTTTATTTTTAGCTTCCTCTTCCGCTTTTTTCTTTGCAGCAGCCGCTTTTTCTTCCAGTTCCTTTTTCTGCTTGGCTATTTCTGCATTAATCTTATCCTGTTCAGCCTTCAGTTTAGCTTCAGCTTCAGCCTTGGCTTTCTGTTCCAGTTCTGCTTTTTTCTTTTCCAGCTCGGCTTGAGCCTGCGCTTTTGCTTTGTCTACTTCTGCATTGGCTTTATCTGTCAACGCACTTTTTAGTTGCCCTGTAGCACTGCTACCCAAAATTTTAATCTGAGGTTTGTTGAATGTTCCACCTACACCCAGATCCAACTGAATCTTTTCAGGATTAGTAACAGGTGTCTTTAATTGAGAACTTAAGAATGATGTAACCTGAGCTCCTACCTTTCCTGTAGGAACATCCACTTTCACTTTATAATCCAGTGAACCATCTAATCCGTTACTTCCTGAAACATTGGCTGTATAATCTTTCAATTTTACATCAAAAGGCTGATAAGAAACACGGCCATTTTCAATCTTTGCAGATAAAATTACATCCTTCAGTTCTGCAGGTGTGATATTACTCAATTTAGTTACTGCTGCAAAGCCTTGAGTTACCGGAGATTCTTTCAGTGTAGCTTGTACCAGTTTCAGGATACCTCCACCTGTTACTGTTGCCATATCAGGCATCATATCCTGTTTCAGTAAACCTTTGATGGAGAACTCCGGTACATTTACAGATCCACCTATGTATTGAGCCATCGGCATCATCGTTTTCACTGTATTGAATGTCTGGTATGCTTCAGCTATAGCTAAGTTGTTGATCTTTAAGTTGAAATCGTAAGCAGGTTTCTTAATATCCCGTGAGTCATACCCACCAGTAGCGATAAAGCTGCCTCCCAATGTATTAAATGCCAGATTTTCCATCCGAACTGTTCCATCTTTCACAATGATAGTTCCTACCATATCTTTCAGGTTCATATTGTCGTATAGTACTTCTTTAAGAGATGACACCAGTCGGAAATCAATGTTTTTAGGAATTTCAACTACAGTCAGTGGTGTATCTTCTGTGGCGGGTTTGTTAGGATCATCTACCATCCATTCATTTACATCAAATTTAGTAGATGAGAAAGACATGTTTCCTTTTATAACCGCATTCTCATGCAATACATAGTTGATATAGTTAGAGATAGAACCTGTAGCGGCTACATCACTTTTACCCAGGAAACCATTAAATGTTGTAAGATTAATTTCCTGAGGAGTAAAGCTCATTTCTGCTTTGGTGATTTTCACAGTCGGCATATCCTTTGTCGAGTAGGTAAAGTTCGTCAACTGAGCAGAACCACTGGTAGGCAGTTTGTCATAACGTTGTGCATCTACATCAGACATCTTTCCTTTGGTTTCAATATCTGCATATACTCTACCTGTAAGAGTCATTCCTTCTATAGGATAAATTTTTGTCATTTTGGTCAGATCAGCTCCACCTTTAACCTTGATATCCCATGTATAATCATCCAGATTTTCTACATATGCCTTTGCTTCCAGTGGCTCACCTTCCAGAATCATACGGAAGTTACTTACGTTAATCTTGGTGTCTCTCATCTGACCTGTACTATTATTAATAGTAGCATTGACATTCATTTGTTCAAGAGGAGCAGGGAACTGGCTGGTTTTTACATACCCGTTGGTCAGGCTCATAGCAGCTGTGACAGCAGGCATACGTTTAGCCAATGTGTCATATACCCCTTTGGCTTTTACATCTATGGCATACAACCCTTTCAGTGTCATGCCATCAATAGGAAACATCTGAATCAGTTCCGCCAGATTTAATTGAGCCTTGATCTGCGTATCAATATCATATTTAGACAATCCTTTCAGTTTAAAGCGTCCATCAACCGGATTTTTACCCAGATCCAGGTGAAATTTTTGAATGTCTACCAGAATATCCTCCAGATTACCACTGGCATCATCTACTTTCATGTCTACATTAATATTATTGACAGTAGTAGGAAGCGCTGAGTATTTCATGCTACCATTGGATATTTTAGTATTTAAGCCAAAGCCAGGCATCTGTACCCCATTAAAGGTTCCTTTTACATATCCATCAAATGCTATATCTCCTTTTGCTTCCAGATCTTTAAAGCTTTCAGTATATACACCTGGCACCATGGATAGCAGACTTTTAAATGTATTGTCTTTGCTTTTGAAGGTGATGTCCATTGTGTAGTTAGTGTCTGGCATGGCAAACCATCCATCAAAACCTAACGCAAAATCATTGAGTTTAACATTATTCTCTTTGAATGTATATTTAGAGTTTTTCAGATCCATGCTTAAAGTAATGTCAGCATCTACCTTTTTCTTTGACAAATATTCCACTCCATCAAAATTTATTGTCAGAGAGTCAATAGAAGTCTGACTATTCATATCAAATACTTCCTTCTCAAAGTCTCCACTACCTGTATGGTTCAGATTTACTACTTTGGTATATACAGGAATACTGCGGTCATCATATATTATATGTCCGTTGGTGACAGACCAGCTATCAATACCCACTGCCACATTAGATTGACTGGTATCTACTTCTTCTGTTTGAGTCGTATCCGCTATGTAGATGTCCCAGTTGGCTTTACCATCTTTCAATACTTTGGCTAAAATGCGGGGAGATTCCAGGTCTACCGCCTTTACTTTGATCTTATCGCCACTGATGACAGACATAATATCAACAGTCACCTGAAATTTAGGAACTGCCAATAAAGTGTCACTACGAAATACATCCTTACCGACTACTCCAAAATCTTCCAGAGAGGCTGTAATATTGGGAAAATGCTTGAAAAGACTTACGCTAAAGCCTTCTGCATCGAAATATACTTTGGCATTCACTTTCTTTGCAATCTCTTGCTCAAGCTTAGCCTTAATTTCATCTTTATAAATAATAGGTAGAATAAAGGCTGCTCCCAATAGCAGTACAATTACGCCTAAAAAAATAAGGACAACTTTTTTCATGATATAGATTATGGTATGATATGGTTCAGCGAATGTAATGGAAAATAGTATGGCGAAAAAAATCAAACTAATTGAAAATCTGACATTTTCCTTACACACGATATTTTACATAATATAATGTAGCTTAGTGCCATAACGAAAAAAATAAAGAAAAGTAGATAAAAAAGTTGAAATTATTTGGAGAATAGAAGCGGGTCATATACTTTTGTAACCCTGTTCGCAAATCAAGAGAAGATCACGGACAGAGTAAGAAAAAAGAAGAAAATAAATTTTAGCTTTTTCTTGCAGCAATCAAAAACAACTTCTACTTTTGCATCCCGATTCACACACGGTGAGGAAAGAAACGAAAAAAGAAGAAATAAAGTAGACAGAGGGAAGAGGCGATAAGAAAGTTAAGTAGTGAAAAAATAAAAAATAAATTTTCACAAAACACTTGACAGAAAAGAAAAAGAAACTTACCTTTGCATCCCGATTCTGAAAGAGAGAAAAACAAGAGTGGTAAAGTAAAAGTAAGAATCCAAAATAAGAAAACCAAATTTTACAAAGGTTTTTTTAAGCAAAGAAAAAAAAGAGTCAGAGATAATAAAGAGTAAAAAGTTTACCTAATATATAGGTCTATCTTCCAAAAGTGGAAGAGATGTTCTTTGAGTGATTGAAGCAAAAGATAGCAAGCAAATAAAGCAAGGTAAGGTTTGCAGAAAGGGTACTTTGAGAAAAGTAGCTAATCGAGCAAATCGTCAACTTGATTCCTTTAATAAGAGAGTTATCGGGACAGACACTGTTCTTTATCGCTAGCAATAGTAATAAAGGACAAAACTTCATATACTATGGAGAGTTTGATCCTGGCTCAGGATGAACGCTAGCGGCAGGCCTAATACATGCAAGTCGAACGGGTAGCAATACCAGTGGCGCACGGGT
>NZ_JASJOR010000050.1:0-38011 GCF_030068545.1 Xanthocytophaga flava | reverse complement strand
GCAACTGTGGTAAAATCCATTTTTCGATCATATCTTTGCTGAGAATCCCCATTGTTTTGTGTTTTTTAAGTTCGCACCTCAAAATTCACCCTACTTTGGGGATTTTCCTATTTGTTTAAACAGCTTCATATATAGCAAAGAAAGATGAACAAAAAGCTACAGACATACTTTTCGAATGGCTGTCTGAGTTCTTAGCCTTTGATCTGGATGATCCGGCTAACTCTCCTTTAAATCAACCCAGTGAAACCAAAGACTAATGAAAGAATATGACCACTTAATCAAAAGTATGTATGCCAATCCTCCAATTCATATAACTGAGATTTTACCAAGTTGGTCACCCTCCGAGAGGATA
Organism: Xanthocytophaga flava; assembly: GCF_030068545.1. Taxonomy (NCBI): domain Bacteria; kingdom Pseudomonadati; phylum Bacteroidota; class Cytophagia; order Cytophagales; family Rhodocytophagaceae; genus Xanthocytophaga; species Xanthocytophaga flava. The sequence continues at coordinate 37,659 of NZ_JASJOR010000050.1, read as the reverse complement.
GACTTTATAGCCTATACGCTAGGGCGATATGGAGGATCAGTAGGGCATGAGCTACTTATACAAATTGTAGGTATGTTGCATGACTTTTCACTGGAAAACTGGAAGGAACTACTAGAGGGTATTTCCCGATATGGTAAGCACCTGGGCGAACAAACCTTATTTGGTTTCTTTGTCCTGTATACACCGATAGACATATCTGCTAGTCAATCCATATTTAAACCTATTGGCTGGGACATAAACTATCTGTTAAAAGAAGGTTTATTTTCCAGATTGCTGGACATGGAAACAGATGCGTTTGAATTGTATAGGAAAACTATTTCTGAACGTACACTCAATTATATGAAAGTACCAGAAACGGAAAGAGCACTAATCAGGTCTTTGCCATTGTGTTTTGAACGTATAAAAGTGGCTACCCAATTGTGAGATCATTCTACAACCAGAAGTGGAAGAGGAGGGATAATGACAACTTTATCCGTTGGTTACCCTAACTCTGTTGGGAAAGTGGATAGTACTACTTAGTAAAGCATTTATACATTCATGGAAGACATTTACCAATTATTAGATAAAATAAAACCTCGTCCCGGTATGTATCTGGGAAAAGGTAGCATTAGTGCGTTAGCCCAGTTTATTGGAGGATACGACTATGCCTTCCATAGTCTGGGTATAGATAATCCAGAAATGCCACCATTTCATATGTTTCATGAATGGGCAGCCCATCGGTTCAACTGGTATGAGGCTACTGCTGGATGGAGCCACATTATCTTACAGGAATATGAAGGCAATGAAGCACGGGCACTGGAAGTGTTTTATCAGGTATTGGAGGATTTTAAACGCCTGATTCCAATTGCTATTACCAAAGTAAGTATACAACCTGAGAATAGAGCCTTTTATGAAGCCCGTCAAGCAGAAACCAGGCAGTTATTTAAGCTTAACTCTGATGAGTACACTAGTGTAATTCCTGATACTCTGTTTCTCATTGAGTTTTCTGATCTTTTTGGATATTATATATATGAGGTAAAAAATGACAAGGTCATAAGTATAGATCGGCGATATAAAACAAAGGAAGAGGTAGTGAAAAGAGTAAAAGCAGGTTTTGGAGAGAACCTGTATATGGTAGAGATTGCGCGGGACGAAGTCGAAAGGCTATTGGAAAAGCTGGTAATGGGAACGTAAATCGTACTATATCAATTATTTAGTAATGTCACTCATTTACTCTCCAGATTTGGGACTATCAGGTAAGATGAAAAATAAAGAATAAACCAGTGATCATTCACACCTCGAAGAACGTATATCGAAGGTGTGAATGACTTCTTTTTATGTGATACAATTTCAGTTGATTAAAATTTAAACGTTTCTCTTACTTTCGGGTCATTAACAGCAATATTTGCCAGATGAAAGCCCAATTTTCGATAGCTTTCAAATTGCTCTTCATCAAAAAACTGATCTCCTGTGGACTGGTGTGGAAAGGTTTTGTTTTTCAGGGCATATTCGCGTACATCCACAGGCCAGTCTGTATATTTTATGGAAGATTTAATGTATAACAATTGACCTGTAGTTTCTGTATTGGCATATGTAATCTTACCAAGCGCATAACTGGCAGCAGAAAATCTTCCCTCACTTCTTTCGGTGATTTTGGAAATATCAATATCGATTTCAGCTCCAAAATCTATCCGGCAACGCCGAATCGCGTTGGCAAATCCTTCACACGTAAAATCATCGTCCTGTTCTGCATCGCAAACAACAATGAAGGTGCATTTTCTTCTGACCATTTCATATAAACCCATGTTATCAAAGTGACCCCCGTCAGATAAAGAAATGAAGTCATTGCGTGTATTTGTTTTATTGATAAGGTTATATACAATATAACCCAGACCAAATTTGGGATCTCCACATTGCCATGTTTTTTTCCTTGGATTTCCGATCCATCGTCCCAACTGAACATTAAATACTGTCATTAGAAAAGCGGTAGCAGCTGAAGAATGGTATCCCTGGTTGGGATTAACTGCTGCCCCTGAAGTAGCCATGGCAGTGCCTAAGGTAGGTCCACCATTTTTATACGCATAATCCTTCGTTTTCCGAAAAGCATAATCATAGGATTTTGTCTTTCTATCAGCGGATGACCGTATCATACTAAAGTCAAAACCACAATAGAGTGGTGAAAAGATAAAAGACTCTGCCATCCGGTCTTGCCTGTCAAGGTCGGTTACTTGTGAAGCGTTAATAGCACTATTTAGTATCAGGTAGGGGCCATGATAATCGTACTTATCTGTCATGGTATACAATTTCTCATCATCCAGGCTGTCAAACCCTGTGAATGGATTGGATGTACGTTGTCGGTCTGTACCTCTACGGGTAGCCCCAAGATAGGCTCTTACCAGACGATTGCGGTAAAAATGATGCATGGAAAATTCATTTACACCTACCTGTCTTGCAAGTAGATAAGCAGTCAAAAGAGATAGTACTGCCAGATACAGGAATTCAAGATATTTATAATAAACGTGTATAGACCAACCTTTGTTTGTGATAAATTGTATAACCTCAAACATAAAATTACAAATAGGTGCGATTACACCTGGCATAAATACAAGAAGACCAATGGCAAAAAGATAAGGGCCTGTTAAGCTGAGTATATTCAGGAATTGGGACAATGGACTGGTTTTGTTTTCCTTGTCTGGACTTTTAGAGCTAAAAGCCGCTCTTACTGTAAATCCAATTACTGCTACCCACCCACCCAAAGCAGTTAGAGTAGTCTGCAACAATTCCTTAAATAGAACTTGTCCTAACAGTGCGGAAGTGGCAATCAAAATCCATAGGAAGGAAAGTCGGTGAATGTAGGCACCCATCCGGCCCCACCATTCCCGTCGCTCATCCGGAAAATATTTGCCTAATAACGCCATTCGGGCAACAACCGTAATACTAAAAGCTTCTATTACTAAAGGGACTCCAATAATAAATTGAATTTCTTTTATGTATTCTATAAGATGCCTCACATGTATCTCCTCTATATATTCTAAAATAGTCCATACAGCAACCAGGCACAACAGGCCAATGATGGCAGCGCAGAGGGCCGTGAGAATCAAAGCAATACAGGCTATGAAAGTACAATGTCCAAAACTTTTTATATGCTGATGATACTTGCCCAAAATGGCAACAAGGCATAATGCGAAAAAGGTAACAACCATTCCAGGAATCAAAGTATTGATTTTAGTAAAGACAAGACAAGTTGCATCATCTATATGATAACGTGAACATAACCATGCACTTAGTAGGTAAGCTACTAACACACCAATTATTATAATTATCATGCTTACTGTAGTGGTATGCTTTCGTTGAATCCTTATTCCAAACAAACCTATGGATTCCTGGTGATAAGCATGCATACCTAAGCCCGAAAGCAATGAAATGGGTATCAATATAACAGCACTCCAGATTAGTACTTTCAGGCAAGATATATCCTTCCAAATAATATCGACATCCCATAATTTAAATAAGAAATTACCCAAAAAAAGAAGCGAGAGTAATAACAGGAAGATGATTATCTGGTTCAGCAGAGTGTTGCGCAACCAAATGATTCCCATAGACCAGGAGTCTGCCGACATGATGCTGGATCTGGGTGCCAGGTAATTGCTGAACATCCTCAGCCATCGGATTGGCCTTAATTCTTCCCCCAATGGATCGGGTGATTTTTCAGTAGAAAGCCGTTTAGCAACCTTAATCGGAGAGCCATCTCTTTTTATCCATGCTGCCAGCCAACTTCCAATATAACCCCCACCTGATACAGTGGACAAATAGTCGAACTTATGGAGTAGGTTGTTGTTAGCTAATCCCTGCAAAACACCCAGGTTAAAGGTCGCTGAACGGATACCACCCCCTGAAAATGCCAACGCGTATAAGTCCATATCTCTGCCTTTTTGAAAAGGATCCTTCTCAGACGGACTTTTCTTTACTTTTTTATCTGCCTTTGTATTTGTTATGGAATCTGTTACTTGTAATTCGTTTTTGCGCCAGTCACGGTTTTTCTCTATTTCGGCTAACTCTTCTGTGAACACTTCTTCAAATGACAACGGAACTTGTTTTTTCAACAGGTGGGCAGTAAGTTTGTCATTATACTTTAAAAATATTACCGGATCTTCATTTGCTCTTTCTGCCTGATCTTTAAAGTTAGTCAATAAGGTAAATTCTTCAGTGTCTAATAGCATATCTGTATACGTTTTGCGTACTCTCCACATTTGGAATATTCTTTGTTCCCATGCCTCATAGTTCCCACCTCCCATTGCCAATACTATTTGTATGGGTAAGTATTGAAGCGCCTTAGCCAGCGACACCCGTTTTTTGGGATAGGTGTACAAGATTTGAGTTATGGTATTACGCCAGTTGTATGGTGTAGGAAATGCACTATGATAGTCTAGTAATTCACTTATTCCCTTATCTTTATTATACCAGAGCCACTTGTGAAGAGCCACACACAAGGTAATGGCATATTCTTTAGCTCTTAACTCGTTTTCTTTTTGTTTGCTGACCCATACCAACTCCGCTGCCCGTATAGTGAAGCTATCTTCTCTTAGGCTTTCAGCTTCTTCCAAATCTTCTGGTTTTTCTGAATCGATAACGGCTTTGAATATTGATTCAAAGTCGTTTGGATGAATAGTCAGGATACTGTTTTTGTCGTTTTTTAGTATTTTATTACCCTTCAACGTAATCGCCCCTCTGAGAAGCGATGTCTGTATAGCGGTGATGAATGAAACAGCCCGGGCTGTTAAGTCAACAATAGCATTCATTGTGAGTTATGGTTGTAAGTCGCAGGTTTTGATGTTGAAAAGGGTAGCGGGATTTTGATCGACTGTTTTGTAGTCAGATGCTCTATAGAAAGCAGGAGGTAAATAGCCTCCTGCTACTCTGGTAAAAAGATGTCTGTCAATGAATGCACAATCACTAATGGATAGGCAATAGATTTATGTATAGGATTTATCACTCTCTGATCAACTGTTAACCTGCTTAATGCCCTAAAGGATAGAGGCCAGCTTGTTTTGTTCTTGTAGAGTGCAAACCTTATTTAAATTCAATAAACCGCTTTAGATCAAATTTCTTGGATAACGCCAGAGAAACAAAGGGAGGACTGTTTTTCTGCAACAAGCCTCTTACTTCGCCAGTAAAGGCGATTCCATATTTTTCTTCATTCAATCTGAACTGAAACACATAAAACAGGTTCCATTTCCTTTCGAAGTCATTGATCTCCCGAAGATTTTTCAGTATAGCTCCACTAGGCTGATTGCTTATGCCTATGACCGGATTAAAGAATACATTGGCATCATTCTCTTTAAAGAATACAGGTAATCCAATTCCAAAATAGTGAGAGCGAATGTCTATTTCTTTCTTTGGCTTAGGACTGTATTGGTATAATTGTGCCACAGGTCTATATAAGGTATCTACCCGTATCTGATTGCTGTATTGAACCTCATACGAAATCCGTTGCCATTGTAGCTCCAGCCATAAGGAAGCCGATACATGCAAGCCATCTATATTGGCAGATCCATTGGTTAATCTGATCTGGGGAGAGAAAAATAATCCAATATTTTTGACAACCTGTATATTGTTTATGGTTGCAGAATCACTAAATACACCTACACTATCTCCTTGTTTTAGAACGAGTGAATTCTTATCATAATACTGAACAACACCCAGGTCAATTTTATCAACTGTAGCAATGGCTTTCGATTCAAAAACTCCTGCAAAAATCCCTAAATTACTAGAATGACTTTTCGTATGGTTTTTCTTTCTGAATTGAAAAGGGCGAATATCTCGTTTGTGAAGAAATACCCCGGCAAAGAAGTTGTTAGGCTCGAGTCCATCAATAAAATCAAAATTTGAACCCACTTCTATCCAGAAGGGCTTATTGGGATTATACAGATCTCTGTCTGATAGACGAATCACCATATAATCATCCTTACCGGTAATCTGTAAATGTCCGATTTCATCTCCCTGTAACGTATCTAGTATGTTAGAGGTGGTAAGGAACAATAATGTGTCCAGAATACGACCATTGTTCAGTGCCCTATTCCAGCGATCCTGGGTAATTGTTATCACCGGATTAATGAGCACAGGATTATTGGGAAGGTTGAATCTTCTTATGTCAAAAGTAAGTGTGTTCCAGCTTGCATTAAATACAGTGTCAAGCCTTACTTTGATCGGGATTGTATCAATCTGTGTAACCCTTTGTTTTGAATAAACAGGATGTATGGTAACTGTGCCTGGTAACAACGTGACCTGGCAAATCGCTTTCTGATTGCTAAGAAAAACGATAAGGAAAATAACGGTGAGGTACCTCATTTTGATAAGGAGCAAAGAATAAACGGATGGTTGAAGAAGTGGATTTTTGAGATGCACAGCAGACCGTACAAGTTTGCTATTCGCCAAGTTTATGTCAATACCACATTTGAGGTATTTTAGTAGAGTAAAAGGCAAAAGCTTACATTTTTAGAGAGGATACATAGAGGAGGATATAGCTGCTTACTATGATTCTATGGAAAGAATATGAAAATTTGTGTCACGATAAGAAGTAGATTTATACCATCTCTATCATCACCCCATGATCCTAAAAACACGAACCGATCAAATCTTAACCCGCCCTGGAATGTTTAGCGTTACTTCTTCGGAAGAGCTGTACTGGATATTTCTAGGCTATTGCTTTGGTGATGGACCTATTGCCAAAGGGTTAGGTGTGCAATCCATTGTAAGCGACTATGGCGACTTTCTCTGTAAGCAATGGAATATCACTCATCCCCATAACCGAAACTGGGGTATCTTACTCAGGTACTACTCTCAGTCAGACAAAGATTCGCTATTGCTGTTTCAATCTACCTTTGACAAGTTTGTAGAGCAGACACAGTTTACGTATGCCAGCCCTATAAATGAGATGGGACAGCCATTTGCATTAGGTAATCCGGACGGAAAGGTTTCTTTTCTGGCATTATTGGATGAGATACAACCTAAGTTAGATCATATTATGCAGTTGACTTCTTTTGAAGTAGGCTATGGTATGGCTTGTTATGATTATAGTAAGGAAGATCCGGAACATCGTTTCTTCCAGGAAAATACACCTGAGTTTTATGATAGTATATTAACAGAATTACATTTGCCTACTGGATTGAATGGGATAGAACAGGCGTCGTGGTATTTCTCACGAAACGATGATAGTATAACCTATGTACTAACCAAGTTGAGAACTTTTATTCTGGAAAGAGATGGAGGTGATACTTTTTCATAGAATCTGTTTCTTAGGCCTTGGATAATAAATCTCAGAAAAATCTAATACGGTTTCTCTGTTTGATGGATCACTATTTTAGATACATGCCCTTATTCATGGACGTCAGAAGATTTTATTTCCACAGCATTAACGGAATGAGTCCATTCAATGCTAAGACAATAAGTAATTGAAATACAACTACTAAAGAAAACAGATCAAACTTAAAAAGCGGTTTAGACAAATCTGCCTTTCGATATTTTAGTATTGAAACCAGCGTTAGTAGTGGTAATAAGACCGTTCCAATCGCTAATCCTATACTTCCGGTGGTAGGATCTCCTAAAGAAATAAATGGTTGAGTAATCAGGATACCCAGGGATATTAAAATCCATACTTGTGATAAAAAATGCCAGATGATAGCCTGTTGCCACACCTTTCTTTTTGATCTGATCAGTTGGCATATCCCTGAAATAAACAGATACACCATGGCTAGCATACCTGCTATAAAACTGATGTTAACCAGAAGAATCCTCCACCCATCTGTCTTTTTGAGAGTCACTACACCGCTGGTGATGAATCGGTTATGTTCTTCATCTGTGTAGAATACATGGGAAGGCCTGATTTTATCCGCTGCTCTAAATCTTTGCTCTCCCTGATAGAAAAGCGTGATCGGTTTGTTTTGAAAAGGAATTAATGTTGCTCCATTGGTTTGAACACTAATTTTTGTATACCCGGAAAGGTAATCCAGCAATCTAAAGGGCTCTACCTTGGTTTTAGTAGGAATATAATAGCCATTCCAATCTTCAAACTTCTTTGCTGTTGTTTTCTTTGCTGCTGTTTCGGGCAGGTCCAGTTCCAACGTTGGAATATTTAATTCTTTGATCAGCAATCGGTTGAAGATTTCATAATCTGCATTTTCCTTATCTATATTATGGGAAACAAAAAAAGCTTTTTGCTCTGCAGGAAACATATAGAGCATGGCATGATATCCTACTATATTGCCAGCATGGGCCAGTCCTATCACACCATGTTTATCTCTGTAAAAAGCTCCTAATGCATAGCCATTGGGCAGGCCATTTTTAGCAGCATAGGTAGTAGATGGTTTACCTATTTGAGATACTAATTTTCTGCTGATAAACTCCTTTCCATTGATCCTTCCATCACTCATCATAAAGCGTAAAAACAATCCCATGTCATAAGCTGTAGTCGTAAACTGTCCTGCAGGTCTTATGTAAACAGGTACAGCCGCATAAGGTTCCCCTTTGTCAAGGTGTCCCATAGCCAGAGAAGAATCAGCTGATTTTCCCTCTTGCGAGACAAATTCAAACGTGCTATGAAGCATGCCCAGAGGTCTTAATAAGTTTCTATCTAAATATTTTTCATAGGGCAAGTGGGTTATCGATTCAATTACCATTCCTAACAAGGTATAACCCATATTGGAGTAGGAAAACTCTAGGCCTGGTTTGGTTTGTATGCGAAGAACATCAGGATTATTTTGGTACAAGGCAGACAATGGCATGTGAGGGTCTGCACTTGTGCTGAAAAGATGCCATAAACGAATATCACTTAAGCCGGATGTGTGATCAAGCAGATGTCTGACCGTTACAGGATTGCTCTCCTTCCAGGGATTGATAAAATTAATATCGGGTAAATAGGTAGTTACAGGATCATCCAGGCGGATTTTCCCTTCGGTAGCTAAATGCAGAATTCCTGCAGCCAGTACTGTTTTGGCGATGGAACCCACATGCACTTTATCGGTTGGTTGTAAGGGTTCTTTTGTCGAAGTATTTTTCAGGCCGACGCAATCTGTTCGTATCCTTCCATCCGAATCTACAATCGACCAGACGACACCTGTCAGTTCTTGTTCGGCAAGAGACTTTTGAATGGCTTGTTTTAATTGCGCAAATACGGTTTGGGCCGTTAGAGTAGAAAATGAAAAAATCAGATAAAGGACAATAGAAAGCCTATTTCTTTGCCGAATATTGTGGAAAGGAGCCAGGAAGGTAGATTGCTTACTTTTGAAATGTGTATAGATTGGATACATGCTACAAGCTTAGTTGCTTTGATTGTTGCACTAGTTAGGTAAAAGAAGCCAGCCTGAAAACATAATGGGATGAGTGGTTTCCTTTTCCGCCCAATGGCTGTTTTTCTTGTCTGCTTTCAAGAGTAAATTTTGGTCATCGTATCCTGTTCCCCTTTTTATGAGCATACTAACCTGGGCAAAAATAATATAACCGTCCGCCCAATGCAGTCAAGGTAAGAAAACCACTCAAACTACCTCACCTGTCCTCCTGGAAGAAACTCGTGGCAAGACCGGCGGCCTCTGGATTTGGAGAAAATCTTTTCAGAAGTAAACATGGCTCTATTTGTCACAAGATTCTTTCAGAAGGACAAAAAAGAAATATGAAAAAAAGAAATAAACGCCCTTAAGTTGACAGCATTGACCGTCCGTCTGAGTACTGTGAAAAGACTTAATCTTGCTTTTTCCATCGATTAGCAAGTAGGTCAGAAAACTTGCCTTTATAGTCTGAACTTGTAAGTTTGGCCAATACATCATCTAGAATCGTACTGGCTTGCTTAGTTGGCAGATATCCAACTCTGTCAATAGCGGATTCTGCCGGATATGCTTTTCGATCTTATAGAGTTTGGCTATTTCTTTTACGACGTATTGAACTCTGACTGCATCATTACTGACCGATTCATCAAACCTTCTTCGCACATGTGCCATACAAGCAGCAAGGGTAACGTTTGTGTTTTTCTTAAACACACTATTGTATACTTCATACCCATCTATCTGAAGTACGCCCTGGAAGTTTGCAAGAGTTGAGCCAGTCCTTGTTGTCCTCTCCCGGTTTGATAGTCAAACAAGACAAGGCCTACAACAGGAGCATCCGAGCGTGTAAAGATAAGTTGGGTTTCATCCAGAATAGCTAACACTCTATCTGTTCCCAGTATAAACGGTCTGGCTCGAACACTTACAAGAAGAGTGGTGACAGGGACAATAAACAAACTCAACTAAAGAAATTGCTCAAAACAAACTCTCATCCCAAATTCGGGATCACTTATGTAAATACTACCTTTATTGATTTACACTCATAAATCCCCTTTGTATGTGTATATGTGTATTTCAACAGCTCGCAAAGTGTCAGGTGAAGAAAATGTATACGAACAGTTAATCAAATCTAGTTAGATTTGCGTGACCACGAATCGACTTACTTCCCATTTAGTTCCTGTGAAGAACTTCAGAAAATAAACCCCTGATGGAAAATTTCTCATGCTGAGAGCGACCTTCTGATCAACGGGAACAGATCTGATGAGAATTTTTCCTGTCATGTCGGTTACAAACAACTCTTTGAGATCTCCTTCCAATTCGACATGAAGCACATCAGACGTAGGATTGGGAAAACATTTCCATTTGAAAGTATTTGTAGGGGGAGTATGCCCGGCTGAGACTGTTAATGAATCCGAAGTGGATTGATAAGCTCCTGAAAGCGTATCTGTTTTACTATTCAGGGTAGTTCTGCTCAGGCTGGCACTCTGCGCCTTACAGTCAGCTACTTGTGTGTATTTTGTAATAAGTTTAACCAGCAACGTATTAAGTAACTCCACTTCATAGTGATCTGTAGTAGGCTTTATGTGGGCATTTCCTACTCCACTATCATCTGTCAGAAACACATACGTTCCATTGCTGGCCAGCGCTATAGATCGAAACAGATATTCTGTACTCTTGTCAATGCCACTGGCTGTAACAGGAATGATCCGAATTCCTTTAGCGGCCGCTTTTTTTGTCAATTGCTGAATCCTGGCAATGGATGCAGAGTCGCCGTGGGGAGGTGCATCCAGAATTAAGAACAACAGCCTGGCTGTTGCCTCTTCTGTCCAGGAAAGATCTTCAATAGCAACTTTCAAGGCTTCATCCACCGCTTCCGGAAAGTCGCCCCCTCCATCAGCCCTTTGATCCTGTATAAAACGAGTCGTAGTGTTAAAATCAGTACTCAGGTTTGTTTTTCTGGTCAGGTATTGATCTGTGTGATCTCTGTAAAAGACACTTCCCAAACGAACCTTACTGGATACCAGACTATCTTTTACTCTGGTCATTACATCCTGAAGCTCAGCTTGAAGATACCTGATTTCATCTCCCATTGACCCTGTCGCATCTACAACAAAAGCAATATCAACGATTGACGGTACTGTGCATGCCTGCCTGATACGCATACTATTGATTCCTTCCTGAAAAAGGCGGGGCTGTTGTATCTGGTATGGTTGTCCGTCAACGATAGTCTCCAGCAAATGAACTTTTGTTATTTTCGAAGTGGAAAACAAATTATTCCACAATTCACATTTTCCGGTGTTATCACTTTTTGCTTCCCAGATCAGAGCACCCTGCTTATCTTTTAAGAATACGGTGGCGCCTACCACTGGAAATCCTTCTTCTGTGATCAGTTGGGCTGTGTAACGTTCTACAGGATTAATCTGCCATTGCTGTTTCCATTCACTCAACTCGTTTTTGGTGATGTCTGACCAAAGCTTCCATTTGCTAAAATCATTTAATTCACCCGCTGTCAGCACGCCACCGCTCAACTGAGGTTTCGCTGAGAGGACTTTATCAGAAACACGGGGACTTGAAAAACCACTTGCATCTGTACTCTTTGTACTAACTCCAATGTCTAAACCAGCTACTCTACCTGATAGGACAGCTACAGCTCCTGTTACCTCTTTTTTATGTGTCGTTGAATATCCTACTACTACGACCTCTGAAAGCACTTTTGTATCTTCCTTGAGACGTATTATCAAAGAATCTTCTTTGACAACCTGAATTTCTTCGGTGACATACCCAATATGGGAAATAATCAAACGTGTATTCGCCTTCTTTGTCAAAAGAGAAAAATGGCCGTGGGCATCTGTATAAGTCCCATTTGTAGTACCTTTTTCTAAAATAGTTACACCTGATAGCCGGGTATGATCTGAGGCACTAAGCACAACCCCTTTTATTTTCAGCGATTGGGCAAACAACAGGACAGGAAGAAGTAAGAATACGTTTGTCAGTACTAGTGTTTTCATAACAGGGGCGGTATACGTAATTTGTTGGGAAATACAGTTTACTTTACTGTTCGCTTAATGGATGCTGCCACTGTTATTTTTCCACACGAATCAAGGTAAAAAGTTATAAGTCATAGTTTGATTGTTTTATACAAAGTTACCTCTTCACATTGCAGGTGCTCCTGTGAGGATAAGTTACCAAAGGTAGGTTACAAAGAAAGTGTGGTACATAGTGTAGGAATAAATGCAACTATTCAGTTACTTGCGTTCATTCCTGTGTTGTAAGCAACAGAACTAAAAATAAGTTATCCTATGCCTGTTCCTTTGTATGAATTTATTCAAACAGGTGAGAAAGATGAACACTTGCTTACAACCCCGTACACGCTGATAACCTTAGCATAACACAGTACCTTACCACAAGCCAATGTTATACAGTGGAAGTTGATTCATTGTATACTATGGCAAAACCATACTAAACTAAATGATGCAGAGATTATTTGTAATGGTTTTTGTTTTCCTGACTCTATCGTATATAGCTGTAGGACAAAACAAAAATCAAAAGGTTTTTACTTCCGACATTGACAACTTCTGGAGCGCCTATGACAGTTGCAGGACAACAACAGATAGTCTTCAACAACTCCACTACATTCAAACCCTCTACATCGACAAAGGCACAGAAGGACTAAAAGCTTTCATGAAAGTCAGGGATTATTCAGCCGAACGATGGGTAAGCCTTATCCGTCAATTACCCAGGTTCTGGAATTCCATCCGACCTAATACACTGGCTGCCAAGTCAAAGGCGAAGGAAATTGAATCAAGCATTCAAAAACTAAAAAAGCTGTATCCCGAGTTGAAAGAAGCCAAAATGTATTTTACCATTGGTGGACTTCGTTCCGGTGGGACCACTACCGATGATATGGTCTTGATTGGAGCAGAAATCGCTACCGGAGATCCTTCCACTGATGTGTCAGAGTTTTCCAGTAAATGGTTAGAGGGGGTATTTAAAAACCAGAAAACAAACAACATCGTTTCATTGAACATCCATGAATATGTTCACACCCAGCAAAAAGGAGAACCCGAAAATCTCTTAGGGCAGTCCCTCAAAGAAGGAGCCTGCGACTTTATCACGGAACTGGTTATGGGCAAGCCCTTACAGAATAACTATATCGTGTATGGGAGAGAACATCGCAATGAATTGAAAGAGCAGTTTAAGCTGGATATGTTTACTTCAGCTTCTGGCAATTGGCTGTACAACGGCTCCAATGCAAAGGTGATGGCTGATCTGGGCTATTTTATGGGGTATGATATCTGTAAGTCTTACTATACTCATTCCAATGACAAAAAGCAGGCTATCAAGAGTATTATTGAACTGAATTATGCTGATACGGCTGCCGTTGAAAGTTTCCTTGCCAAATCAAAATACTATACCGAACCCATCAATAAACAAGAACTGGTACAGCGTTTTAAAGCTAAGCAGCCTTTTGTTGTAAGGCTGGAACCCTTTTCCAACGGCGACACATTGGTAGATGCCAAAATCAAAGAACTAAAAATTGTTTTTTCTATCCCGATGAGTAAACAAGGATATTCAATCAACCTCAGTGAAAGAGGCAGAGAGTACGCACCCATGGCAGGGGTAGGAGGTTTTTCAGAAGATGGCACTTGTTTTACACTCATCCTGGATATGAAGCCTGATCATGAGTACGAGTTTATAATCACAGACAAGAGCTTTAAGTCTACCGAAGGATATCCGCTACGACCTTATGAAGTAAAATTCAAAACGAAATGAATGACATACAACAAACAGCTTTGACAAATAATGGCTGTAGCTTATTCTCCTGTCAACAAACCGGTCGTAACCATTTATTGGCTACTGAGCGTAAAGAATGTTTAGCTTGGGTTTTTTCTTTAAAATTTGTTCGATAAATTGTCATTGTACGAAGCAGATACGCTTCAATCAGTCAGCGCTGTAAAATTAGTTTGCATATTGATTGAGTTTGGTCGCTTATACTCTGTGCAACTGATACCCTTTCTCAAAGTTTAAACATACTCTAAAATACTAAGAGATAGTATGCTTTTACATCGATTATGGTTCCCGGCAGGATTGTTTCTAATCTTATCCTTTTTGTCAGTTAGATATAGCATGGGTCAACCTGGCCCTATAAAATCTTTGAGAATTAAACAATTTTGTGATTCTCAGGGAGAAGTAATCTTCTTTTTTGCAGTACCAACAGAAAAAAAGAACAGAAAAGCTAACCACCCCATTCCCAGCATGAAAGGTTATTCTCTTAAGGTATATTATTTTGAAAAAAGAGATTCAACAAAACATATACAGTATGAAATAGATAATGGGGCGCTTAATGGGTTGAGTGGAGAGCAGATTCTGAAACAGTATATGGATGGAGTTAGGAGTAACAAAAGACTAGCCAGAAAGTTGCCTACCTATCGTAAACTTGCCACCTACCTGGAGACTCGTGCTTATCAACATGCCAGTGATACCGTATTAAAAATTCCAGATCCTAATAATCCTCAAACAGATATCCCTATAAAAGATCTGTATACTTATCTTCTAACTGGGAATATTCAATTCTTAACCTTTTCATATAAAGGATATCCCTTTACACTTCTGATTGAATTCAAAAATGAGAATACAAAAGAAGTAATGTATTTGCTGGTAAAAAATATATATGTAGATGACATCGATGAAGTGTCCTTCCAGCCAGGGTATTATGTAATTGATGCAGGGAAAACTGATAAGTGGAATATAACTCCGATTTACTGGGAGGAGACACATAAGAAATAAAAATACTAAAATACTTTATTGGCTCTACTCTATTCCTACACTTTCCTCCTCATGTTGCGTGTCATCACTATCATGAAGGGTGGGAAAGCGGTCGTTGGTGAATAACACCAACGACGGGAGGAAAGTAAAGATCATAAACTACATAGCTTCCTTAACCGATTTGCAGTCCATAAACTTGTAAGCAGATAAGGACTAGAAGCTACTAACCAAAACAGGATATCATAGTTGTCGTTTTCCAATAATACATAGATTAGGGTTCCAATGATATTTATCAAAGCAGGTAGAATAAATAATTGTATTCTTTTAAAACTAATCCCTTGTTCAATCTGAGAGAGGGTAAGGCTGGCTTTAGTAAGTATCCAGATAGCAAATGAACTAAACAGACATCCTACCACCAGGAGAACATAAAACTCATTTCTATCTATAAACAGCTTATTGCCATTCAAGATATAGTTCCCTTCGTTTTTCGGACCACTAATAACGCCATAGATAAGATATGCAATTGATGCAGTGAGAATTGATATATATTTCTGTTGATGTATTATTTGTTTAACCATGTGAATAGTTATATGAGCATTTAAATAGATGTCAGAGTGGTGTATAGTAATGAAAACTGTAGTAGCTGATCAAACAGATGGCTTAAGTAAACTTCCTCTTTTGTTAAGTTATTATTTAGCTCTTTTCATGGTTAGTATTTGGTTCTTCTTCCTATACCGTTCAATCAGCCTGCCGGGTGCGGGATGATCCTGTAGGAAAATTCAAACTGTGTCTTTATTTTTGTTGAAGATAATCGTTTAAGCTATCTACATACTATATCCGCGAATGTTTGTTCTATACCGTATTTGAATGGTAGACGGGCCAAAAACACAACAGGATTATCATCAAGATATTTAAATCATGTTTATAGAGGAATTACTGATTATGGGAGCCAGAGATTTTTTCGGATGAAAGTATAGAAGAACTACAGGCTTTGTATGAACTTTCAATAGGAATGGCCCCTATCCCAACGGCGCCAGTATAGTTTAATTACCCAGAAAACCCAAATGCAAACCAAGCTGAAATCGCCACTCGTAATCCAACTAAGGAAGACGTAGTGGAGCAAGCCCTTTCCTATATACCTTTTATCTTATGACAATTGCCTATACTGTAGAGTGCCAATCAAAGCAATCAACCTGATGTTTTCATGAAATCAAGATCGAATAACTTTCCAATTGTTCCAACCAGCCTCAAGTATCTGTTAATTATTTGCAACAAGTGAATGTTTCTCATAGCACAGATACAGCAGAATCGATACTGGAAGCTTATATTCCCTTTCCGGCAGTTGTAACGGGTGCTGAACTGACAAACCTGATGACAGTCAATTATCTATTTATTTTCATTTCTAAAGCATGCAAACTTCTACACTTTTCCGTTACGTTTTATCAATTTTAACTTTATGCATTAGCATTATTAGTCAAGCGCAAACATTTCAGGAGCACTATTTTTCTGATGTAGAAAGAGTTAAGCCTACCGAGTGGGGAATGCGTGTGATTAGAGACAAATATAACATACTTATTGGGGGTAGGACACGTTCAACTTTAACCGCTGTGTGGAAAATTGACACATCTGGTGCTATTATTTGGAAAACTAACCTCTATACAGTTATTCAAATAGGACAAGGACGGGTTTTAAAAATGATTATCGGTTCTGATCAACAAATTTATGCTATTTTTGCAAATGGATATTCCTATTATCGCACTTACGAAGTTATAAAACTGGATAACCAAACCGGTCAAATACTCTGGAAAAGCCCTCAGTTTGAAACCAACCCCTCAAATGCTGAGATTACTGATTTAGTGGATTATGGTCAATCCGTGTTGATCACTTATTATGACACTAAAGACAACAGGTCTATAAGTTATTCCTTAGCCCTGCTAGATAAAACAAACGGCCAAACAATTTCCACTCATCGGGGAAGCGAAAGCTTGGGAATAATGGCAGTAGATTCAAGCCGTAACGTTTTCATTGCTTCTGGAAATTCTTTAATTAAAAGAAGAGCATCTGATTTGAGTAATACCATCTGGAAGGTTAATTTAAAATCCCCAACTGGTAAGTATTTGGGAATAATTAGCCGCATTCAGCTGGATGGAGATGCAATCCTGGTATTTGGCAGCCAGAAAGACTATTCTTCTGACCGTGGTATTGTCGCACGCATAGATACCGCATCAGGTGACATAAAATGGGCTACTGCAACGGATACCTATGAAGTGAGTTACTCGGATGCTAAATTCGCTGGTGATGACTTATTCGTTACATGGAAACATATTTATACAGGTGGGGGGAGCTATATGATGCAAACTACCCGCCTCAATCGGCTCACAGGTGTAGTCCAGTGGGAAAGTAAAACCGATTTTGAAGATTTTGGTGCTTCTGGTTATAACGGTAAATTCTCCGAGCAAGCCGCGCTTTCGTTGGATTTGGATTCGTCAGGAGATGTTTATTTAACAGGGTATTATAATAGTGGCGACTATTCTCCTGCTACATGGGGAATTACTAAACTTGCAGGCAGGACGGGTCAGAAGTTGTACGAAAGTACCATTATCGAGGATTCTTCCAAGTATGACTTTAACAGTGTAGGGATTGCCAGTTTGGTTGTTAATGATAAACCTTATTTCATCGGTAATTTACAGGGATATTATTACCACCCAAATGATGGCAAATTTGGCTACAATGGTAGTATTTTGACAATGGTACAATTAGACCCAGATAGTGGAAAAATACAAAAGCGCACATATATAGATGGAGATACTGTTTATTATGCTTCCAAAACCGTTGCTATCAAAAAGGTATCGGCCTCTAAAGTTGCTGTTTTGAAAGAGGTTGGGCGACTTTTAAACGTGGAAATGTATGACCGGGATTTTAAGTTACTGTGGTCAAAGACACTTTTGAGGAACTTCAAAGTGACTGGAGTCGATTTGGTCCCAGGGACAGATGGCTACTTAAACGTATCTGGTCTTGCAACCGACACAATTAATCCTGCCAGTGCCGTTTTTTACCGTTTAGATACACTGGGTAATTTTAAAACAACCTATACTGGGGAAAATGGCTATATGTTAGGAGAGAGTTCAAGCCCTCTTCAGATTGTAAATGCATCGGAAAATACGCATATTTTCTATAAAGTACCTGCCCAGTTTAACACTGGATCAGACGTATACCTTCTGCAATGGTCCGATAATCCAGTAAGAATAGAAAATAGCTTTTTTTGGGAAAATGGTCGGGATACTCCAGTAATGAAGCCTTTGAATGGAAATACCTTGCTCGTATTTCAGGTCGATGACATCAAACGGTTATCTCTACCTACTACCACTTTTTATACGCTTTCTTACCAAACGCTTAAGACACCTTCTATTCCATTTCAGCAAGTAAAGGATGTTTTGTCTGTTTCTGGTCAACGTTTTGTGGTGGCAGGAGATTACCTCGACAGTAGCAAGGTTTACCTATATGATTATAACACCAACAAGATAAAGTGGAAGAAGGATTATACTGGTTTTAAGGTCAAAAAAATGATTGCCGGGGAAGAAACCTTCATATATTTAGTTGGGAAAGTCAACGTTGGTTCCGACACATTATTACACGTCTCCAAACTTGATATTTTAACCGGAGAAGAAGTTTGGACATTTACGGAAACAGATATCAACTACCAAAGTGAAGCAATAGATATGGTATTTGATCCTTCTGGTTACATTACCATAGTGGGCTATTCTATAAACGCTCGAAAAACCAAATCTGTATTGATTTGTCGTTTGAACAAGCTTGGACAGATAGTTGACTGGATTCAAAGGGAAAGTGCTTATGGTGATGAAAATGCTGCCGTTTGTGCGGAACTGATTGCGAATGGCGAAATTTGGATAGGAGGCAATTTTCACCATTCGGCTTATAAAAAAGAAGGCTTCGTATATCGGTATTTTTATACACCTCAACCCATTACCAATACACCCCCACAAATCATCGCTCAACGATTTGAAGTACTTGCAAACAGTTCCAAAGGACAGATGGTTGGAAAGGTAATTGCCACCGATGAGGAGAACGCTTCATTGGCTTTTAGCATAACTGCCGGGAATTTAGCGAATGCTTTCATCATTGATAAAAAGTCAGGTATCCTTTCAGTGAATGATTCTGTTGCTTTGTCAAGTAGTGGGGATTCCTATTTTTTAACAGTCTCAGTAACTGAGGAGAAAAACATTTCAATGCACAGTAGTGCATTGATTACAATTGTAGTAAAAACAGACACAATGGATGTCATACGTACCTTTCCTAATCCTACATTAAATAAATTAGATGTTTCTTTAAAGAACGATTGGTATGGTCCAATGGAATTTGTTTTATTAAATGGAATGGGCGAGGCAGTTCTAACATACCGATTCGTGAAAAACCAGGAAGAATTTAGCCATGAACTAGATATGAGTTCACTTCAGGGGGGGATGTATATCATCAAGCTGGCTTACGGAGAAAAGATAATTACTGGAAAGGTGTTAAAGCACTAAGAAATTACGGGGAAACTTAACCAGCGTAACCAAATATCTCATACGCAGATTCAAACGATGTGTTGTATGGGAAACCGTAAAATTACCTTGGTAGTAAGTTTTCCCAAACAGTTTCTGATTTTATCCCTAAAAAGAAGTTTTCGAAATACTAGAAAGCAATAAATACGCTTCAACTCAATGAAAAGTATTCGTCCGAATTAGATGAAATGGTCTGCCCTTACTTTTTCCAACGGTTAGGCAGAAGATCACTGAAAACCTTAACCGGTTTTGCGTTCGATAGTTATCTGCCCGTAAGCCAGGCAGGCTGACTTTGCCGTTTGTGTAATTTTGGGGTCCTGGGTGATGACTGTTTCCAAAAAGCTGCGGTTGGCATCTCCCCACTGATCCATCGCATCAATAATAGGCATCAGGGACCAACCGATCGCTGTTAAGGAATACTCTACCTTAGGCGGTAATTGAGGGAAAATCTTTTTCTCTACCATACCATGCATCTCCAGTTCCTTAAGCTGCACGTTCAGCACCCTGCGGGTGGCATCGGGTAACAGGCGCAGCATCTGACTTGGCCGCTTTATATCCAGCGAAATAGCTTTCAAAAGGGCCGGTTTCCATTTGCCGTTCAGCACCTCTCGGGTCAGGTGCAGGCCACAATCTATCGTTAGAGGAATCTTTCTTTCGTACATGGGAGCTTTACGTATGCTGTTAACTTTACTCAAAAATAAGGATTATATCTCAATTGAGTATAGGGGATAAATTTATCCCTATACCATAAGTTTCTCCCATATTGTGCTGCTGCTGCCTAAGTCCGAAGTTTGCTTAAAAAAACAACGGAAAAGATAATGAAAAATACAGCACAACCTCTGTTAGAAGAATACCAGCTAGGTGACTTGACATTGAAGAACCGGGTCGTAATGGCCTCACTCACCCGCGGACGTGCCACCAATGCAGGCCTTGTTCCTACGCCTCTCATGGCCGAGTATTATGCCCAGCGCGCATCAGCAGGATTAATTCTAAGTGAAGGCACCTGGGTGAGTGCCAAGTCTATCGGTTTTATCAATGTACCCGGTATCTATACCCAGGAGCAAGTTGAAGGATGGAAGCTGGTAACCCAGGCTGTACATGCCAACGGTGGTTTGATCTTCTCCCAGCTCGGACATGTTGGCTCGGTGTCCCACCCGGATTTCTTCGGGGGTGAGTTGCCAGCCGGACCTTCGGCCATTAACCCGCAGACACGTTCGTTTACGCCTGAGGGCTTCAAAGACTCACTCACACCCCGCGAGTTCACCGTTGCGGAAATCAAACAGACGATACAGGATTATAAGCAGGCAGCTAAAAATGCGAAGGAAGCAGGGTTTGACGGGGTGGAAATCCACGCACAGGTAGGAATGCTGATTCCGCAATTTTTAAGTCTGGCTACCAACCACCGTACCGATGCGTATGGGGGCAGCATTGAAAATCGTGCCCGTATTATTTTTGAGATTCTGGAGGCCATCCTGGAAGTTTGGGATAATACACGCGTAGCCATTAAGTTTACGCCTGTAGCACTCAGCCATGTGGGCATCATCACGCCAGATGAAGAAACGATACCCATATTTCAGTATATCCTCAGAAAGCTAAGTGAGTACAACCTGGCGTATCTGCAGATTGTGGGTCCGGCAGAAGATTTAACCGGTACACCTGTAGCGATATTACAGGATGATTATTTCAGTCATTTTCGTCGGAACTACAGGGGCAGACTCATGGTGAACCTGGGTTTTACACAGGAAAGTGGCAATGCCATTCTAAGGGAAGGCACAGCCGACCTGGTATCTTTTGGTACTCCCTTTATTGCCAACCCGGATCTGGTAGAACGCTTTCAGCATAACCTGCCACTAGCGGAAGGCAATCAGGAAACGTATTATACGGGTGGAGAAAACGGCTACGCCGATTACCCGAGAGCACTATATAATGGGGCTATGGCACAATCAGACTAGGTGAAGGCCGAATAATAGGTACTTATCCAGATACATGGTCAGGCTGGATTTTAAGCGAAAGATGTTATTCCTTCCCAGTTTGCGTGTTATCACCATTATGAATGGTGGGAAGCAGGTCGTTGGTGAATAACACCAACGACGGGAGGGTAATGATCGGAAAGATGTAAACGACGGGAAAACAAAACACTCTTCCTGTCCTCCTGAAAGGGACATCCACTGTGTCCTTCTGAGAGGAATCCCCTTGCTGTCCTTCTGAAAGAATCTTGTGACAAATAGAGCCATGTTTCCTTTCTGAGAGAAAAACACATTCTAAATCCATCGGCCGCCGGTCTTGCCACCAGTTCCTTTCAGGAGGACAGGAACTGGTGCTTTCTCTTTGTCTACTGGACTCATTTCCAGAAAAGTTATGGAACCAGATAAGCCGGACGCTTACGTTCACTCAAAAAAGAAGAGTTTTATGATATCTTTTGTGTATAAACAAAAAACTCACTAAATAAAATATGTCTTATTTAGTGAGTAAATAAAAATGTATAGCTGTTTGAAAGAATCTTCTATAGTTTAATCACTACCAGATGCTTTATGAGTATACCGACTCACAAAACAATCATAGCATTCGTCTGCTAGAATTAAGTCTCCCTTCTCAAAATCATAGCTTACTCTTTGTCCTTCCTGATCATACTCAATCAGAGGGCCTGGTTTCCCTGTATACATACTAGTATCTTGTACAATGTGATAAGTAAGGTCTGAAATCAACTGACCATTTTTATAAACACGCTTATGGGAATCAGATGTAAACTCCAGTTCCATTGTTGTGTTTGTAGATTCGGGAGTATACGTGGTACCTGCAAATCCTCCTGTGGATTTTACCCATACCCAGCGTCCAACCAGGTTTGTACTGGAATATTTTTCTACTGGTGAAACAGAATTTGTACTACATTGAGTGAAGGCTAAAAGTATAGCCACGAATAACAGGTGTTTCATGTTTTTATCGTTTTTTTATATGACCCATGAAAAACACAAAAGGTTGCAAGTATTTCTTAAAAAAATTTATTTTAATACAGAGGTAGCCAGATACATTCTGGCTACATAATCCATCCAGTTCAGTCCAAACTCTTCCTGTTTCTCCTTGTCATTATACTGCAACTCATGATTGGGACTACCTTGTGTTTCAATACCTATCAGATTCAAGCCCCATGGATTCCCGCTGAAAAAGCGGGATAAACTCTGTGATTCTCCTGTACAATCACTGGCAGCTCTGTTGTCACAGTCAGGTCATCAAAGCTGACCCCGATCCTGGCCGAGGAGTTAACCAGATTTACCTCAGCCGTTAGTGACTCAACTGTCTTGTAATCAAGCGCAAGCTCTTTCCAACTGTCCAACTGCTGCCTGGGTGAGTTTTCATGTTTGCAAAAATACCACTTTTCCACTCGTTCTCTCCAACTGGATCTGCATAGGGTGTAGGAAATAAATTGGTAAAAAAAATACATGGAAAAGAGCGATTTCTTAGTATATTACTCTGGTAAAATAGATTTATTTATACTGGAGGTATATATATGCCTTCAGTAATTGGAAAAAATAATACGCTTATAAACAATTGGCTCACTCTAATTAATCCCTGGTATACAGTAAACAATTTCTTGAAAGAGTAAAGGCGAAAAAGAATAATGACTATCCCATATGCAACAAATAATAGAATTCAGAATCAACCCAGAACTTTACCCCTCTGTTAAAAAGAGATTTAAACGAAGAGGTAATCAAAAGATTTATTATTTTCCAGGATTCCTTCTATTGATCTGGCTCATTATCAGTGTGATACGCTTTGGAGATTTAATACCATTCTTTTATGGGGTTGTCTTTTGTTTACCATTTACACTTTTAACGTTTGTGACAAATAGACAGATAAAAAAAGAACTAATTACCTATCGGTTTATTGTAAATGATAAGGGAATTGAGCACATAGGAGCTGGAGTAAATTTCAAATTTATAGAATGGGTAGATATGGATTATTTTGAAAAAGAGGAAGAGATTTGGGTTATTGATACCTCTGTTTCCAGCTTTATCAGATGGTTTACCTGGAATGGTGTCATTATCATACCAAACGAAATTGAGGATAGGGAGGCTTTGCTTCAGATCCTGGATGCTAAAAAGGTAGAATATGGCAGTAAACAATTGGTAAAATAAGGTTTAGCCAGAAGTTAAACTACAGTTTTCTATCCTCTTTATCCACCTTGACTATGATACATAAAACGGAATTGCGAATAAAAAAAGAAAGCCTGCCTGCATTCAAAAAACGATTTACTAGAAAGCTGGTTGGGGAAGTGGTCGTTGGTAAATAACACCAATGAAGGGAGGAAAGAGCTTTTAGAATAAAGGCGAAAAAGAATAAAGACTATCCCATATGCAACAAATAATAGAATTTAGGATTAACCCAGAGCTTTACCCGTCTGTAAGAAAACGTTTTAAACGTCTATTTTATCAAAAGATGTTTTATTTACCTGGTATTCTTTTAGTTATCTGGCTGATTATGGCAGTAGCATATTCAGAAGACCTGCTCCCAACCTTGGTTATAGGTGTCCCAGTAACTATATTCCTTTTACTACTTAGTCTGTATGTAAATGGTCAAATAACGAAAGAAATAAAGACATACCGATTCATTGTGAATGAGAAAGGCATTGAACACATAGGTTATGGGGTAAATTACAGTTTTATAAGTTGGGCAGGCATGGATTATTCTCAGAAAAAGGACGAGATCTGGGTTATTGATACATCAGTTCCCGGTTTTATCAGATGGTTTATGGGGATTGGTGTGATCAGAATACCAAATGAAATTGAAGACAAAGAGGCTTTGCTTCAGATCCTGGATGCTAAAAAAGTAGAATATGGCAGTAAACAATTGGTAAAATAAGGTTTAGCCAGAAGTTAGACTACTTGCATTAGTCTACTTGCAAAAGAACTTATATCCTCTTTATCCACCTTGACTATGATAAGTAAAACGGAATTGCGAATAAAAAAAGAAAGCCTGCCTGAATTTAAAAAACGATTTAACAGAAAGCTGGTTCTAGTTCTTTCTCTTATTGGGGCAATTGCTATTCTTTTATGGCTAACAGTGCCTGACAATGAAGTTTTTTCTATACTCAGACCTGTAAGTACGATGCTTGTTTTGCTTTCGTTTTATATTGCCCGAAAGGCGGCTAAAGAGACAGGCGTGTCCTATCGTTTAATTCTGGATGAAAGAGGAATAGAGAAGATTGAGCCCTTCGAAGACTATGTGTTTGTCAAATGGGAGGAAGCTAACTATAAACAGGAAAAAAATGGGGATATTCTCATTTTTAACAAATCCCTACCTGTTTCACTTCGGACTAAAAACAGGAAAGATGTGATCTGGGTTCCTTCCCAGATCGAACACAGAGAGAGGTTACTGCAATGGTTGGAAGAGGCCAGCTTTCAGAAACTTTACTAAACAACGAAAGCTACCGTTCAGATTCACTGCTGTTCAATTTTTACTCCTTTATAGTAGTAAAGGAAATCCAGGTAACATGAAGAGACGCAACAAACTAATCCTTCTGGTATTTGCCATTATGGGAATTGTCATTATCTGGTTCTTCCTGACAAAGGAAGATGAAGAGTGTATCTATATTGGCTTAGGATATGGAGAAAATGGAGATCATTTGCAAATAGAGGTAAATGATGAATTATTGCATGAGGAGACATTTGATTTTTCATATATGTCTGATGAAGTTGAAATAGATAATTTTATGATGTCAAGAGATAACAGGTATGTCATGATCGATAAATACTGTTCAGAAGATACAATCATAAAAACGCGTTTTATCTTAAACAAAACGCGTGATACAACAATTTATGTCAATCGAAAAACAGTCAAAGGAATCAATATCAATACCTTTAAAGGCTTTCTTAATGCTGCTTATGATTATCGAAAAGGGGGACTTGACTCCTTATTCAGCGAAGGATAGGGTATTGAAAATCGTATCTTGAATCCTTTGTATTCAAAGAAAAAAGCTACAAAGAGAGCAACGATGCCTTCAATCGCGAATCGTTGTAGCTGTGTGTTAGCCTTCTTTCTGCCACCAGGAAAGCCCCTTATCCTGTCCCATAACTTTTTCAGAAACATGGTTTGTAAATAAAGAAGAAAACACTCTCCCTGTCCTCCTGAAAGGATCTCGTGACAAATAGAGCCTTGCTTGGTTTTTGAGAGTGAAAAATATCACCATTCGGAAAGGCCGCCGGTCTTGCCACAAGATCCTTTCAGGAGGACAGGAAGGGAGTAATGGCACAAAAAAGAGATTATCCCCTAAAAGCTGCAAAATTGAAAAAGTTATGGGACAAGATAAATGAAAGCCCCTTTATCCTGTCTCAAATCCTTTGTGAAGATGCAGACAAATTTTGGTACAAAGAGAGCAAAGGAAACTTCAATCGTGTGTGGTCGTGTAGGTGCGCTGGCAATCTTTTCTCCGCGAGGTTGGCCTTTGGCCAGTGGGGGGGAGGATCGGAGAAAAGTGTCCTTTTTTGCTTACTTTTTTGGACAAGCAAAAAAGTAAGAGGCCACAAGAAGAGTGATGTAAGAGACAATAAACCAAACTAGGGAAAGGTGATAAGAAGAGAAATGCGCTGGACTTTAAACCAACTCAGCCAGAGAGATTACAGTAGGAAATAGGTCGTTGGTGATAACACGTAACGATAAGAAGAAGAAAAACCAGCGTCTATACTCTGTTCAAAAGCATAAACGCTGGTTTTGTAAAACAAACTCACATCCCACATTCAGGATCACCCATGTTAGTTACCTAAGTAACCTGAGAAAGAAAAGTTTGTATTTTCCTGACTAAACATTCCTCCCAGCAACTGATGGGCACCGCCAATATATTTCACAGTAAAAGTGTCATTGTCAATATAACTGAGTAACGCTGACAGATCACCCTGAATAGCCCACGCAACGTCGTTTGCCTGATTAAACGTAAACTTGAAAATACCCGCCTCATTCAACTCATATGTATACATATACTGACCCAAAAACAGGTTTCCATTTTGCGTGACATAAACATCTATCAGCAGTGTATGCGTGGAGGGTTTAAATACAAAGTTCATCTGCTTGAGCGTCAGTTTATAATCACCGGCAAGCATACTTTCTCTGGCCTGACTGTACAGCGATAGAAACTCATTCGACTGCCCCAGTAACGGATAGAAATCGGTATTTTCAGGAACTTGGAAAAAAGCATACTTCGATCCCAGCGTACTGGAAAGGGGAATGCTGGGAGTAAGAATGAAAAGCGAGTTGTCATTAATAATCCTGCGTGTGGTATCTACATAAAATTCCTGTTTATCCACGTCCCAGTGTAGTTCTTTGAAACTAGCTCCGGCTATGGTAAACGCAGTTGTTAAGGTAATGCCGGATGGGGAAAATGTAAATGGCGTAGTAAACTCCTCTATCTCTGATCCATCTGCGGAGAGGTATTGGGAAGCTATCGTTTTAGTCAGGGTACTGATCGCTAACGGAATCGTTGTCTTATCGGGCAGCATCAAACGCAGACCTTTATGGCTTGCCACGTATTGAAGCATGTTTTTCATCTGCCCACTGGTTAGCTGGTCAGCCTCCGGCTGGGTCACCTTGGTAAGGGTGATGCTGGATTTATTTTGTATCCCTTCCAATACAATGCTGTCTCCGGCAGTGCTGACTATGGCAAACTGAAAGTCAGACAGCAAGCCTGATCCGTTGTCCCCTCCGTTGACGTTCCCGTTGGGATCTGCCGGCAAGTGAATATACGAGTAGGTATCAAAGCTAAGGGTTGGGCGTTGCAATGCCTTCAGTACCCAGGTTCCTTCGGCTGCGGTGCCGGCGGTAGTCTGGTTAAAATCAGCTAACATGGTTACTTTGCCTTCAGTGTGAAAGTCGAAGTAATAAAAGAATACAGGTCCAAGCTTAGTCTTCAGGGTGCCTTTCCAGCCATGTGGAGCCGATAAGAGTAAATCATTGTAGGCATCCAATGTCTTTCGTAACCGTTCATCGGGCGATTGATCGTAGATAGAGTTATATTCTTTCTCGCACGAGAGCAAAAATCCACATACAAAAACTGTAAGGAATAGGTGGAATAAAAGAGAGTGCTTATGAATCATGATGTTATGTCTAAGGTTAATTAATTACCGGGAACACCAAAACAGTAGTTGCCAGGCGATTTTACAGGATAAAACCCTACATACTGAGTGGTGCCACAGGAAGGCAGCCAGTTAATGGTAAAGGTCTGATTGGCAAAAAAATCAAGAATATCATTCGCGCCGAGCTGCTCATTGAGGTACGCTCCATTTTCATCCGAGTTATAAAACTCCAGTGTAACTGTACCGTTTGGCTTTTTAGTAACAAAGAAATAGAAGGTGGCTTCAAAGTATTCCCGTGGCTCACTATCGGGTTTAGAATAATACAGCTTCAGGGCTACTTCCTCTTCCCCTATATACACAAGCTTAAAGGAGTAATCCAGGTTTAAACCTACCGCATGGAGGCGGGCATTGTCATACGTATACCGGCTGACAAACGAAGCAGGTTCGTTCATCGTCGTCAGGTCAAACCGGATCGCCTTATTCTGTTTGTCCAGTCCCCAGATATCAAATACAGGCGGCAGTTCCTCTCCTTCGTTCTCTGGCGGGGCAATGGCTTGTATGGCCTCCTGTACCTTGGTTTGAAGCTGGTAAAAATCAATGTTATACGCCTCTCTGAAATACCTGACAACCAGTTCTTCTTTCTTTCGAAGGATTTGCCTGGAGGCCGCTGTAGTCTGGCAATCCAGAATGCCTTCATATCCTTTTTTTCCTTCCACCAGCATCATCGAAATCATTTCCACAAAATCCTCATCTGGAGACAACATGGCATAGGAGGTAATAAATCCCTGTGCTCTTGCCTGACTGAGTGAAACAAATCCCCAGTTTGGCGTATATAGGCCGGTGGTTAATTCTTTGAATTCTCCGGGATATGAAATGTTCTGATGCAGGATGTGTGCAAACTCATGTTCAATGGTATGGATCATTTCCGTTACCGAGTAATGATCAGTCTTTACAAAATCATTCACCACATATAAAACAATCTTCCGGCCTCCTTCGGCTGTGCCCAGCGTAAAGGTGCCATCCGGGTTGTAGCTGGCACTCCCGGTTAATACAAACTGCTTGGGGCAGTACTTTTTAATAAAGTTTTCACCGGCAATGCTTACATACGGATCAATCCAGACCTTTTTTACGACATCCATGACCGGCAACACTTTAGTGGGAGCGGGTGGAACCAGAATCTTACTAATAGGAGTTTCAGAGGCATCCCACCTGTACTTTACCTGAATATTATACGGTAGTGTAAACGAATTATACAACCAGGTATCCAGTTCGGTAGGAGGATTGGTTTGATCGTTGGTAACATAATCCGCTCTGGAAGGGTCAAGCTTATCTGCTTTATTGCAGGAAACAATAAAAAGGAAGAGGACCAGGAAAATACTATTTCTATAACGCATACGTCAGGTGATTGAATTTTTTGAATGAACTTATCTTGGATTGGGTTCTAAACCGCCTGAAGCGATGGCTTGTACAGGAAGCTGAATTACTCTTCTGGGATCCGTTGGAGAAAGATCAAGGATTTGTCCATCCGCAGTGGTGTGCCTGACCGGAAGCTTGTGTCGCAACACATCAAACCACCGCAGCCCTTCGTGGAGGAATTCTACCCTGCGAAAATCCAGGATACCCGCTACAATAGCTTGCTGGTTTACATTTTTCTGGTAGTAATTGTATAGCTTATTGAACGTTATAGTATGTACCGCAGGATCATAATTGGTGACCCTTGTACTAACCCATATATTGATATCGGCCAGTGATTCATTGAAATGAAAGAGCATGGCATGTGCTTCAGCCCGGTTGAACAACACCTCTTCGGCAGAAATAAGGGGAAGCATTGTATAAATGAAGCCCGTGTTGGCATTGGTGCCTACTCTGACAAAATGCTCCCTGAATTTATTAATAACATAGGCTTGAGAAGGATATCGTAAAACAGAATAGGAATACATGCCCACCATACTTTGTGTGTTGAATATTTCCCGGTATCTCTGAAGGCCTGTAGAATATCTGTTTCCCAGGAAGGATCGTGCCCAGTTAGAAGCTGTCTCACACAATAGAAGATTTGCCTTTTCACTGGATTTGGTATAGTTGAGGGACAGCTCCTGGGCAGAGTATCCTCTATAGGTTGAATTCCAGGGTCTTAATAGTGTTTTGATATCCTGTTGTATGAATACCTGATTGGCATGCTCAATAACTTTCGTATACTCCTTTTTGAACAGATAAAACCGGGAAGCAAACGCGTGGGAAGCGGCCTTTGTAAAATGATATTTCGGTACACCCGAGCTTGATCCGCCGTTTGTCTGATAGGCCTGATCATTAATCAACGGTAATCCATCCAGCAGATCTCTTTCGATCCGGTTATAGACCTCCTTTACGCTGACTCTCTTATAGGTTTTAAAAGATACCGTTTCAGGCTCTGTTACATACGGGATGCCTGGGTTGGTTGAGGCCGTAGCAGAATCATAGGTCTGAGCAAACAAATTCACCAGCATAAAATGAGAATAGGCTCTTGCCACTAAGGCTTCTCCCTTTAATGCCTGCATAGCCATAGAATCCGGAGCCGTCCGGATGGCACGTAGCGCATGGTTGGAGGCGGCAATAGCTGCATAACAGGCATTCCAGTAATATTCCGGAGAATCCTGATCCGTTGTCGAGTGATCCCGCCAGAAGTACGCGTCTGAATTGATAGGTTGTATCTGGCCCTGAGGGTTGTCCTCCGCATTGTCAGACATAGCCTCACAAAAGGCGGCATAGTTTGCTTCCGGATAGGCTGTCACCAGCAGTTCTGCTATTTTCTCTTTTGAATCCAGGTTAGCCCGGTTGTCGGGTTCTTTCGAAAGAAAATCTTCGCAACCCGTCAGAAGAAGTAGAGTAAAAATAAATCCTAAATATCGTTGCATGAGATATATTATTGCATGGTATCAAAAATTCAATTTAAGCGTAGCCGTTATTTGTTTGGCTACTGGCAGGGCCACCCCACCCGAGGCAAAGAATTCTGGATCTTGTCCATATAGTTTTTTGTCCGAATAGAGAAGCAACAAATTGGTTCCGGTTATTCCCAGGGAAGCATTTTTTATAGAAAATCCCCGCAGTAACCGCTCTGGAAGCGTATACATCAGCGACACCGTACGTAATCGGATAAAGGTACCATCCGCTGTTCGTGCGGTGGAATAGTTATAGGTATTGTAAGGATAAACCGCGCCAAGTTGTTGTAAGGTAACTGCATCCAGAATAGAAGGAATAGGAGTAACCTGCTCATCACCTGGTACCAGCCACCGGTCGTTGAATTCCTTTGGTGTGGCATCCAGATCTGTATAGTAGCTTTTAAAAGCCGGATTAAGCCGGATCTTATTGCCGGTTTGGTAAGCCAGGAATACGTTTAACGTCAGGTTTTTATACGTAAAGATGTTTGAAAACCCTCCCGTAATGGGCGGATCAATGGGACCTTCGTATTTCAGGTATTGGGTAGACGTGCTTTGCAGGTACACATTCGAACTTTTTTCTCCGGTATGATCCGTAAATAGCGGAATGCCGGAGTTGGGATCTAATCCTTTAAAATCCACTGAGAACAAACTTCTGACCGGATATCCCTCTTTGGCTCCTCCATCCGGAAAGACCAGGTCGATGATCCGGGGTTGATTTTTAAGGTCGGTAATCTTATTCTTATTCTGACTGAAAATAAACGTACTGTTCCAGCTCCAGTGGGTCCCCTTCAGTACCGTGCCACCTATAGACAGATCCACCCCATGCGATTTCATATCGGCATAATTGACTGCCTTATACGCTTCTCCACCGATACCGGATGTTTTGATAACCCCAATCAGATCAAACTGTCTTCTCCTGTAATAATCGGCGGTGATAGTAAGCCTGTTGAAGAGTCCAAGATTTAGACCTATATTGGTTTCATATTGTTTTTCCCAGGTAAGGTCCGAATTCTCCAGACTTTCAATCCCGATCTGGGATTCCGTTTCGTTCAGGTAAGGTCTCCGGGTGGTACCACTTCGGTAAACCACCGAAGAGTTGGTCGCATTCCCGGCATTTGCTGTAAGCCCATAGCCTGCTTTCAGGGTCAGCACGTTAATCGCCGTAAGGTCGTGCAGGAAATCCTCTGTATCCAGATTCCATGCCCCACTGATATTCCACGTAGGCAGCCATCGTGCGGTTTTAGAGGCACCGAGTTTGTTGGAGCCATCCATCCGGATCGTTCCGTTTGCAATGTATTTTTCTTTGAATGAGTAGGTGCCACCCGCATAAAAACTCGCATACCGATCGTAAGTATTACTCATACCATAGTAGTTAAAATTCCCCTCCAGAAGCTGTTTAATGGCCAGATAATCGGTATAGGCAACGCCGCCTTTTCCATACTGATAGCCATAGCCGTTATTAAAGGAATTCTGCCGGTCCACCTGCCGGATCTCCTGACCTGCCACCATGTTTATCGTATGAAGGGTGTTAAAAACATAGCTCCAGCTGAATTGATTTTTAAAATAATAGCTGACCATCTGATCATCAGTCCGGTTGTAAAAACCTCCTTGAGGAAGTACAATGACCGGGTCCAGATTGGGATAATCCGGGTTGTAGTATAAAAACTTATTGCCGATACGGATCGATTGCGAACCGTTTGCCCGGTAGGCTTCGGCCATATTGGAATTTTCCTCTACCTTATGTTCTGTCGTGTTTTTAACATAGCGGACCGCCCCTAAAAAATCGTATTTCACTCCTTTGCCCAGCTTGTATCCGAGTTCACCCTGTATCCGCATGTCCAGCTGGTTGAGGTCAATGTAATTCTGATTGATCTCATTGATAATGTTGAAAGGTGCGTAGTTGCGGGTAAAATATTCCAGTTGGCCTTTCTGATTGTACGGGGTAAGGACACGACTGGTGTTGATGGCATAGCTAAACGGGTTAATGTCAAAGTCCCGGTCGTAGCTGCCTTCAACCATGTTTGCCAGCCGGGTAACCGTACCTGGTGCATGCTGGTCACGTACAGATCCGGACGTAATAATGCCAATAGTGAGCTTGTCATTTAGTTTGAACACGCCCCGGGCATTGGCCGTGTATCGTTTTACCTTGTCGGCGATGGTCCAGCCTTTGTCATCGTAATAACTTCCCGAAAAATAAAATTGGGCGGCTTCGGTTCCGGACGAAAATCCAAGGGAGTGTTCCTGTACAAATGAATTTTTGAACAACACATCAAACCAGTCTGTATTAGCCAATGCGTATCGCTGGAGAAATTTTCGTCTGGATGCATCGTCGTTAATCAGTTCGTACTCCCCGGTGGTTTCGTCATAATTCTGGTTGATGATGTCATACATCTTTTTGTATACCCCACCATTGGGAGTTTTAGAAAGATCGGAGTGATTGAGCAGGCCTTTACGTTCCATCTCTGCATAGACCGACATCTGGTCTACTGAGTTCATGATGTTGAAACTGTTATAGGTGGGTTTCAGATACGTGGAAAAATTTCCGGTATAGGTAAATTGAGGTTTGCCTTGCTGACCTTTTTTGGTTTTGATGACAATTACCCCATCTTTAGCCCTAGCCCCATATAGGGCAGTGGCGGAGGCATCTTTCAGAATACTGATACTTTCGATATCATCTGAATTTAAGCCTGCCACGGAGGAGCCAATCAAGGTGCTTGCATCACCAGTAGTCAGCTGTTCGGTAGATACATTCACCACATCTTCCAGAATGACCCCGTCAATCACCCACAAGGGCTTATTATCGCCATTAATGGACGTGGCCCCTCTGACTCGTATTTTGGGGGCTGCACCAAATGTTCCTGACACATTCTGTACCGAAACGCCTGCTGCCCGTCCCTGTAGCATTCTGCCTACATCCGTTGTGCCGGCTGTCTTTACCTCCGCTCCGTCGAGTTTGACTACCGATCCGGTGAAAAGTCTTTTTTCAATATCCTGGTAGCCAGTAGAAACCACCGTAACTTCGTTTAACAGGGTCGTAGCGGCTTCCAGAGCAATATCAATTTTGGTTTTATTGCCAACCAGTACTTCCTGGGTATTGTATCCGATAAATGAAAATACAAGCGTCTGGCCTGTCTCTGCTTCAATGGTATATTCCCCGTTGGCATTGGTTGTGGTTCCTTTGGGCTGTCCCTTGATGGAGACAGTCACAGCGGGTAATGGTTGTTTGTCGCTTGCACCGGTGACCACGCCTTTTATCGTAACCTTTTCCAGCGAACTTTTGGGGGTAATCAAGCTTTTGGGGGCAATCACAATCAGCTTGCCGTCCATAAACTTGTACGAAAGGTTGGTGGGCGTCAACAGGATTTCCAGTACGTTTTTGATGGATTCATTTTGTACCTGAATGGAGATGGGTTTATCCAGGTCTGCAAAGGAATCGTTATAGAAAAACGAGTAGCCACTTTTCTTTTCCACCTGGAGGAGTGCTTGCCGAAGCGGCACATTTTTCAGCTCCATCGTAAGTGTTTGCGTCTTGGCAGGCGAGGCAAGAAGGATTCCCAAAGGGGTCAGCAAAAAGAACCAGAGTTTCATAAATACGCGTAGTTTTTGCAATACTGACCAGGCCGACGCTTGGTCGTATTTTATTTTTTTCATATTTTTAGGAGGATGGGTTAAACAATAGGAATTCTGTTCTTGCTGTGTGCACGAGGCAGACTGTTTACAGTCCATTTGGCTCAGAAGATGTTGCCCCATCTTTTGAGCCTTTGTTTTTTAGTAAAGTGTCAGATAGTCAGAAAGTAAGCTTTGATCATCGGCATTGAGTTTAGGTAATTACTTGGTTTGCACATTTTCCAGTGAACGATACTTGGATCGGGTAGACGTATTTTCTTTGAGGGTTACAGTTTTTTCCTGAATCACAAAATCAATTGGAGAAGTTAAGGCCATGGCTTTCAATACCTGCTCCAGGCTTAACTGTTTAATTCTTCCACTAAACCGGTACTGCTTGAGCTGTTCTGTTTC
The DNA here is from genome assembly GCF_030068545.1 of Xanthocytophaga flava. Taxonomy (NCBI): domain Bacteria; kingdom Pseudomonadati; phylum Bacteroidota; class Cytophagia; order Cytophagales; family Rhodocytophagaceae; genus Xanthocytophaga; species Xanthocytophaga flava. The sequence continues at coordinate 3,046 of NZ_JASJOR010000050.1, read as the reverse complement.
AAAAATGATCTTTACATCATGCAGCCTTTCAATCTTTCGGGCCAGCTCATCCAGTGATTCTCCCCGTACAGCCAGCCATCCGTCTTTCCAGCCGGTTTCGACTTCTGTGTCAATTTGTGTTTGAAGTTCGCCAGCGGGTAAGCCCATGCGTAGTTTGTCGTTCCATATAGCCAGCTTTTCCCCTGGTTTCAACAGATATTCTTTCGCCGCACTTGCCTTAGGCTTTACTTTCAGGGAGCCTCTGACCAGTGTGGTAACCACCTTTTGATCATCACTATAGGCCTTTACATTGAAGGCGGTACCTAAGACGGTAATATCCTGGGCCTGTGTATGTACCTGAAAGGCAACCTCTCTTTTAATCACATCGAAAAAGGCTTCTCCCTCCAGGTTTATATTGCGGTTGGTGACGCCATAATTTTTAGTAAAGGAGATCTTGCTGCCTGCATTCAACCACACCTTTGAGTGATCGGGTAAGGTGACCAGGGAGGTTGATCCGGTTGGTGCTTCAATCGTAGTCAATACATCCTCTGCTCCCGATTGCGATTGGGTATTTCCCATCCATTGCCAAAGCAAAAAGGATGAAACCAGTGTAAGCACAATCACGGCTGCATAGCGTACGAAGGCAGGGACTGAAAACTTTCTTTGGGTTTTTTCTTTTTCTTTCACCCGATTCCAAACCGCATCCCATCCATCTGCGATGTCAATCTGCTGATAGGGCAGGGTTTCGAAGGTGTGCCAGTGTTTGCGAAGCCTGGCAAACTCTTCCTGAAACTGGGCATCGTCTTTCAACGCCTCCCATTCCGGTTGGTCTTCTTGGTCTAAACCGCTGGTCAGGTATTTGGCTGCCAGATACCACTTCTGTTCTTGTTCGTTTTCTTGCATCAATCTGTTTGTTATCAGACTATAATCTTGTTAGCGGGTTATAATCAGCTTTCGGCTTGCATGAATGGAATCTCCTTTGATATGCAAAATGTAGGTGCCGGCAGGCAAGTCTGAAGTGTCTATCGGTACGATGTGTTTGACTCCTGGCGCATACGTATTTTCCTTGCTAGTCCAAACCGATGCCCCTACCAGATTTACGACCTCAAAACTGATTTTGGAAGGTTGTTTTACGTCAAAATCGATATAGGTTTTACCATGCGAGGGATTAGGATAAGGAGCAGAAAGTGTACCCCAGTTGTAATGCGAATCATCTGTTCCCAGCGGAGCATTGGTAAAGTTGAAATCCAATACCACTATACCAGACGGCCCATTCGGATCATTGGGGGTACCTGCACCGGTTACCCGGATATAAAACTCCTGGCCTGCTTTGACTTCATAGCCGACGATTTTAGATTGCAGCTGTTCCTGTGAAATATTATCGTTGCAGGCAAACTGATCAAAATTCTTATCCAGAATCAATAAGATGGTATTAAAATCAGTCTCCGAAAGATCAATTGTCATATAGCCATCAGAGGGAGCCTTAAAATACCACCAGATGGAATTGGATACATCAAAATACCCTTCCGGTGCACAATAGGCTAAACTTTCGAATGCAGGTTCCGGTTGAGCCCGCGTATTGTACGAACCATATCTGCCCCCAACGGGTAACAGTTCTATGGCATGCTGGATACTGTCATTTGCAGGCGACGACTCTACAATAGGCCTTGCCACTGTTTTTTCAGGGGGCGTAAGGACATGTTGCTGGCCATTGACCTCTACCTTTGTAAAGACAACACTTGCGTCCTCGTAAGGATAGTTGGGGGCATACGCTGGGTTGATCTTGTAGAACAACCAGAAATAGTTGTCTCCTACAGGCAACTGCATACTGCCCTTGATCTCAAAGGTGTTGTCAGGTGTAGCAACGGTTCCAAAAAGCTCCCCCTGGATACTATTTTCCTCATCAATGGTGCTAATAAACGAATCCTGCCCAGTAGAATATAGAGAGGCACTGGTGATCTGGGCAGGATCAATCGTGCCTTTTTTAGCGAACGTCAGGGAGGTAAGGTTGGCCAGATCGTAATCTCCAACAATGGTTAGTTTAATCCCAACAATCACGCCTGTTCCTACATATTTTAAGGGGAGTACATCCGTGGTCTGACTATAGATTTCGTGCTGATAAAAGTCGGCCTGTTGTTTAGGGCGGACCCAGACATTGTCCAGGTACCAGTCATCTACATTATGCCAGTCTGCGGAGCTGTTTTCATGAACAAAAGCTATGTAAATGGGCTTGTTGTAATATCCTTTCAAGTCAAGGAATAACGTTTCTTCATATCCCGGAAATTCCTCTTCTGTATAACTGGCCAGTGTATCTGTAAAATCTCCTGGTGCATTGGATTTTGTGGATAGCAATACATGATATTTTGATCCGAAAACTGTGTCGACAAATACCTGAGAAGCGTCAAAGATAAGGAAATCGCCGTTTTTAGGAGTGATTTTAGGGGTAATGAGCCAATCTTCATCAATATCACCTGCCAGCGCATCATCTCCCCAGTTACTCCAGGCTAATTTTGATCCGAACATGTCTTTGGTCGAGACCATCCAGTGACTATCCGGATTACTCCCTCCAGACTGATAATACGTCCATCCAGTAGGCAATTCGCCTATTTTGGTATTATCAAAGTTTTCATAAAAGGTAACGTTCTGAGCCTGAGCAGTTGAATAGAACAGGGATACAATACAAAGGGGGATTACTAAATAGGCTAGGTAGAGTTTCGACATAGAATGGTAAGGCTTATGCTAGAATTTGCCTTAAGACAGGAAACCGTTAGCCACCCCTTAAAAGAAGTTGAATTATTTTTAAAAGATTTTTGAAGCGGATAGGGGACTTGCCTGGAATATGTACGTTCTACCCTTATCATGTCCCATATCTTTTCTACCCATATCTTTTCTAGAAACAAAGAAAGTTTCTGGTGCGGGTATTCACCCGTGCCTATTTCAAACGCAGCGTCCGCTCAATGCTGTCAACTTAAGAGTTAAGTATTGGGTTAAGTAAGTATGGAAACGAAAATACAAACCCTCTTTTCTACGGTTCATACTTTGCTAATGAGCCAACAGTTCAAGATTG